>DASUMQ010000350.1:0-20699 GCA_036277615.1 Steroidobacteraceae bacterium
GCAGGAGCACCGACGTCGTGCGTCGGACCAGCCCGGCCATCCGCAACACCACGCGACCGTGGCGGAGCGCGCCGCGCTGCTGGTGCAGCGGACGCATCCGGCCGCGTGGCTCTGGCTCTCGCTCGCCGTCGTCGCGCTGGATCAGGCCACGAAGTTCCTCGTCACGCGCTTCCTGGACCTCTACGAGCGCGTCGAAGTATTGCCGGTGCTCGACTTCACGTTGCTGCACAACACGGGCGCGGCATTCAGCATCCTCGCCGACGCGTCGGGCTGGCAGCGCGGTTTCTTCGTGGCGCTCGGCATCGTCGTGAGCCTGGCCCTGGTCGTCTGGCTCTGGCGCCTGCCACGCGGTGAGCGGCTGCTGCCGATTGCGCTTGCCCTGATCGTGGGCGGCGCGATCGGCAACGTGATCGACCGCGTCACCCACGGCTACGTGATCGACTTCATCCACGCCCACTGGGGCGCGTCCTACTTCCCGGCGTTCAACATCGCCGACAGCGCGATCACGATCGGCGCGGCGCTGCTGCTGCTCGACGCGTTCCGGGAACAGCGGAGTTAGCGGATAGTAAGACGTAGAACTGGCCCGCATCATTGATGTCGAATCGGGTAAGCCGAGCTGACGAGTGAACAACCCTCCTACTAACCGCTATCCGCTAGTCACTAATCACTTCTCCATGCGCATCCTGCTCGCCAATCCCCGCGGTTTCTGCGCCGGCGTCGACCGGGCGATCGACATCGTCGAGCGGGCGCTCGAGCTGTTCGGGGCGCCGATCTACGTCCGCCACGAGGTGGTGCACAACCGGTTCGTGGTCGACCGGCTGCGCGGGCTCGGCGCCGTGTTCGTCGAGGAACTCGACGAGGTTCCGGACGGCGCGACCGTGATCTTCAGTGCGCACGGCGTCGCGAAGGCCGTGCAGGCCGAGGCACGGCGACGCGGCCTGCGCGTATTCGACGCAACCTGCCCGCTCGTCACCAAGGTGCACATGGAGGTTTCCCGCTACGCGCGCGAAGGGCTCGACGTCATCCTGATCGGGCACGAAGGTCACCCCGAGGTCGAGGGCACGATGGGCCAGTTCGACGAGGGCAGCGGCGGCCGCATCATGCTGGTCGAGGACGTCTCGGACGTCGGTCAGCTCGAGGTGCGGGACCCGACGCGCGTCGGGGTGGTGACGCAGACGACGCTGTCGGTCGACGACACGGCGGACGTCCTCGAGGCGATCAAGCTGCGTTTCCCGACGCTCGCGACCCCGCGCAAGGAAGACATCTGCTACGCGACGCAGAACCGCCAGGACGCGGTCAAGAAGCTCGTGACGGATTGTGACGTCGTGGTCGTCGTGGGCTCGGTCACGAGTTCCAACTCGAACCGGTTGCGCGAGATCGCCGAAAAGGCCGGAATCCCGGGCTACCTCGTCGACGGCCCCGCCGACCTGCGTCCCGAGTGGTTCGAGGGCAAGCGTGCGGTCGGCGTCACGGCCGGCGCGTCGGCGCCGGAACTGCTGGTGCGTCGCGTCGTGGAGCGCCTGCGCGAGTGGGGAGGGCAGGGCGCCGAGGAGATCCTCGGCCGCGCGGAGAGCGTCGTCTTCGCGTTGCCGCGCGAATTGCGGCAGCCGGCGGCGCTCAAGTCCGACGACGCAGCGCTCTGACGGTCGGCCCGACCGTCAGGCGCCGCTCGTCAGGGTCAGTCCCAGCAGTCGTCGTTCGTGGCGTCCTTGACGCCGGCCTCGTCGATCGAGAACGAAGCGCAGTGCGTGTCGTCGGCCTGGCCGCCCGTTGCCGTCGCGGTCGCGCTGTAACCCTCGGCGTCGCCGTCGACGATCGCAATCGTGTACCAGCCGTTCTCGGTCGTCGTCGGCATTCCCAGGCCGGACGGCGGTGCGTCGTCGATCTCCGCCGTATCCGCATACCGATTGTTCTGGACGTAAAACTTCTCCTGCTGGGCCGAAAGCGCCAGCAGCGCCGTCCGGGCCTCGGTCCGGTGGGTACGCAGGACGTAGTTGCGGTAGCTTGGCACCGCGATCGAGGCGAGGATCGCCACGATCACGACGACGATCATCACCTCGATCAGCGTCATGCCGCGCTGCCGCGACGGGGGCACTGCGGTTGGGCGTGGCATCAGTTGGCTCCGCGCTGGCGCCAGTACGTACGCACCGGCGGGTTGGTGACGCCGAAGCCGCACTTCTCGAGGCCCACGAGGCACACCGGCGGAACGGCGGGCTCGGGGTTGTTCGGGTCGGTGTTCGGGGGCGTCGGGAAGACGAACACGACTTCCGGCGAGATGCTGCCCTGCGCGAGGTCGGTGCTGCGGTCGGTGGTGGCCTCGCCGGTCTCGGCGTCATAGTTGTAGAAGGGCCGTGCGTCGAACGCATTCACGACGTAGAGCTTGTTGAGGCCGAACTTCTGGCCGCAGGTGTCGGTCGTCAAGCCCTGGAACACCGGCGAATACGTCGTGAAGAACACGTTGCTCTGGAACGTACGGGCTTCCGCGAGCACCTTTTCGCCGTCCTCCTCGAGCGCCAGCTTCCAGCCCTTGCTGCCGATCGGCACCGCCACGGTGGCCGCGTCGCCGACGAGCTCGGTGAGGTCCTCGAGGCCGTCCTCGTAGACGATCTCGTGACACGGGGTATCGACGCCGGTGCAGCTGTCCTTGTAACCGCTGGTCATCAGCGGCGTGAGCACCTTGTAGTCGCGGACGCTGAACATCCAGTTCTGCACCGTCGTGTCCGAGACCGGCAACTCGCGGTGTCCCGAACCGATCGCGACGTTGATGAACGTCGGGCCGGGCTGCGTGATCAGGGCCGGGTCCGGCGCGTAGAAGAACCGGATCGTGTTCGACACCGTCTTCGGGTCGGCCTGTTCGGCGTTGCCGAGCGACGCGAGCATCCCGCCTTCGACGAGCCGGTCGCCCTCCGAGCCGGAGGCGTCCTTGCCGTTGAAGATGTCGAAACGCCAGACGCGCCCCCCGAGATCGGCTGCGTACATGCGGTCGGCGTACCCGTCGCCGGTCAGGTCGATCACCCGCACGTCCCCTGGGACCGCGTGCTTCATGCTCGTGATCTGCAGGTTCGCGCCGGAGTCGGGGCCGGCACGCCACAACAGGTTGCCGGTGAGCACGTCGACCATGTAGATGCCGGCACCCTGGTCGTCCTCGTCCAGCGGCCCGATCGTGTCCTCGTCGGGGTCGTAGCCGCCGCCGAAAACCAGCACGTTGTGCACCGTCGTGTCGATGCGGACCTTCGCCGTGACGGGCATCGACCACGACTGGCCGGCCCCGGCGGAGGTGTAGCTGCGCTCCCACATCAGCCTGGGCGAGTTCTTGTTGGTCACGTCGAACCCGTAGTAGTTCGTGCCGCCCCGGCGCTGGCCGAAGAACAGGTAGACGCGGTCGTACTCGATGTTCTCGTCTGCGTCGTGGACACTGTCGCCGTCGACGTCGACCCACTGTGTCGGCTCGATGATGCCGTCACGGTCGTTGTCGATGCGCAGCACGCGGATATTGGCGTCGAGTCCGTAACCGCGGTCCTCCGGCTGGGTCAGGATCCGGTTGTAGTAGAGGTCGCGCACGCGCCCGAGCTGCGTGCGCGGCACGAACGCCCAGAGTTCCGCCGGGTCATCGGAGTCCGGATCGAATGCGTGCAGCACGCCGTCGTTCGTGACGACGAACAGCGCGTCGTCCTGCAGGCGCTGCGCCTCGGTGCTGCCCACGGCGCCGTAGATCACCGACACCGGTTTCGCGTGCAGCGGGTCGCCCATTTCATAGCGCGATTCCGCGGTGACCGTGTTGCCGTCGGCGTCGGCGATGTCCTTGCCGTAGAACCACTCGAGCAGGTTCGTGGCCGTCAGGTCGCCCGAGCCCGACACGCCGGACCGGATGTAATCCCCGGTCTGGATGCCGAGCTCGGATGCCGTCACGTTGGCCGTGCTCGAGTCGAGCTCGACGGTGGTCGTGCCGTTGGTCGTGTACATCGTGCGGGTGTCGTACTCGAGGAACCCTGAAGCGCCGCCGGCCGTCACGTCGGAGCCGTCCGCGCTCGCGGACCAGAAGCTGCGTGCCGTGCTGAAGAAGAACCCCGAGCCCGGGTCGACCGCCGGCCTGCCGGCTGCGTCGAGGATGTCGCCGTCCAAGGGGTCGAGCACGTACTTCTTGATGTTGCCCTGCCAGCGATAGTTGAACGCCGGACGGAACAGCGACATGTACAGGTCGTTGAGGTTCTGCGTACGGTTGAATGCGTTGACCGTGACGGCCGGGGCGCTGAACGACGTGTTGTGCGTCAGGATCTCGCGCGTGATCTGGCCGAGCTTGTCCTTGAGCTCGACCGCGCTGCCGGCCTCGAAGAACTGGCCACCGCCGCGCGTGGCGGTTTCCCGCAGCAGTTCGCGCGCGGCGTTCGCCGCCGTGTCCGTGCCGAGCTTGAAGCCCACGGTGTACGTGATGACGTTGTTGAGACCCGGCACGACGTTGTTCGGCTGGAGATCGGTTTCGAGCATGTATTCGGCGATGTCGTCCACGCACTGCGAGGGCGGCGGGGTGCCGTTGGCCAGGTAGCTGTCGGTGTCACAGCTCCGGCCGACGGCCGAGCTGAAACCGGGCAGCTGCTGGATCGGGCCGTCGATGTCGTTGTCCTGCTCGGTCGTGCCGTCCGAGAGCAGGATGATAAAGTTCTTGGCGCACGAGTCGACGATCGGGCTCTTGTAGATCTCCGAGTTCGTCAGGCGCGACTGGGGCACGCTCGGATAGCCGAACGTCGAGCCGAGCGCGGCCTGCTTGCCGTACTTCTGCGACCACTGCTTGCCCGCGAAGTAGAGGTAGGCCTCGTACATGGCGCCGCCGATCGGCGACCGGCCACCCGGCGTGAACAGCGGGATCGGGCAGGTGCCGCCCCCACCGAAGGCGACTTGGTATTGCTGCTGCTGTGCACTCTTGGACGGGTCGACGATCCAGCTCATGACCTCAAGGTCGTCGTCGAGGCCGAGCTGGAAACGCAGTTGCGAGCGAACCGCGGTCTCGCCGCTGCGCGAATCCTTCGACGGTTCGAATCCGGTCACCGCGGACCCGTCGAGGTCCGTGACGGGGAAGACAACGGGCGCGCCGTTGCTCGAAAGCGTGCTCTCGTCCGGGTCGGGTTTCACGAGGCACGCGAGGGGCGAGTTCAGCAGGAACTCCCGCGCGCCGTCATAGCCGTAGCGCATCAGGCCGACCTTGATGCCTTGCGTATTCTCGATGATCTCGCCGACCGCTTCGCGGACGATGTCGATGCGGTACTTGTTGCCCGCGCTCTGGGAGGCCCAGTTGAGCCAGTTACCGTCATAGACGGTGTACGACTGCGACGGATACACGTCCCTGCCCCTGTCCTTCGTGGTCCAGCTCAGGGGTTGGCCGTCCGGAGCGGTGGCGCTCGTGTCGCCCACGCAGGCCGCCGGCAGCGCTTGCTGGGCCGGTTGGGCCGTCAGGTTGATCCAGTCGCTCGCACCCTTCTGCGCCACACGAGTGGTCTTGGTCGAGAACCCGCCCGCGTTCACGGCGTCGCGCCAGGCCGGGCAGTCGAACTGCGCCGGGGTCATCGCGGCCCACCCCGCCTGTCCGCAGTTCGGCTGGGGCTGGCCGGTCATCGTCCAGTAGTACCCGGCTGCGTCGCAGGCGCCGTCATAGGCGACCAACGGGTCGTAATTGTCTGGAGGGGCTGAGGCCTCGACGGTGTACATCGACTGCGACGTGTCGAGGATGAACAGCACGTTCGGCTTGGCGTTCGTCGGCACATCGACGCTGAAGAACACCTCGATGTCGTCCGCCTGCACGCTCGGCGGCGCGATCATGCCTGCCGCGAACACCGACGCGGCTGCGCCCCAGAGCAGCTGCCAGCGAGTGAAGGGACTCATGTAGTTCCGCCCTGTGGTCATGATTCGTGCTCTCTTGCCAAAGCTCATGTGTGCTCCCTGCCTGGCTCAGCTGCCGCCCGGGCCGATCACGTAGAAGCTGGCCTGGTGGTCGGACTGAGCGTCGCGGTCGGACGTCCCGAACGAGTCGACGACGAAGTGATAGGCGTTGAAACCGGTGCCGAGGCTGTAACCGCCGCCGGGCACCGGCGTGGTGCCTGACTGCTCGTCGAACCGAATGAAGTACTCGTAACAGTCGGTCGACGGCGTGGTTGCGGTACCGTCGGCGGGGATCGTCTGCACGCATCCCGTCTGGCCGGTGCCGCGGTCGGGCGTGGGCGGATCGTTGGGGTCGACGGGTGGGTCGTAATCCCCGATCGTCGCGTTCGTGTTGTAGATGCCCGCGGTGATGGCGCGCTCGACGGCCGAATCGGCCGCCTGGAACGCGCGCTCCTGGTACTGCTCGTTGCCGGCCATCAGCATTTCGAGCGAGGCCGTCGTCATGCCGGAGATCGCGAGGATCGTCAGCACCAGCAGCAACAGCAGGCCGACGACCAGCGCCGCGCCCTGCTGGCGTGCGCGCGCGGGACCTTTGCGTACGGTGCGAGTAGTCATGTGCGGGTGTTGCGGAGCTGGATGGTTTTGGAGACGAGGAACCGACGGAAATTGCCGCCCGGCGTCGTCGCCATCTCGCCGGCGGAGTACGTGCGGTCGTCGACGAAGCCGACTTCCGCGTCTTCGGCGCGAACGCGCAGCCAGATCGTTGCCGAGACGATCGAGCCCCCGTACAGCGTCGGGTCGGTTTCCGGGTCGACGTACGTGTCTGCGTTGGTGTCGCCATTGGTGTCGACGCCGAACCGCACCTGCAGGTCCTCGACGCCCGACACGACTTCCTCGTCCACGACGTCGCCGTTGACCAGTCGCTTGCGTCGCAGCGAAGGCACGTCGTCACGCGCGGTGGACTCGTTCGCCACGTAATAGATCGTCGTGTCGAGTTGCCTCGTCTCGGACGCGGGCGGCGAGTAGTCCGCCGGGATGCAGGCCGGGTTCTTCGGTTCGTCGCAGGAGGTCGCCACGAACATCGTGCCCTGGATGCGGCTCGTCTGGATGTAGATGCGCCCCTCCTCGAGTTCCTCGGGCTGCGTGCTGCCCCCGCGCCGGACGACGAGGATGTCCGTGTCTTCGCGCCAGGCGTCGCGGAACGCATCGCACGCGAGCGGCCAGTCCGTCTCGTCCGCGCCGTTCACGCCCGCGATGTATTCCTCCAGGTTGATCGCGAAGTTGGTGCCGCACTCGTCGATCTCGGCCGCGGCATCGTCGAGTTCGGCCGGGCGGTCATCGGCCGGTCCCACGCTGTTGACGATGTAGTCGGCGCGGCTCGCGAGGCCCCAGTAGCTCGCCATGCGCACGTCCGGTTCGATCGCGTCGAACGCGTAGCGCGCGGTCTCCTGCAATCGCGCCACGGCCTCGGTCGTGCGATAGGTGGACCGGCTCTTGCCGTAGATGGTGACCGCTCCAAAGATCAGGAACAGGCCGAGCACGAGCGCGACCATGAGCTCGACGAGGCTCACGCCGGACTGTCTCGGAACGCGATGCGGGGAGGGCGCTGCGCGCCGTGCGTGCGTCGTCATATCTCGAGCCGCAGTTCGTAGGTGGAGGGGTCTTCCTGGCCGACTTCGGTCCAGGACACCTGGATCATGTACAGCGCCGGTGTCGTGGCCGTGCCGGCACGGAACAGCACCGTGCCGTCACCGCCGGGGAGCTGGTCCACGACCTGATCGTTCCAGGCCGCGAGGTCGGCGATGGCCTGGGCGTTGACGCCCGAGCCCGTGTAGTTGTTCGCCGGCACGCGGTTCGAGCGGATGCGGTCCGCGAGGTCGGAGGCGAGCGCGATCGCCTGCGTGCGCACGAGCGCGGAGCGGTTGGCGCGCAGCGTCTCCACGTACATGGCCGCGATGCCGAGCAGGCCGATCGACAGCACGATCAGCGCGATCAGCACTTCGACCAGCGTGAACCCGGCGCCCTTATAGCGTCGACCAGTCTTCACGGGCAGCCTCCCAGGGTTTCGATCCGCGCCTTGGACCGCGTGATCGCGGCCCGCCCGGACGTCGTCAGTTCGAGCGCACGCGCTGCCGACATGTCCGGTCCACCGCCTGCCTCGACGTTGCCGCGCGCGTCGCAGACGACCAGCGCGAGTGCGACCGGCAGCGCGCCGCCGTTCATGCGACGAAATCCGTTCTGCCCGAACGACACATAGCGAGTCGTACTGTCGTCGAATTCGGGATCGTCCTCGTCTTCGGCGTCGGCGGTCTGGTACACGGCCGTCTCGATGTCCTCCGGCATCGCATCGTGCCGGCGCAGTACATCCTCGCCGACGTCCACCACGCCGTCGCCGTCGACGTCCACGAACACCAGCCATCCATCGGCGAAGTCACCCGTTGAAAGGCAATTGCTCGTGCCGGCGCAGAGCGTGACTGGCGCACGGCGCTTGATCGCTTCGGAGCGCGTCAGGTTGAGCCCGCTCAGCAGGTCGTTCGCCTCGGCGGCCATGCGGCTGTTGCGGAGAAAGTCCCTGAAATTGGGAACGCCGATCGCGAGCAGCACCGCCAGCACCAGGACGGTGAACATCAGCTCGATGAGGGTGAATCCGCCCTGTTCATGTTTCATCTTGGAAGGAAGCATAGATGGCTGCGCGCTCCGTTGGCCGATCGCCCGACGAGCGGCCCGGGTGCAGCGACGAGCGGCCGCTCGTTTGACTTATGTGCAGGTGAGCGCGCCGCCCGATGCACTGCGACTCGACACGCGCGGCCGTCCCGTCTGGCTGATGATCACTGCACGCGCCGCCGACGAGCCCCGGTCGTCGCAGAACGTGACGGTCGCCGTGACGCCCATCTGTCCGTACGCGCGGAAGGATAGGGTGGTGCGATTGGACAGAATGTGACCGGAGTCCCAGGCCGCGTAGGCGCGAAGCAGGTTTTCGCCGGGATCCCGGGCGGCCGGCGAGTCGCGGTCGGCATTGACGAACACCAGCCACCCGGTCCGCCAGTCGGAGCCCGGCGCGCACGTGCTGCCGTTGCCGCTGGGGCACAGGCTCACGACACCGTTGCGCTTGATCGCCTCGCTGCGGGCCAGGTAGACGGCCTGCAGGAACTGGTTGACTTCGCGTGTGCGTGCCGAATCGCGCGCCAGCGCCGCGAACGAAGGGATGCCCCACGCCGCCAGGATCGCAATGACCGCGACGCACGTGAGCAGCTCGACGAACGTGAAACCGGGGGCGCTCCGGCCCGATGGGTTTCGCAGCGCACGTGGCCGACCGCCTTCCATGGACCCCCCAGACCGCGAGCTCGCGACGTCAGGGGAGGCTAGGACGGGGCGGAGACTCGCGGCTTCCTGCAAAAAACCGCGGTTTGTGCGGATTTGCGGGGTGGGCGGGCCCTCCCCTTATAATCCGCATCGCTTGTCGGCAAGCATCGCTTCGGACCACGGCCGTGAACGACGTCAGCCAAATTCTCGACAGCCACGGCATCCGGCCCACGCAGCAGCGCATCCGCGTGGCGCAGGTACTGCTCGCCGCGCCCACGCACATGACCGCCGATCAGTTGCTCGCGGCCCTGAAGCAGTCTCCGAGCCGGGTTTCCAAGGCGACGGTCTACAACACGCTCAAGTTGTTCGTCGAGCACGGGCTGGCGCGGCAGATCCACCTCGACCCGGATCGCTGTGTGTACGACTCGACGATGACGCCGCACCACCATTTCCAGAACGTCGAAACCGGCGAGATGCTGGACATCCGCCCGGAAGATCTCGAACTCGCGAAGCTGCCGCCGCTGCCGGCCGGTACCGAGATCGACAGCATCGACGTCGTGATCCGGGTGCGCCCGCGCCGCGACTGATTCCGGCTTCCCTCGTCCGGGCTGCGTGCTTATAATGCGCGGCCCTCCGAGCCGGAGTAGCTCAGCTGGTAGAGCAATCGCTTCGTAAGCGATGGGTCGGGGGTTCGAGTCCCTCCTCCGGCACCATTCCGTCCCTCGTGTCACGACGCCGACGTCCCCACGGCTGACCGCGCCCGGCCGTGTACCGAGAACTCGACGTCGATCGTGTGGACCGCGACCTCCCTGAGCCGTTCGCGCTGCGCTGGCGATATGCGCTTTCGCGCCTCGCGTTCGGACTCGTGTACCGGGTGCTCGGCCTGCGCCGCGGCGTGATCCGTCGCAACCTCGCACGCTCGTTTCCCACGCTCGACGAGACGTCGCGCGAGGCGATCGCACGCGAATTCGTGGTCCGGCAGTCGCAGGTGTTCGCCGAGATCGACTACGCGCGCTCGATCCCCGACACGGAGCTGCGACGACGTGTGCGGCTGATCGACCCCCAGGGCGTGCTCGCGCCCGCCCCCGAGAGTATTCGCCGCCTCGACGTGTTCATCGGCGGGCACCAGTGCAATTTCGAGTGGTTGCTGCTGCGGCTCTCGCTCGAACTCGGTGCCGGGATGGTCGCGCTCTACAAGCCGTTGCGCGGCACTCGCGCCGAGCAGTATTTCCGCACGCGCCGCACGCGTTTCGGCGCCCAGCTGCTGCCCGCGAAGGCCGTGACGCGCGAACTCGGCACCGTCCGCAATGCGCGCGCCCTCGGCATGATCGCCGACCAGGTGCCGCGCACCAGTCCCGAGCGTTACTGGACCACGTTCCTGCGCCAGCCGACGGCCTTCTTCAAAGGCCCCGAGCGACTCGCCCGCGCGCTGCGGGGGCGGATCGTGTTCGTCTCGATGCGCCGACTCGGTCGGGGGTGCTACGAGATCGAACTCGAACCGCTCACGCAGGCCGGGGAACGGTTGCCGAACGGCGAGGCCACCGAGCGCTACGCGCGCGTGCTGGAGCGGGACATCGACGCCGACCCCGCGGGCTGGTGGTGGTCGCACAAGCGGTGGAAGCTGAAGCCGCCGGATAAAGAAGTGGCTAGTGGCTAGTGGCGGTGGCTAGTGTGACGCCGCCCAGCGGCGGGTTCTCGCCTACTAGCCACCAGCCACTACCCACTGGCCACCAGTTTCTCCTCCAGGTGCTTCGCGAGCTGCGAGATCGTCGGGTAATCGAACAGCTCGGTGAGGTCGACCGCGTTCGGGTACAGCGCGTCGATCTTCTCGTGCACCTGGAGCAGCGTCAGCGAGCTCGCGCCGACGTCGAACAGGTTGTCATCGATGTCCACGTGCTTGCCCGGCATCGCGTCGTCGACGATCGCCTTCAACTCGCGCTCGATGCGGCCCTTGGCCGCCCGGCCGTGGCCGTGCGACTCGGCCCAGGCGCGGTCGAACTCGGCCATCTCCGCGGCGAACTCGCCGTCTTCGTATGCCTGCGCGAGCGCCGTTCGCTGCAGCTTGCCGCTCGTGGTCTTCGGGATCCGCTTGACCGCGACGACGCGAGCCACCTCGACACCGGCGTGTTCGTTGACGAGGTGCATCGCGCGCGTGGCGAGCGGCAGGAAATCGGCGACACTGCCCCGGTGCAGCACGAACAGCACCAGTTCGTCTGTTTCCCCGTCCCGGCCGCGCGCGCCCGTGGCGACGACCTTGCCGAGCTCGAGGCCCGCTTCCGCCTGGAGCAGCGCCTCGAGGTCGTGCGGGTAGTAGTTCTGGCCGTTGACGAAGATGATTTCCTTCGAGCGACCGGTCACGTACAGCTCGCCCTCGTGCTCGAGCGCGAGGTCGCCCGTGCGCAGCCAGCCGTCGGCCGTGATCGCGGCGGCATTCGCTTCGGGGTTGCGGAAGTATCCCTGCGTGACGTTGTCGCCACGCATGAGCAAGTGACCGACGGCGCCTGCCGGAACCTCGGCCCCGGCATCGTCGACGAGCTTGACGCTCGTGAACGCAATCGGCGTGCCCTCGCACATGAGCTTGAGCGCCGTCGGGTCGGTGGGCTCGACGAGCCGGGCCGGCGTGCCGACCGCGAGGGAGCGACGGTCGACCGTAACGTAACGGTACATGGATCCGGGCTTCGGGAAGCTCACGGCCAGCGAGGCTTCGGCCAGGCCGTAGACGGGGTACATCGCGGTGCGGGGCAGGCCATACGGGGCCAGGCGATCGAGGAACTCCTCGGCCAGCTCGACCGAGATCGGCTCGGCGCCATTGAAGATCAGCCGCACGGACGAGAGGTCGTGGGCGTCGAGAGTCTTGTCGCCGAGCGCCCGCAGGCAGTGGCGGTAACCGAAGTTCGGCGAGCAGGTGAGGGTTACCCGCTTTTCCGAGCACCACTTCAGCCAGAGCAGTGCGCGCCGGACGAACAAGTCCGTCGGCATCAGGTGCTGCCGCACGCCGGAGTACATCATCATCAGGTGGAAGCCGATCAGGCCCATGTCGTGCGTGAGCGGCATCCAGCTCAGGGACACGTCGTCTTCGCTGAACCCGGCCGCCTGTCGCGCGCCTTCGGCGTTCGCGAGGATGTTGCGGTGAGTCAGCACGACACCTTTGGGCTCGCTGGTCGAGCCCGACGAGAACTGGATGAACGCGGTCTGGTCCGCGGTCAGCGCAGCCGGTGTGCCGGGCTGCGAGATGTCGTCGAGCGAATCGGTCAGGAACGTGCGCGACCCGAGCGTGCGCCACGTCGAGGACTCGTCCTGCGCCTCAGCGAACGCCGCGAGCCGATCGTGCAATTTCCGGTCCGTGTAGAGCAGCGGCGTGCCCAGCAGCTTCGCGATCCGCAGCAGCTTGTGCTTGTGTTCATCGCTGATGCCGACCGCGACCGGCACGGGCACGACGCCGCCGTAGAGGCAGGCCCAGTAGGCGTCGATGAACTGCTCGTTGCTGGGGACGTGCAGGATCAGGAAGTCGCCCGGACGTGCGCCGGCGCGCTGCAGGTGATGCAGGATGCCGAGCGCACGACGGCGGAGGTTCGCAAGCGTGAGTCGTTTCTCGGCGCCTTCACCTTCGAGGTAGACGATGGCGCCGTCGCCGCGCGCACGCTCGTCGAGCATCTCCGGCAGGGTCTGGTACTTGATGATCGTCATGGGCGGTGCAGCGGCGGCTGGCGCAACCCGGGGACGGGCGGCGACAATTCCGTTCGAGGTGGAAAGAGCCATTTTACTACATGCGTCGCTCGCGCCCGGCCTACCGCCGGCGTGGGCGGCACGGCTGCTCGCGGCATTGCCGTACGCGCGGCGATTGCAGCTCGAAAGTGCCGACGCAACGGCGCGCACGGCCAGTCTCGCCGGGGTGGCGCTGGCGCTCGCGGGGTCGGCGCGCACGGCCGGCGTGCCATCGCGCATCGCGGACCTGCAGTTGCGCGACGGGCAGAAGCCGCGATTTGCGTCCGGCCCGTTCTTCAGCGTCTCGCACACGAACGACCGCGTGGCCTGCGTCACGTGCGACGGCGTCGACGTGGGCCTCGACATCGAGACCGCGCAGCCCGCGGGCGGGAGTTCGACGCGGAGACTGCTGCAATGGACCGCGACCGAGGCAACGCTGAAGGCCGCAGCCACGGGCCTGCGACGCATCGGGGACGTCCGTGTCGACGTCGACGGGCTCGTGTCGGGGATGGCCGGGCGGCGCTATCTGCTGCGCGAAGTGCGCCTCGCGACGCACACCGTCGGGCACGTGGCGGCCGCGGAACACCTTGACCTCGCCATCGAGGCCCTCGCGCTCGACAGCGTCGAGGTGTCAGCGACGCTGCAGCGCGCTCTCGGCTTGCCGACGCAAGGCTGAGAGCGAGCCTGCCATCTTCGTCTGCCACAGTTCGAGCGCGGCGGCGTCGGTGGCGCGCCCGACTTTGACGGGCTCGCCGTAGACGACTGCGATCCGGCTGAACGGCAGCGGCAGTTCGAACGCATCCCAGGTCTTGAACGTGTAGGCGCGCGAGGCAGCCACCGCGATCGGCAGGATCGGTTTGCCCGTGATCTGCGACAGCATGATCGCGCCCGGTTTGAACTCGTGCAGCGGCCCCTTCGGACCGTCCGGAGTGATCGCGGGCGACACCTGCTGCTTGACGATGGTTTCGTAAAAGTCGCGCAATGCGCGCGCGCCAGTGTGCGTCGACGACCCGCGAATGACGACCCCGCCCACCTTCTCCACGAGCATCGCCGGTGCCGTGCCGTCGATCGACGGACTGATCAGGAACCCGGCCTTGAGACCCTCGCTGCGCAGGTCGAGCACCGCGCGTGCACCGAACAGCATGTGCTGGTGCCAGTACACGGGAATCAGCGACTTCGACTCGCGCACGGCCAGTCGCGCGCCCTCGATCCCCGCCACGTGCGTGACGCGGCAGGTCGCCCAGAGCATGCGCACGATTCCCCAGGCCAGGGCCACCGCGACGCGATACATCAGCATGCGGGCCGGCGTCAGGCGACGCTGGCCCTTGGTCACCCGCCGGTACAGCGTATTGCGCAGCGGTTCGTGCGCAGGGCCGGTCGGGGAGGCCTCGTCGGTGCCGGGCTCGTCTCGTTCGTTCATCGTCGCCTCGCCCGCGCCGGAGCGCTCGTCACACCTCGTCCGGGCACTCGGCGTGCTCGAGTTGCAATGCCGAGTGCGTGATCTCGAACCGGTCGGCGAGCACTCGCTTCGCCTCGCGCAATACGGCCGTGGCGTCGGCACCGCGTTCCAGCGCGAGATGCAAGGTGAGCATGGTCTGGCCCGTCGTCAGGGACCAGCAGTGTACGTCGTGCACGTCGCGAACGCCGTGCAGCGTCGCGAGCAGCGATCGACGCAGTTCGACCGGATCGACGCTGTCGGGCGCGTTCTCCATGAGGATGCGAGTCGACTTGCGCAGCAGTCTCCAGGCGCTGCGCAGGATCAGCACTGCCACGAGCACCGAGAGAATGGGGTCGACCGGCGTCCAGCCGGTCGTCAGGATGATCACCGCCGCGAGGACGGCGCCGATCGAGCCGAGCAGGTCGCCGAGCACGTGCAGCCGGGCCGCCGCGACGTTCAGGTTGTCCTCGCTGCCTTTGCGCAGCGTCAGAAAGACGGCGACGTTCGCGCACATGCCCGCGATCGCAACGCCCAGCATCGTGAGGCCCTCGATCGCGTGAGGAGTCCGCAGCCGCTGCACGGCTTCCACCACGATCCAGACGACGACGCCGAACAGCGCGAGTGCATTCACGAAGGCGGCGAGCACCTGCGCACGGTGGTAACCGTACGAGCGACGCGGGTCGGCCGGTCGCAGCGTCAGTCGCGTCGCGAGCCACGCCAGGGCGAGCGCCGCCGTGTCGGTGAGCATGTGACCCGCATCGGCGAGCAGCGCGAGCGAACCCGAAATCACGCCGCCCACGACCTCGACGGTCATGAAGGTCGCCGTGATCGCGAGTGCCCACCCGAGTCGACGACTCTCCGAGACCTGGCTTTCGTGCGAGCGGGCGAGTCGGTCCTTCACGGGCGGGGCATTCCGGGCGGTGGCCCGGGCTGCGGCCCGGGGGACGGGAACGTTTATACTACCGGACGGCCCCGTGACCGGCGGCCGCAGAAACCACGAGCAGGGCCCGTCTCACCGTGACACCGCATTCGAACCCGGCGGCGACGTCGCCCGACGTGTCGGTCGTGATCCCGGTCTGCAACGAAGACGAGAACGTGCTGCCGCTCGCGCGCGAGATCCACGCGGCGCTGTCCGGCAAGTATGCGTTCGAGCAGATCTTCGTCGACGACGGCAGCACCGATCAGACCGCCACTGCGGTAATCGATGCGCGCGCGCAAGGCATGCCCGAGATCCGGCTGCTGCGACACGTGCAGCGTTCCGGCCAGAGCGCCGCCGTGGCGACCGGCGTGCGTCATGCGCGCGGGCGCTGGATCGCGACGCTCGATGGCGACGGTCAGAACGATCCTGCCGACTTCCCGAAGCTGCTGGCCGCGTTGCTCGACCCCGCCACGCCCGCACTCAAGCTCGTGATGGGCAATCGCACCACCCGGCGCGATACGTGGCTGAGACGCGTGTCGTCGCGTGTCGCCAACGGCGTACGCAGCTGGATCCTGAAGGACGGCACGCCCGACACCGGCTGCGGCATCAAGGTGTTCGACCGGGACGTGTTCATGCACATGCCACGGTTCCGGAACATGCACCGCTTCATGCCGGCCTTGTTCCAGCGCGAAGGCTGCGACGTGGTCTCGCTGCCGGTCAATCATCGGGAGCGTGTGCGTGGCACGTCGAAGTACGGCCTGCACAACCGGCTCTGGGTCGGAATCGTCGACCTGTTCGGCGTGAGCTGGCTGATCCGTCGTGCGTCGCCGCGCGCGCCGATCCACGAGGAAACCTGAACCGTGGCCGACGGCCGCACGCCGTCGTCCCTGCTCGAGCGCTGGTTGCGCCCCGGCGCGACCTCGCGCCGCGACGTCGTACTCGATCTGCTGTGGCTGGCAGGGCTCGCGCTGCTGATGATGGGCGCCGGGTTCGGGCTGCGTGACCCGTGGCCTGCCGACGAGCCACGCTTCGCGCTGGTCGCCCAGGACATGCTCCGATCCGGTGACTGGTGGGTGCCACGCGTGGGCGGCGACCCCTATGCCGACAAGCCGCCGGTCTACTTCTGGATCATGGCGGTCGCGATGGCGCTCAGCGGGTCGACGCGGCTCGGCTTCCTGCTGCCTTCACTCGTCTCGGGCGTTGCGGTCGTCGCGCTGGTGTACGACCTGCTGCGGCGCGTGCGCGGCCGCGAGGTCGCATTCGCAGGCGCGTTCGTGCTGTTGCTCACGTTCCAGTTCGTCTGGCAGGCGCGGCAGGCGCAGATCGACGCGACGTTGCTGTTCTTCACGACGTTGAGCCTGTACGGGCTGCTGCGCCACCTGTTCGCGGGTCCGTCGCTGGGGTGGTTCTACGTCGGCTGGGCCGCCGCCGGGTTCGGCGTGATCACGAAGGGCGTCGGCTTCCTGCCGCTGCTGGCACTGGTGCCGTTCGCACTCCTGGCCGCGCGCGGGTGGCCGGACACCGTGACCGCACGCGACCACCGCTGGTGGCTCGGCCCCGTGTTCTTCTTTGGCGCCATCGGCACCTGGTTCGTGCCGATGATGCTCGTCACCTCGGCCGGCGGCGAACTGCTCGCGTACCGCAACGAGATCCTGTTCCATCAGACCGTGACTCGGTATGCCGGTGCGTGGCACCACCACGAGCCGGCCTGGTATTACTTCACCAACGTGGTCCCGGTGCTGTGGCTGCCGCTGATTGCGCTCGTGCCGTGGTTGTGGCCACGGTGGCGGCGCGCGCTGGGCCGTGATGCCGCGCCGAAGGACACCTTCGTCGCAGTGCTGCTCGCGTGGGTCGTGCTCGTGCTGCTGTTCTTCTCGGCGAGCTCGGGCAAGCGCGGCGTCTACGTGCTGCCGGCGGTGCCTGCGCTCGCGATGGCGGCTGCGCCGTGGCTGCCCGAGTTGCTGCGCAACGCCGCGACGCGCCGGCTCGCGTTCGCGTTGGCCGCGATCCTCGCTGCCATGTTGACGCTCGGCGCACTTTATTTCGCGTTCGCCGCCGAGGCCACGGCGCGTGCGGTCGAGGAGTACGGTTTGGCACCGGCGTTGCCACTCGGAGTCGCGGCGCTCGCGAGCCTGGCCGCGCTCGGCGTGTTTCGCGTTCGCGACGGTTGGCTTGCCTACGGGGGCACACTGGCCGCGGTGCTCGTGACGATCGGCGTCGTCGTCTATCCGCGTATCGATGCCGTCCGCTCGGGCCGTGCGTTCATGCAGACGGTGGCGAACGCCTCCAGCACCATCGACGAGCTGGGGCTCGTGGGAGCCAAGGAACAGTACCTGCTCGAGCTGCCGCGTCCGAGCATCAACTTCGGACACGCGCGCTGGCGCGAGAAACCGCAGGAGGCGGCGGATGCCGCGGCCTGGTTCGCCGGGAAGCCGGGTCGTGCGCTGCTCGTCGACGGCAAGACGCTCGCACTTTGCTTCGCGGCGGCGGAGTCGCGCGAGATCGGTCGCGCCAATCGTCAGCGGTGGTATCTCGTGACCGGCGGCGCTGCGGACGCGGGTTGCATCGAACGCGGCGACCTGCGTCGGGCCAGGATGTACATTCCGTCGAATGCGTCAATAAATTCAGCGCGTTAGCTTGCAGTCCCAAGCCTTTCTGTCAGAATCCGACGCGCGCACGGTCCGGTCCGCCGAGCTATGTCAAATCACATTGGGGACCGGCGTGCGCAGGCATTGCCCCACGGAGCGTGCCGAGAACAGGGAGACCGGATAGCGCGATGTCCTCCGAAATCCCGCCGATTGGTGGTGATGACATACAGCAGGAGCCGGCCGACTTCCTGTCCACCCAGTTCGTCTTCGGCCCGGGTGCAGCCCATTCCAGCGTTGGTCTCGACGTCCTCGTCACGAAGGTGGCGGTCGACTTCGTCGGCCTCACCAGCGAGGCCGGGGACAGTTGCGTCAAGCGCAACCTCGAGGCGCTGCGCGACTCCACGGGCGTCGACGCGATCTGCATCGGGCTGCTCGATCCGGAGCGAAAAGTCATCGAGCGTGTGGCCAGCGCGACCGGATTGCTTGCGCCGTTCGACCCGCAGGTGCTGAAGGGCGAGGCGACCGACAAGTTGCCGGTGCTGGCCGGCAAGCTCGACCACCTGCGGCTCGCGGAGTTGCGGGACACGCGTGCGCCGCGGCGCGACCACGCGGTCGACGCGACCCGGCTCGCCGAGCTGGGCATTCGCAGCGCGCTGGTCTGCGGTCTGTCGCTCAACAACCGCGTCCGTGGCTTCGTCGCGCTGTTCTCGGCACAGCCGAGGCTGGACGGCTGGAACGTCGACCTGCACCTGATGCTCAAGCTGGTCGGCTCGAGCTTCGCGACCGGCCTCGAGCGGTTGCGCGTGCAGCGCTACCTCGCGAAGCTCGAGGAACGCAATGCGCTGTCCCTGCCGTCGGCGAACGACGGACTCTGGGATTTCGACGTCGAGAACAATTCGGTCTGGTTCTCGCCGCGCTGGAAGACGATGCTCGGCTACGACGAGCACGACCCCAACGTGTCGCCCGACTGGCGTCGTCTCGTGCACCCGGACGACATGGCGCGCGTGCAGGCGCTGATCCGCGACCACATCGCGGGCAAGACGCCGATGTTCGAGAGCGTGCACCGCATGCGTCACGTCAAGGGCGAGTGGCGCTGGGTCGTGAGCCGCGCCAAGGCCCGCGTCGACGCCTCGGGGCGACTGCGACGACTGGTCGGCGTCGAGTTCGACATCACCGAGCGCAAGCTCTACGAAGACGCGCTGTTCAAGGAGAAGGAAAGCGCGCAGATCACGCTGCAGTCGATCGGCGACGGCGTGATCACGACGGACGGGCACCTCGTCGTCGAGTACCTGAACCCGACCGCGGAGGACCTCACGGGCTGGAAGTTCGAGGAAGCCCAGGGCAGGAACATCGACGAGATTTTCCGCGGCTTCCACGAGGAAACCTGCGAGCCGCTGGAGAATCCGCTGTCGGTGGCGATCCGCCGGGCGCGCGCGATCAAGTCGGTCCGCCCGACGTTGCTGATCAAGCGCGACGGCAACGAGATGTACATCGAGAGCACGGCGTCCCCGATCCGCGACGGCACGGGTGCCGTCTGCGGCGGGGTGCTCGTGTTCCACGACGTGAGCGAGAGCCGCGAGCTGAACCGCAAGCTCTCCTACCATGCGAGCCACGACATCCTGACCGGCCTCGTGAACCGGCGCGAGTTCGAGCAGCGCCTCGAGCGTGCGCTGCGCAGCGCCAAGGCGCGAGAGACTTCGTACGCGCTGTGCCACCTCGACGTGGACCAGTTCAAGATCATCAACGACACCTGCGGCCACAGTGCGGGCGACGCGCTGCTCGGGCAGGTGGGCACGCTGCTCAAGACCAAGATCCGCTGGCGCGACACGCTGGCACGCCTCGGCGGCGACGAGTTCGGCGTGCTGCTCGAGAGCTGCTCACTCGAGGACGCGCTGCGGATGGCCGACCAGCTGCGTGAGACCGTCCGCGGCTACAAATTCGTCTGGGAGGAGCGCACGTTCCGCCTCGGCTGCAGCGTGGGCGTGATCCCGATCTCCTCGGAAAGCGAGGACGTCGCGGCGGTGCTCTCGGCCGCGGACAGCGCCTGCGCCGCGGCCAAGGAAGCGGGACGCAACCGCGTCTTCTCCTTCCAGGAGAACGACCTCGACCTGATGAAGCGGCGCAAGGAGATGCAGTGGGCCGCCCGCATCAACAACGCGCTCGAGGAGTCGCGATTCGAGTTGTTCAGGATGACGATCGCGCCGCTGCAGCGCCACGACCCCGGCGCGCACTACGAGCTGCTGCTGCGCATGCGCGACGAGACCGGCAAGATCGTCTCGCCCGACAACTTCATCAACGCGGCCGAGCGCTACGGCATCACGCCGCAGATCGACCGCTGGGTGGTCGAGCACGCGCTGCGCTGGCTGGTGTCGGAGGCGGACGAGCGCGAACGGCTCGCCCTGTGCTCGATCAACCTCTCGGGACAGAGCCTCGGCGACGACAAGTTCCTGCCGTTCGTGATCGACCAGTTCCATCGCAGCGGCATCGACGCGTCGAAGATCTGCTTCGAGATCACGGAGACGGCGGCGATCGCGAGCTTCTCGCAGGCAAACCGCTTCATCCAGGCGCTCAAGGAGCTCGGCTGCAAGTTCGCGCTCGACGACTTCGGCACGGGACTCTCGTCGTTCGGCTACCTCAAGCACTTCCCGGTCGATTTCCTCAAGATCGACGGCAGCTTCGTCAAGGAAATCCTGCACGACCCGATCGATCGCGAGATGGTGCGCTCGATCAACGAGATCGGGCACCTGACGGGCAAGCAGACGATCGCCGAGTTCGCCGAGAACGAGGAAATCATCAACATGCTGCGGTCCCTCGGCGTCGACTACGCGCAGGGCTACGGCATCTCCTCGCCGCAGCGCATCCTCAGGGTCGCCGC
>DASUMQ010000351.1:0-6649 GCA_036277615.1 Steroidobacteraceae bacterium
GGCCCCCAGTGCGTGGCAAACGGCGCTGAGTTCCTGTTGCAGTCGCCCCGCGCGATCCGCCATCAGCAGCCAGGCGAGACCGTAGGCGAAGGCCGAGGCCACGCCGATGGCCGGCGCGAGCACGCCCGCCTCCGTCATCGCGCGGAGAAAGTAGCCACCCGCGAGCACGAGAAACAGACGGCCCAGCAGCGACAGCGCCACGATCGGGTCGAAGCCTTCGCGGCCTCGCCTGGCCGACGCCGCGGCGGAGTTCGTCGCGCCTACGGCGCCCTGGCCGATCGTCGCGTCGTCGTTCGGAGCGATGCGACGTTGCGATTCGAGGGCATCGACCCGTGCCTGCAGCGCCTGAACGGACGCCCGCAGCTGGTCGATGCCGTGCTCGAGACGAACCAGTCGATCGTCCACGGTCTCTCCCCGATCTCGCGTCTGGTCCTCCTGGCGCCGACGCCGCACGAAACGCGGCCTGTTCTCCCTTTTTCGGTCTTTGGCCGAATCAGAACAGCATGCGGCGCAACAATTCATGAGGGATCGCCACACCGATCATCAGGGGTTTCACCGAGGCGCCCGGCCCTTCGACGGGCGCTGTCGTCGAACTTCGGGCTGTGACATCCTCGACCTCGTCATGCCCTTGTTCACGCTCCGTCACGCTGAACTGGCGTTCGGCACGCACCCGTTGCTGGATCACGCCGAACTCGTCATCGAACCCGGCGAGCGCCTCGGCCTGATCGGTCGCAACGGCACCGGCAAGTCGTCGCTGCTCGAGGTGATCGCAGGACGGGTCGCACTCGACGACGGCGTGCTGCAGCGCGCCGCCGGCCTGCGTGTCGTGACCGTACGGCAGGAGCCCGAGCTGCCGAACGCGCCGACCGTCCGCGAGGCCCTGGCCGCGTGGGGCGGGCTCGACGCGATCGAGGACGAACGCTCGCGATGGCGGTGCGAGGCGAGACTCGTCGAGTACCTGCACCGGTTCGGCCTCGACGGCGCCACGAACCCGGCGTCCATGTCGGGCGGGGAGCGCAAGCGAGCGGCGCTCGCCATTGCGTTCGCGCTCGAACCGCAGCTGTTGTTGCTCGACGAACCGACGAACCACCTCGACATCGACGGCATCGAGCGACTCGAGCAGCTGCTGCTCGACGCCGGTGCGGCCGCAATCGTCGTCACGCACGACCGGACGTTCCTCGACCGCGTCGCGACCCGGATCGTCGAACTCGACCGCGGGTTGCTGCGCTCGTATCCCGGCAACTTCGCCACGTACGAGCGGCGCAAGTCGGAGCAGCTCGCGGAGGAGGCGATCGCGCAGCGGAAATTCGACAAGTTCTGGGCCCAGGAGGAAGTGTGGATCCGCAAGGGCATCGAGGCGCGGCGCACGCGCAACGAGGGGCGCGTCCAGCGGCTGGAGCAGTTGCGTCGCGAGCGTGAGGCGCGACGCGAGCGCCTCGGCAACGTCAAACTCGCGGTCGACGCCGGCGAGCGCTCGGGGCGGCTCGTCGCGGAGCTGAAGCACGTCACCAAGCGCTTCGGCGGCCGCGACGTGGTGCGTGGCCTCGACCTGCGCGTGCTGCGCGGCGACCGCATCGGGCTCGTCGGGCCGAACGGCGCCGGCAAGTCGACGCTGCTCAAGCTGATCCTCGGCGAACTCGCACCCGACGCCGGCGAAGTGCGGCTCGGGACCCAGCTCAGCGTCGCCTACTTCGACCAGTTGCGGGAACAGCTCGACCCGGAGGCCACGGTCGCGGCCACCGTGAGCCCGCATTCCGACTGGGTCGGCGAGGGCGAGCGGCGGCGCCACGTGGTGAGCTACCTCGCCGACTTCCTGTTCCCGGCGCAACGTGCGGACTCACCCGTGCGCATGCTGTCCGGCGGGGAACGCAACCGCCTGCTGCTCGCGCGCCTGTTTGCGAAGCCGGCCAACGTGGTCGTGCTCGACGAACCGACGAACGACCTCGACATCGAATCGCTCGAACTGCTCGAACAGACGCTGCAGGAATACCCGGGTACGCTGCTGCTCGTGAGCCACGACCGCACGTTCCTCGACAACGTCGTGACGCAGGTGCTGGCGCCCGAAGGCGACGGCACCTGGCGCGAATACGTCGGCGGCTACGGCGACTGGGTGCGCCAGCGGCCCGTTCGCTCACCCGCTTCGGCGGGAGATGGCCTCCGCGTGGCGGGTGAGAGTACCGGCAAACCCTCACCCGCACCCTCTTCCGTGAAGGCGATAGAAGGGGCGAAGAAGCTCAGCTACAGGGAGAACCGCGAGCTCGACGAGTTGCCGTCACGGATCGAGGCGCTCGAGTCGGAGCAGCGGACGCTCACCGAGGCGATGGGCTCGGGTGACTATCACAAGCGTGGCGCCGAGCAGATGCGGCGCGATGCCGCGCGTGCGCAGGCGATCGAGCGCGAACTGGAGGCTGCGTTCGAGCGCTGGGCCGCGCTCGACGCGAAACGCGCTGCCGCGGCCCGCTAGCGCGCGAGCCACTGCAGCTGCCAGAGGTCCTTGCCGGTCGCCAGCACGATCGGCCGCAGCGCGAGCTCGCCCGAGCGGCCGAGGCTCCGCTCGAGGTACCGCAGCTCCTTGATCCGCTCCTTGAGTTCGTCGTCCATCGGCGGCTCCTCGAAGCCGCTCTCCTTGAGCATGAGCACGCCCTTCGCGCGCAGCGCGAGTTCCACGTGCAGCCGCAGGTAGCACAGCATGTCCGCCACGACCGGACCATCGAAACGGTCCCGCAGCGAGTGCAGGTAGCGTCCCGCGTGGGTGTCGCCGAACTCGCCCGAGTGGATCGCCTCGAGCAGCTGTACGTCGGAATCGAGGTCTGACTCGAGCCAGTCGCGCAGCGACTTCTCGCTGTGCTCGAAGGCGAAATAGATCAGCGGCGGCAGCAGCATCAGGATCCCGAGCGTCGCGAAGACCGGCTTGAGCAGCAGCATGTTGTAGACGGCGTGCAGCAATGCCGCGGCGAGGAGGCCCGGCCCGAACACGCGGAGCCACCCGTCGGGACGCCGCTCCGCCAGTGAAATCGAGACGATCGCGAACACCGCCGTCGCCCCGCCGTGCATGATCGCGGTGCCGAAGCCGCGGATGACCTGCACGGCCGGGTGCGTTTCCGGCCGCATCATCAGGTAGTAGAGGTTCTCGAACAGCGCGAAGCCGGTGCCGACCGCGAAGCCGTAGATTGCCGAGTCGACGATCATGCCGACGCGACGCGCCCGGATCAGGTAGACCATCAGCGCCGCCTTGAGCGCTTCCTCGAGCCAGGGTGACACCCAGCGGGCGTAGTCGACGTAATCGAACTCGAACTCGTAGAGCAGGAAGCCGTTGATCCAGTAGCCGGCGAACGCGGCCGCCATTCCGGCCAGCGCGGCCACGGCGATCGCGCGGGCGCGGACGACCTTGAAGCTGTCGAACCAGACCAGTGCGCCGAGGAAAGCGAGCACGGGCAGCAGCGCCACCATGCCCCGCAGCACGCCGTTGACCATCAGCGGGCCGCGCCTCGTCGCCCCGGGTGCCGTCGTCGCTCAGAGCACCTTGAGCGAGAGCATGACCTCGTCTTCGCCCTGGCCATCCCCCTCGAACCCCTTTGCGTAGCCGAATGACAGCATCATCGGCAGTCGATGCAGCACGTGCAACTGCAGGTCGAGCTGGAAGCCGACGTTGTAGGCTTCCACGCGTCGACCCGCCGAATCCGGGTTCGTGACGAGGCCGGTCGTGAACACCGCCGGGCGGATCCAGCTGCCGTAGAAACCCGGGCTGCCGAGCTTCTCGAAGCGGATCGGCGGGAGGTTCCACTCGAGCATGCCCTTCACGAAGGAGCGTCCATTCAGGGCGTCGATTTCGAATCCGGGCATGCTGAGCAGTTCGCGGTAGCGCTTGGCATCGCCATTGTCGACGTAGTTGTTGCGGAAGCCGCCGAAGTAGGCGTTTGCGAGCGGGTCGTCGAGGTCGCCGTCCGCGACTCCGCCTGCCGTACGCAGCCAGATCGACGAGTGCCGCCGCAGCGGCAATCCCAGGTCGAACTTGCCGAGCAGGCTCGGCGTGATGTCGCCGTCGGCTTCGTACGCATGGGCCACCAGCGACCACAGGTGACCCGCCTCGTCGTCGACCTTGCCGATCGAGGCGCGCGGGTGTTCGTAATGCAGCCCGATCTCCGCTTCGCCGAGCTTGTCCGTCGGCGACGGCACGTTCTGGAAATTGGGAAGGGTGTCGAGGTCGCCGTAGTAGGCGAGCTTCGCGACCAGGTTGAACTTCTCGGGCGGGTCGTACAGCAGCGGTCGGTCGTAGCCGAGGTAGGCGCCCCAGCCTTCGCGACTGCGCTTCGTCGGTCCGAAAAGGTCGTAGAAGTCGCCGGCGTTCCACTTCAGACCGGCGGACCAGAACGAGTAGCGGAAATCCACCGCGGCGTGCAGGCGCTCCTTCGATTCGAGTTCCGAGTCGGGGCTGTAACTCAAGGTCGCGCCGGTCGACGCAAAGCCGATCGCGTCGCTGAAGCGGGCGTGCGCCCCGACCCCGACCGAGTCCTTGTACCCCTCCAGCACCGGGTACAGCGCTTCGAGATCCATTTCGGACAACGGTCCGTACACGCCCTGCCGGGTCGTGACCGCGTCGACGGCTACGCGGCTGGGCGGACCCGCGCCCCACGACTGGACCTGGACGTATTTCGATGCGATCTGCTCGCCGAGGAAGGTGATGGCGCTCAGGTCTTCAGTGGGCTTTGCGTCGATGAGCGCAGGGACGAACCCGTCGCCGGCGTACTGGAAGACGAGCACGCGCCCGTCGTCCAGCGGGATCGGACGGAAGAATCCGGTCTCGGCGTTACTCAAGGCGTCGAGCTTCCCGGAGGCCAGTTCGTAGCGGTAGACGTTCGAGACGCCCGTGTAATACGAGCTTCCGTAGAGGTAGCGCCCGTCGGGCGAGAAGACGAAGCTTTCCGGCACGGCCGTGCCGAACTCGAACCTCCGCTCCGGCGTGGCGTCGCCGGCGAGCAGCCGCTCGACGGGATACACACGCACCTGCATCACCTGCATGCCGCTTCGATCGCCGTCCGGCCCGGCGAGCGACAGCGACACGAGTCGTCCATCGGGGGAGACGTCGAGGTCGAAGGCCACCTCGCCGAACGGGAACGTGTGGATCGCCTGCCACTCCTTGTACGGGTGTGGAATGCGCACGAGGATCACGAAGCCGTTGTTGGTGCGCAGTCCCCAGAGCGACCGATCCGCCGGGTTGTACGCGATGTCCCCGATCCGCGCATGCTCGAGCAGCATTCGCGAACTGCGCGTGTTCAGGTCGAACGCCACGAGATTCCGGTGCGTCAGGTTGTCGCTCGTGTAGAACAGCGTGCCAGCCGTTGGGTCGTATGCCAGTGAACTCACGCGGTAGGACACCGCGCCCTTGACCTCCTCGAGTTCCTCCACTCGTCCATCGGCCAGGGAAATCGCGACGAGGTGCGGCACGCGACCGGGATAGCGCACGGCCGCGTAGAGCCTCGAGCCGTCGGCGTCGAGGTGTGCCCGCGAGATCGCGCCGAGGCCACGTGCGCCGAGTTCCTTGTAAGGCGTGACCGGGTGCTGTCGCACCGACGCCAGGTTGCGCTGCTGGAACTCCTGCTCCCACTTGATCCAGTCGGCCCAGGCCGTGTCGAGCGCACGGCCGAATACCCGCTCGAAATCCTCGGCGTAATATGGCCGCGTACCGTCGACCCGTCGCAGCCAGTCGATCACCTTGTCAGGCGAATACTGGTACGCCAGGTAGCTGATGAACCGCGTGCCATAGAGATAGGCATTGGCGCCGACGTTGAAGTCCACTTCGGTGCCCTTCGACTCCAGGCCGAGCGGATCGTAGAAGGGGCTGCCGTCGCGGACCTTGGCGCGGAAGACCATCTCGTCGTAGCCTCCCTGGGCTCTGCCGAGCCCGCCGCCCTGCCACGTCTCCATGAACACGGCGCTGCCCTCCACATACCAGCGCGGCGTCGATGCGCGCGGATTCGTGAGGTAGTAGTAAAGGATCGTCTCGGGGTGCTCCGGCACCGGAGCCACCTTTCCCTGGAACAGACGGCGCCAACGCGAGTCGGATGCACTGGCCTGGTCGGACGTCACCAGGTGGACCAGCTCATGGTTTGCGATGGTGAACAGTCGCTCGCCCGGGCTGAAAGTCTCGAAGGCGAGGTTGGCCGGCGCGATGTCGACGAAAATCCGGTTGCGCGGCGCCCCCAGGATCGTGGTCGCGTTGCCCCGATCGGAGAAGTCCTGGAGCAGGACGTTGGCCTTGCCGTCGGGGACGTACCCGAACGCGCGCTGTTGTGCGTCCAGCGCGTTGACGAAACTCTGGGTCGCATAGGGGACGAGATACGCGCCCCCCGGGTCGAAATACGCCAGCCGCAGCCGGTCCGTCTCGACGAATTTGATCTGGGCGTCGGCGAAGTCAGGCGTGGCGACGGCGAGCAGCAGCGGGAGCAACCGCCGCCAAGGCCTCTGGGCGTCGAAAATGCTCTTGTTCATGCCCCGGGCAGCTGCGGTCGACCGCAGTTCTTCGTGAGCGACCGAGCGGCCCCCTTCTCGCGAAGGGGACCGCTGGTTTCAACGTGGGTCGCTTAGCCGAGCCGACCGATCAACGCGACGCGTTCGCTGCATTCGCGGCGTTCGCTGCATTGGCAGCGTT
>DASUMQ010000352.1:0-5556 GCA_036277615.1 Steroidobacteraceae bacterium
TCGCATCGAGCCCGAGTACCTCGAGCTCGGTTACCGCCTGTCCCGCAACGCCTGGGGACAGGGCTATGCGACCGAGGGCAGCCTGGCACTGGTGCGGCACGCGTTCGAGACGATCGGCGCCGGGCGGCTGTCCGCGCGCACGCTCGAACGCAACCTCGCCTCGCAGCGCGTGATG
The DNA here is from genome assembly GCA_036277615.1 of Steroidobacteraceae bacterium. Classification (GTDB taxonomy): domain Bacteria; phylum Pseudomonadota; class Gammaproteobacteria; order Steroidobacterales; family Steroidobacteraceae; genus RPQJ01. Next base: position 176 of record DASUMQ010000352.1, read on the forward strand.
CAGAAGTGCGGGCTCAAGTTCGGCGGCCGCTTCGAATACCCGCAGGACGTGATCGGCGGCCGCGGCCCCGACGAGCGTGCGGCCGTCAAGTACACGCTCACGCGGCCCGAGTGGCTTTCGCGTCGGGATTGAGAAAACGCTCGCAACTGCGCCGGCCGGGATCGTCGGCCGGCAGCTTCACGCAAATCTGCTGCGTGCGTGCACGGAGTGCAGCGACGACCTTCGCGGCTTCGCCGGAGCTGCCCCATTCGAGCAGCTGCGAGTCGAGTTGCTCGAGCCGCATGCGCGTGCGCTGGTAGAACGCGTCCGGAGCGTCGTCGAGTTCGCCGAGGACCGCGAGCCCCGCGCGTTCGATGCCCGCCGTGTCCTCGGGCGTCATTTCGAGCATGCCGACCAGATAGTTGTAGCCCCACTGGAAGCGCGTCGCGGGTCCTTCGGCACCCTGGTACGCGCGCGCGAGCCACTGCACCGCTTCCTGCTTGCGTCCGGCCTTCTCGGCGAGTTCCGCGAGATCGAGCATGAAGTAATACGGCGACTTGGACTTCTCGAGCTCGGCCGTGAGCAGCGTGTTGGCGTCTTCGGACAGCCCGGCCTCCCAGTACAGGTTGGCCGCCGCATTGATCGCGGCCTGGCGCGCGTAGGCGTCGGTCGTGCTGGCGTCGACGGACGCGACGGCCTGACGTGCCTCGTCGAGCAGCGCGGGCGGCAACGGCGCCGCGTCGCCGGCATCGAGCCGGGCGAGCATCACGCGTGCTCGGACCAGCAACAGTTGTTCCGGCGCCGAGAGGTTGTTCGCGTTCGCAGGCGCGCCGATCTGGTCGAGGGCCGCGCCCCACGCGCGCGTGAGTTCCCGTCGCTCCGCGGAACCGGGGTCCGAAAGCAGCGTGATCGTGTCCTTCGCGCCGTACAGCAGGTTGTCGACGTTGGTCGTCTGCACCGCGGCCAGGGGCAGCGCTGCGAGCAGGCGGCGGCGCGCGTCGGCACGTTCGAGTCCGTCGAACGCAGGCTTGGCGGCGGTCGAGGCCGCGGCAGCCTCGTGCAGGTATTCGAAGAACAGCCGGCCGCATTCGCCGGGCAACTCGGGCGGGCAGCGCGCCGCGAGCGTCCGGAACGCCGGCAGGCGCTGCTCCTGCGGCAGCGCGCGGCCATCGACGTCGGTGCCCCAGGAATAGTAGGCGAGCAGCCGCCAGTCGTTGGCCGGCACGGGGTGGCCCGCCTGCGCCGCCGCCAGGATGTCCTTGACTGGACGAGCGTCCTGCAGCGCGACGTCGAGGATCGTCGCGTAACGCGTGACGTCGACGCCGCCGGGAAGCCGGGTGATTTCGGTGCCGTCGGGCCGGAACAGGATCATGGTCGGGTAACCGACGACGCCGAAGCGCTCGCCGTGCTTCTGTGCACTCGGCGTGTCGCCGTCGAGGTACACGGGCACGAACAGCCGCGACCGCTCCTGGAATTCGCGCTTGTTGAAGATCGTCGACTTGATCTGTGCGCAGGGCGGGCACCACTCGGCGCCCCAGTAGAGGAACACGGGCTTGTCTGCCGACTTCGCCCGGGCGAACGCGGCGTCGACGTCGCCCTCGAGCCAGGCGATGCCGGCCGGCAGGTGTCCTGCCGCGGCGCCGGTCGCGACCGATTGCGGCTCCGGCGTCGGCGGCGGTTCTTCCTTGTCGCGGCGGTCGCAGCCCGAGGCGAGCAACGCGAGGACGGCGGCGGCGTGGAGCAGGACGGCAGTCGGCTTCATGGGGTTCATGCGGGCGTGGCGTTCGCAGACCGGACGCGCAGGATACCTCCGGCGCGCCGGAAGTGGGGACCGTGTCGGACGTTTCACCGGGTGCCGCGCCACCTCGGCCCGGCCTCAAGCGTCGCGTTCGAGCACGATCTCGCCGCTGCGCACGACCATGCTGCACGGATTGAAGCCGACCCAGTAGCCGAGCTCGTCGAGCGTCTCGATCGACCAGACCGCGAAGTCCGCATCGAGCCCCGGCGCCAGCGTGCCGCATCGGTCCTGCAGGCCGAGCGCGCGTGCGGCGTGACGGGTCACGCCGTGCAGCACCTCGTCGCTGCTCATGCGGAACAGGCGCCGCGCCATGTTCATCGCGACGAGCAGCGAGGCGCCCGGCGCCGAGCCCGGATTGGCATCGCTCGCGACGGCCATCGGCACGCCGTGCGCGCGCAGGTGCTCGATCGGCGGCAGGCGCGGATCGGCCAGCACGTAGTACGCGACCGGCAGCAGCACGGCGACCGTGCCCGAGCGCGCCAGCTCGATCGCGTCGCCTTCGGTGGCGTACTCCAGGTGGTCGCAGGCGAGCGCACGGTGCTTCGCGGCGACGCGGCTGCCGCCGATGTTCGCGATCTGGTCGGAATGCAGCCGCACGGGCCAGCCGTGCGCGGTCGCGGCCGCGAACAGCCGATCGCACTGCGCGGCGCTGAACGCGATGCTCTCGCAGTAAGCGTCCACCATGTCGACGAGCCTGCGCTCCGCATCTCGGCTTGCGTGCTGTGGGGAAGACTCCCTGGCAAACCGCGGCAGCCAATCGTCGATCAGCAGGTCGACGTAGGCGTCGGCCCGCCCGGCGTATTCCGGGGGCACCGCGTGGGCCGCGAGCAGGGAGGTGACGACCCGCACCGGCAGCTTCGACTCGAGCAGGCGCGCGGCCAGCAGCATGCGTCGTTCCGCCTCGTACTCGAGCCCGTACCCCGACTTGATCTCGAGCGTCGTCACGCCCTCCGCCAGCAGCGAGCGCACGCGTGGCTCGCTTTGCCGAGCGAGATCCTCGACCGAGGCGCCGCGAGTCGAGCGCACCGTGCTCAGGATGCCGCCACCTTCGCGGGCGATCTCCGCGTAGCTCGTGCCGGCGGTGCGACGGGCGAACTCCGCTGCACGCTGACCCGCGAAGACCACGTGCGTGTGACAGTCGACGAGCCCCGGCGTAACCCAGCGGCGCGCGAGCTCGATCGTGCGGTGCGCGCGCAGCCCGGCGGGCAGGTCGTGTTCGTCGCCGACCCAGGCGATGCGCGCGTCCTCGGTGACGATCGCGCCGCGCTCGTACACGCGGCCCGCCTCGTCACAGGTCGCGATCGAAGCGTTGCGCCAGAGGGTGAGCATGCGAGGAGGGGATAGTGGTCAGGGGATAGGGGATAGTGACGGAAGCGCCTGCGGCGCGTGAAGTGAAGCCGTCTTCACTATCCCCTATCCCCTATCCCCTAGGAACGGCAGGTTCAGTCCCTGCTCGCGCGCGCACTCGATGGCGCTCGCGTAGCCGGCGTCGGCGTGCCGCATCACGCCCGAGGCCGGGTCGTTCCAGAGCACGCGTTCGAGGCGCCGCGCGGCCGCCTCGGTGCCGTCGCAGACGATCACGACGCCGGCGTGCTGCGAGTAGCCGATGCCGACGCCGCCGCCGTGATGGATCGACACCCAGGTTGCGCCGCTCGCGGTGTTCAGCAGTGCGTTGAGCAGCGGCCAGTCGGCGACCGCGTCCGAGCCGTCCTGCATCGACTCGGTCTCGCGGTTCGGGCTCGCGACCGACCCCGAATCGAGGTGGTCGCGGCCGATCACCACGGGCGCTTCGAGTTCGCCGCGCGCGACCATTTCGTTGAATGCGAGGCCGAGTCGGTGGCGCTGGCCGAGCCCCACCCAGCAGATTCGCGCCGGCAGGCCCTGGAACTGGATGCGCTCGCGCGCCATGTCGAGCCAGCGGTGCAGGTGCGGGTCGTCGGGGATCAGTTCCTTGACCTTCGCGTCGGTGCGATGGATGTCCTCGGGATTGCCCGAGAGCGCGACCCAGCGGAACGGCCCGACGCCACGACAGAACAGCGGGCGCACGTACGCGGGCACGAATCCCGGGAAATCGAACGCGTGGGTTTCTCCGGCGTCGTAGGCGACCTGGCGGATGTTGTTGCCATAGTCGAACACCGGGATGCCGAGCCGGCGGAATTCGAGCATCGCGTGGACGTGCTTCGCCATCGAGCGTCGCGCGGCCTGCTCGACCGCGTGGGGATCGTTCGCGTGTTCCCACTGCTCGACGGTCCAGCCCTCCGGCAGGTAACCGTTGACCGGGTCGTGCGCGGAGGTCTGGTCCGTGACCGCGTCGGGACGCACACCGCGTCGCAGCATCTCGGGCAGCAGCTCGGCCGCGTTGCCGAGCAGTCCCACCGAGACCGGCTTCCGCTCGCGGACGGAACGATCGACGAGTTCGAGCGCGCGCTCGAGCGAGTCGGCCCGCACGTCGAGGTAACCGGTGTCGAGCCGTTTCTGGATGCGCTCGGGCCGGCACTCGATCGCGAGCATCGAAGCGCCGGCCATGGTTGCCGCGAGCGGCTGCGCGCCGCCCATGCCGCCGAGCCCCGCGGTCAGGATCCAGCGCCCGGCGAGGTTGCCGCCGTAGTGCTGTCGCCCCATCTCGACGAACGTCTCGTACGTGCCCTGCACGATGCCCTGGCTGCCGATGTAGATCCACGAGCCGGCCGTCATCTGGCCGTACATCATGAGCCCCTTGCGGTCGAGCTCGTGGAAGTGCTCCCAGGTCGACCAGCGCCCGACCAGGTTCGAGTTCGCGATCAGCACGCGCGGTGCGTCGGCGTGCGTGCGGAACACGCCCACGGGCTTGCCCGACTGCACGAGCAGCGTCTCGTCGTCGCCCAGCTCGCGCAGGCAGCGCACGATCCGCTCGTACGCATCCCAGTTGCGCGCGGCACGACCGATGCCGCCGTAGACCACGAGGTCGTCCGGCCGCTCGGCGACGTCCGGATCGAGGTTGTTCATCAACATGCGCAGCGGTGCTTCGGTCAGCCAGCTCCGCGCGGACAGAGCGGTGCCGCGGGGTGCGCGAATCGGCCCCCGCGCCGACTTGGATCGCAGCGAGTCGTTCATGCGCGCGTTATATCACTCCGGCCGACGGCCCGCGGTCCGCGCCGACGACGGTGCGTCAGTGCTGCAGCGCGCCGAGCGCGCGCGCCGCGGCGGCATCGACGTCGATCTCGTCGTCGGCGCGCGCGAGCACGGCCAGCACACCGCGGTCCGTCGGCACGAGCACGCCGTGATAGCCCTGGTCGTCGAACTCGGACCGGGTCGTGAGCCGCTCGTGGGGGAGCACCATGACGGTGACCGGGCCGTCATCCGTCGCGACGACGAGGTGTGGCACGAACCGGTTGCGGAACCAGCAGGTCGCGGCGTAGGTCACGTCGACCGACCCGGAGCGCAACGCCAGGTCGTGCCGGTCGAGCGTCCTCGACACCGTTCCGACGGGCAACGGCGCGGTCGTCGACCAGGCAGCCGGCTCGTGCGCCATGTGGGCGACGACGTCCGCGGCGAGCGTTCGCCGCGGAAAGCCGCCCCACAGCAGGCCGACGAGCACGGCGACCGTGCCGAGGCTCGCGGCGAG
>DASUMQ010000353.1:0-11537 GCA_036277615.1 Steroidobacteraceae bacterium
CGCTTCGCCGCGCCGCTGGTGGTCTCGAGCATCCTGCTGTTCTACGCCGGCGTCGCGTTCGCGTACTACGTCGTCTTCCCGCTGATGTTCCAGTTCCTCGCGTCGACCACGCCGATGGGCGTGAAGATGATGACGGACATCGCAAACTACCTCGACTTCGTGCTGCTGCTGTTCTTCGCGTTCGGCATCGCGTTCGAAATGCCGGTGGCGGTCGTGCTGCTCGCGACGACCGGCCTCGTCAAGGTCGAATCGCTCAAGCGCAATCGTGGCTACGTCGTGCTCGGCATCTTCATCGTCGCGGCGTTCCTGACGCCGCCAGACGCGATCTCGCAGAGCTTCATGGCCGTGCCGATGTACCTGCTCTACGAACTGGGCATCGTCTTCGCGGGCTTCGCCCAGCGGCGGCGCGCGCCCGAGCCGGCGGAGAACGCCTGAACGCGCCGGTCGCGGCGCTTTGCACGACCGAACGACAAGAGGAAGACGCATGCTGGGGGGACATCCGCGGGCGTTGTCGACGCTCTTTTTCACGGAGATGTGGGAACGCTTCACGTTCTACGGGATGCGCGCCCTGCTGGTGCTGTTCCTCGTCGATGCGATCGACAGCGGCGGCTATGGCCTCGACGACAAGACCGCGACGGCCATCTACGGGCTCTATACCGCGGCCGTGTTCATGGCGGCGCTGCCCGGGGGCTGGGTCGCCGACCGGCTGATCGGCGCGCAGCGCGCGGTGATGGTCGGCGGCGCGCTGATGACGCTCGGCAACCTGATGTTGACGATCCCGGGGCCGAAAGAACTGTTCTTCGGCGGTCTCGTCGTGATCATCCTCGGCGTCGGGCTGTTGAAACCCAACGTGTCGACGCTGGTGGCCGACCTCTATCCGGAAGGCGGCGGCCGGCGCGATGCGGGCTTCACGATCTTCTACATGGGCATCAACCTGGGCGCGTTCATCGGGCCGCTGATCGCGGGCTGGCTCGCGCAGCGCTACGGGTGGCGCGTCGGTTTCCTCGCCGCGGCGATCGGCCTGCCGTTCGGACTGCTGCAGTTCTGGCTGTCGCGCCACCTGTTCAACGGCGCGGGCGCGCAGCCGAACCGCAACGACGGAGGCTCGGGGCTCGCGGGCGACTGGAAGCGCTTCTACGTGGCGCTCGTCGTGTTCGCGCTGGTCGCGGCGCTGCTCTTCTCGGGCGTCGTGCACCTCGACCCGGCGCGGCTCGCGAAGGGCGCGGCGTACGTGCTGGTCGGCATGGGCTTCCTCTACTTCCTGTACCTGTTCGTCGGCGCCGGGCTCGACCCCGTCGAGCGCCGTCGCATGATCGTCGTGCTCGCGATGTTCCTGGCGGTCGCGTCGTTCTGGTCCGGCTACGAGCAGGCCGGCTCGTCGCTGAACCTCTTCGCCAAACGTCACATCGACCGCATGGTCGGCAGCTTCGAGATCCCGGCGGGCTGGTTCCAGTCCGTGCAGCCCGCGTTCGTGATCGTGTTCGCCCCGCTCTTCTCCATGCTCTGGGTGCGGCTCGCGCAGCGCAACCTCGACCCGGCTGCGCCGCTCAAGTTCGCGTTCGGACTGCTGCTGATGGGTCTCGGCTTCCTGTTCATGGTCGTCGCCGCGAACATGGTGGTGGGCGGCGCGAACGCGCCGGCGTACCTGCTCGTGCTCACGTACCTGCTCACGGTGTTCGGCGAGTTGTGCGTGAGCCCGGTCGGACTGTCCACGGTGACGAAGCTCGCTCCCGCACGGCTGGTCGGGCAGATGATGGGCGTGTGGTTCCTCGGCAGCTCGCTCGGCAAGCTCATGGCCGGACTCATCGCCGGCACGTTCGACCCGAACGACCTCGCGGCGATGCCCGGCCGCTATCTCGACATCGTGTTTTATGCCTGCGGCATCGGTGCGTTGCTGCTGCTGCTCAGTCCCCGCCTCACGAAATTGATGGGCGGCGTCAGATGAGACGTGAGCCATGATCGCCGTTCGGTGCGTGTCACGAACATGAGGGCGGGCCTTCACCACCTGTCGATCGGCATCACCGACGTCGGCCGATCCGTCCGGTTCTACGACGCGGCACTCGCACCGCTCGGGCTCGTGCGCGTGTGGTCGGACATCCGACCGGGCGAAGCTGGACAGGCCGTCGGCTACGGCCTTCCGGGCGGCGCCGACCTGCTGGCGCTGAAGCACCGTCCCGACGCGGCCGTCGCCAGCGGTACCGGTTTTCACCTCGCCTTCGCGGCGCCGTCCCGCGCAGCCGTCGACGGGTTCCACGCCGAGTCGATTGCGCACGGCGGGCGCTCGGACGGAGCACCCGGCTTGCGCACCGCGTACGGCGAGCACTACTACGCCGCGTTCGTGCTCGACCCGGACGGCCACCGGCTCGAAGCGGTCATCGATTCGGCAGCCGACACGGGCGCCTGAGCCTCCGGGCCGGGACGGCGGCGTCGACGTTTCGGGCATTTGGCCGTTGCCACGGCCGGGCAGTTCACACAGACTCTCGGGCCACTGCGCCTCCGGGCGTAAAGCTTTGGAACATCGGCAAAAAATCATGTCCAGCACAGCACTTCCGGCGGTCACACGGGACACGTGGCTCGGTCATCCGAAGGGACTTTTCCTGCTCTTCGCCACCGAGATGTGGGAGCGGTTCAGCTACTACGGCATGCGCGCGCTGCTGGTGCTGTCGCTGGTGGCGAGCGTCGAGAGCGCGAACCCCGGGTTCAGCCTGTCGCAGGGTGACGCGCTTCGGCTGTACGGCCTGTTCACGGGCTTCGTGTACTTCACGCCGTTGATCGGTGGCTGGCTGGCCGATAATTACCTCGGCCAGCGCAAGTCCGTGATCATCGGCGGCGTGCTGATGGCAATCGGCCAGTTCACGCTCGCCGCCGCCATTCCGGGAAACCTGAACCTGTTCTACGTGGGCCTCGTGATCCTGGTGCTGGGTAACGGCTTCTTCAAGCCGAACATCTCGACCATGGTCGGCGACCTGTACGCGGAAGGCGATGCACGTCGTGACGCTGCCTTCACCATCTTCTACATGGGCATCAATGCCGGCGCGTTCCTGGCGCCGCTCGTCTGCGGCACGCTCGGCGAGAATGCCGAGCTCGGCTGGCGCTACGGCTACATGGCCGCCGGCGTGGGCATGGTGGCCTCCGTGATCATCCAGCTCGCGTTTGCCCGCCGCTATCTCGACGACATCGGCGTCGTCCCGGCCGCGAAACGTTCGCTCGCAAAATCCGGTGGCGAGCACGCGGCGCTGACGCCGGAGGAAGTGGACCGGCTGCGCGTGATCTTCATGTTGTTCGTGTTCGTGGTGCTGTTCTGGGCCGCGTTCGAGCAGGCTGGCGGCCTCATGAACCTCTACGCAGCCCAGAAGACCGATCGCATGCTCGGCACGTTCGAGGTACCGGCCAGCTGGTTCCAGTCGCTCAACCCCCTGTTCATCGTCGTGCTCGCGCCGATCTTCTCGGCGATCTGGAGCGGCCTCGGCGAGCGGGGCAGGAACCCATCGACGCCGCGCAAGATGGTGCTGGGCCTCGTGCTGACCGGGATCGGCTTCCTCGCGATGGTCGCGGCCGCGCTCGAGTCGGCTGGCGGCGGCAAGGCGGCGATGAGCTGGCTCGTGATCGCCTACTTCTTCCACACGACGGGCGAGCTGTGCATCTCGCCGGTCGGCCTGTCGATGGTCACGAAGCTCGCGCCGTTGCGTCTCGCGTCGCTGATGATGGGCGTGTGGTTCCTGATCAACTTCGTGGCCAACTGGCTCGCGGGCATCATCGGCTCGTACGCCGAGTCGATGGGCGAGCTCGCGATCTTCGGCGGCCTCGCCGGAACCTTGTTCGGGTTCGCGGTGGTCCTGTGGCTGCTCTCGGGCATGCTGGTCCGCTGGATGCACGGTGCCGAGGGCGAGCGTCGTTGACGAGGCGGGTGACCGTTCGGGACGACTGTCTCCGCGCGGTCGCCCGCCCATGCGCAGCGCAAGTTGGCGGATCGCCTCGCTGCGGATGTACTATTCTTAGTACATTCAAAACCAGCGTCGCAACTGCCTGACCGAACCGTCCGTGGGAGCGGGTCCGCCCCCGGACCGAGGATGCGCGGCATGAAACGATCGGACGGCTCGGCCGCACTGGCCGTGCTCGACCGCAACCTGATCGATGCGCAGTCGCCGGCGCCGCTGTATTTCCAGCTATTCACGTTGCTCAACGACGCCATCAACCGCGGGCTGATCCCCAACGGCGCACGCATGCCCTCGGAGAAGGAGATCTCGGACTGTTTCGACGTTTCGCGGATCACCGCGCGCCGCACGCTGGCCGAACTCGCGGCCAAGGGCCTCGTCGTCCGGCACCGCGGCAAGGGCACGTTCGTCCAGCACGGCTACTCGCCGGAGCAGATCGTCGCCCCGCTCGGCGCGCTGACGGAAAGCCTCGGTGACCTCGGTCGCGACACGACGCTGACGGTGTTGTCGAAGCGCATGGCGATCCTGCCGCCGGAGCTGCAGCAGGCGTTCGGGCTGGCGGAGGGCACGAAGGTCTGCCAGCTCGTGCGCCTGCGCAGTCACCGTGGCCGTCCGCTTGCGCACTACGTCTCGTGGACGCCGATGTTCAAGGCGTCGATGCCCCGCAAGGAGCTCGAGGGCGCGAGCCGCGTCACCCTGTTCGAAAAGTACGGCCTGCGCATCGCGCGCATGTCGCGGTTCCTGAGCGCCGAAGGCGCCGCACCGGACGTGGCCCGAGCACTCGGTGTCTCCAGTGGCAAGCCGCTGCTCAAGCTCGTGCGCTGGTCTTACGACGCGGAAGGCCGGCTGCAGGACCACCTGACCGCGCTCTACAACACCGACGTCTTCAGCTACAAGGTCGAGACCCGCGTCGGACTCGACTGACGCCCCCGGCGCGCGGCCAGTGCGCGGCCCGAAGCAATCTTGCTACGCTTGGCGCCCCCGCGCCGGCCCCAGGCCTCGGCGCCTTTTTTTTCAGTCGGAGCCGATCCACGATGACCACGAACCTGCCCGGCGCGTTCCGTTCGCGCGACCTCGTTCCCGCAATCCGCGTCCGCCGCCGTGCGCCCGTCGCGACGGCGCTGGCCACGGCGATCGCAGCCGCCGTATTGCCCGCAAGCGCCATGCCGGCCGAGACCCCCGACGAGTTTGTGACCCGGCTGAACAAGGAGTTCGCCGACCTGGGCCTCGAGCTCAACGCAGCCGGCTGGACGCAGGCGACCTACATCACGGTCGATACGCAGCTGCTCAGTGCGCGCGTGAACGAGCGCTTCCTCGGCGAGTTCAGCAAGGCTGTCTCGGATGCAAGGAAGTTCGACGGCCAGCCGATGAGTCCCGCGTCGAAGCGTGCGATCGAACTGCTCAAGCTCGGGGTCTCGGCCCCGGCGCCGGACGATCCCGCCAAGCGCGCGGAGCTCGCCAAGCTGCTGGCCGGCATGGACGCGAAATACGGCGAAGCGAAGTACTGCAAGCCGGGCGGCCAGGAATGCCGGGACGAGGTTCAGCTCAAGGCCGTGCTGGAGAAGAGCCGTGACTACGACGAACTGCTCGACGCCTGGAAAGGCTGGCACGACCAGGCCCGCAGCCTGCGTGCGGATTACGAGCGGTATGTGGAGCTCGCGAACGCGGGCGCGCACGAACTCGGGTACAAGGACCTCGGTGCGATGTGGCGCTCGAACTACGACATGCCGGCCGAAGAGTTCATGAAGGAAGCGGCGCGTCTCTACCAGCAGGTCGAGCCGTTCTACAGGGACCTGCAGTGCTACGCGCGCAAGAAGCTCGCCGACAAGTACGGCGAGGACAAGGTGCCGGCCGGCAAGCCGATTCCCGCCCACCTGTTCGGCAACATGTGGGCGCAGCAGTGGGACGCCGTCTACGACCTGCTCGAGCCGTATCCCGGCGTGAGCCAGCTCGACATCGACTCGGCGCTGGTCGCGCAGAATTACGATCCCGTGCGCATGACGAAGTCGGCCGAGGACTTCTACAAGAGCATCGCGTTCCCCGCGCTGCCGCAGACGTTCTGGGAGCGCTCGATGCTCGCCCAGCCGCGCGACCGCAACGTGCAGTGCCACGCCAGCGCCTGGCACATGGACGGCAAGGACGACGTGCGTATCAAGATGTGTACGCGGCCGACGTACGAAGAGCTGCGCACGATCTACCACGAGCTCGGCCACGTCTATTACTACCTCTGGTACAAGGACCAGCCGTACATCTTCCAGAACGGCGCGCACGACGGGTTTCACGAGGCGATCGGCGACACCGTCAATCTCTCGATGACGCCGGCGTACCTGGCGAAGATCGGGCTCGTGCCGGAAGCGGCCAAGCCGAGCCGCGAAGCGCTGATCAACCAGCAGATGAAAATGGCGCTCGAGAAGATCGCGTTCCTGCCGTTCGGCAAGATGATCGACGAGTGGCGCTGGCAGGTGTTCTCAGGCCAGGTGACGCCGGAGAACTACAACGGCGCCTGGTGGGCGATCCGCGAGAAGTACCAGGGCATCCGGCCGCCGGTCGAGCGCACCGAGGCCGACTTCGACCCGGGCGCCAAGTACCACATCCCCGGCAACACGCCGTACACGCGTTACTTCCTGTCGTTCATCATGCAGTTCCAGTTCCAGAAGGCGCTGTGCGACGCCGCGGGGTTCAAGGGCCCGCTCGCCGAGTGCTCGATCTACGGCAACGAGGCCGCGGGCCGGAAGTTCGGCGCGATGCTGGCCAAGGGCGCGAGCCAGCCGTGGCAGGACACGCTCTTCGAGTTGACGGGCACGCGGCAGATGGACGCCTCGGCGATCCTCGACTACTTCAAGCCGCTGCAGGGCTGGCTCAAGCAGCAGAACAAGGGCCAGAGCTGCGGCTGGTGACCTTGCGCAGGGGACAGGGGTTAGGGGTTAGGGGGCTAGTGAAGAAAGCGAGCTTCGCTCGCGTGTGCGCGGCAACGCCGCCCGTTCACTATCCCCTATCCCCTAGCCACTATCCCCTTTTCCGCTACAAGGGCTTTCGTCCCCGCACGAGGTTCACGACCACGATGATGATCGCGACCACGAGCAGCAGGTGGATGAACCCGCCCAGCGTGTACGACGACACCAGGCCGAGCAGCCAGAGCACCAACAGGATCAGAACGATCGTCCAGAGCATGGTCTTGCTTCCTTCTGGAGTGCAGACGGTCGGCGCCAGATTAATCGGCGGGCCTGTCGGGTCTGTCGGTTGTTGACGTGAGATCCCGACGCGAGTCGGCAACCGCAGCGCGCAATTCGGTAAATCCGCGTTGCCTGCCGTCCGACGTCGCGTCCGTCTCGCAGTGGACCCCCGCGTCGTTCAGACGCCGGTGAGCCGACCGTAGACGGGGGCGACCCAGGCGCCGAGCAGTCGCACGGCGTAATGGACGAGCTTGGCGTCGAGCCCGACCCGCCAATGCGTGCGGTTGCCGTGCACGGCGCGCCACACGGCCTGCGCGACGTGCTCCGCCGTCGACTTGATGCCGAGCAGGTCGATCGAGCGCGGCCGGAAGTTCGCACCGCTGAGCATGTTCGTGTTGACGTATGACACGTAGATGCCGCTCACCTGGATCCCCGTCCGGCGATGCTCGATGGCGAGGGCCTCCGTGTAGCCGCGCACGAAGAATTTGGTGGCGCTGTAGACCGCGTGGTGCGGCGAGCCGTACTCCGCGGAGGTCGAGGCCATGGCCACGGCGTGCGCTCCCGGCGCGGCCTGTTTCAGGTGCGGCATCGCGGCATCGAAGGTGTGCACCAGCCCGCTCACGTTGACGTCGATCAGCGCCTGCTTCTGCTCCGGCGTGAGCGACTCGTCCGGCCCCATGAACAGCAGGCCGGCGCTGGCGAACACGGCGTCGAGCCTGCCCCCGCCGTGGCGCCCGGCGAAGTACGCGACCGCGTCGCGCATCGCCGTACGATCGCGCACGTCCGCGACGAACGGCACGAAGCGCTCGCCGAGTTCCTGCTGCACGGCCGCAAGGTGATCGGCGTGCAACGCGGTTCCGGCGACGATCCAGCCTTCGCGTACGAACAGGCGTGCCGTTGCCGCACCGATGCCGGTGCCTGCCCCCGTGATGAAGATCGTCCGCGCACTCGCCATCTCACGCCCCCCGTCGCGCCGGCACGCGACCCCGAGCGGTCGCGGCGACGTCCTCATCTTGAAACTCGCCGGGACCGTGGGCAACCGCGACGTCCCCCGGGCTCCCCGTGAGCCTCGCGTACAATGCCGCAAATTTTGATCAACGCACGCCGGGATCCAACATGAACCAACCCCAGGCCCCCGCACAGTTGACCGCGCGCGCCGTCGTGCTCGCGATCGCGCTCGCCGTGCTGCTAGCGGCCGCCAATACCTACCTCGGGCTGTTCGCGGGACTCACGATCGCCTCGGCGATTCCTGCGGCGGTCGTCTCGATGGCAGTCCTGCGCGTGCTCGGTGGCAGCACCATTCTCGAGAACAATATCGTGCAGACCGGCGCCTCGGCCGGCTCGTCGATCGCCTCTGGCGTGATCTTCACGATCCCGGCGCTCGTGATCCTCGGTCACTGGACCGATTTCCGCTATGCGTGGGTGCTCGCGATCGCGGGTCTCGGCGGCATCCTCGGCGTGTTCTTCTCGGTGCCGCTGCGTCGCTCGCTGATCGTCGAGCAGAAGCTCAAGTTTCCGGAAGGCGTCGCGGCCGCGGAGGTGCTCAAGGCCGGCGACAACCCCGCGCAGGGAGTCAAGCTGCTCGGCCTGTCCGCCCTCGGCGGCGGCCTGGCGAAGCTGGCGGCGGGCAGCGGCCTGCGGTTGATCCCGGATACCGCGGCGGCGAGCGGGTTCGTCGGCAACTGGCTGGCGTACTTCGGCGCCAACCTCTCGCCCGCCCTGCTCGGCGTCGGCTACATCGTCGGCCTCAACATCGGGGCGCTCGCGCTGATCGGCGGCATGATCTCGTGGAGCGTCGCGATCCCGATCTACGCCGCGTATTTCCTCGCCGACAACGCGCCGCTCGCACAGCAACTTGCGGGCGCGGACGCCGAGACGATCGCCGGTGCGATCTGGGGCGCCCAGATCCGCTACCTCGGCGTCGGGGCCATGCTCGTGGGCGGCGTGTGGGCGCTGATCTCGATCCGCGGCTCGCTCGCCTCGGGGATCCGCAGCGGCCTCGAGGCAACACGTGCGGGCACCGCGCAGGTCGTCGCGCACACCGAGCAGGACCTGCCGATGAAATGGATCCTGGTCGGGTTGGTGCTGTTCACGATCCCGCTCGCAGTCCTCTACCAGCTGATCGTCGACAACCTCGGCGTGAGTCTGCTCATGACGGTCATCATGATCGTGGCGGGCTTCGTCTTCACCTCGGTGTCGGCCTACATGGCCGGTCTCGTCGGCTCGTCGAACAACCCCGTCTCCGGCATCACGATCTGCACGATCCTGTTCGCCTCACTGCTGCTGCTCATGCTGATGGGCCGTGGTGCGGCGCTCGGCCCGGTCGCCGCCATCATGATCGGCGCGGTCGTCTGCTGCGCGGCCTGCATCGGCGGCGACAACCTGCAGGATCTCAAGGCCGGTCAACTGGTCGGTGCCACGCCGTGGCGGCAGCAGGTCATGCTCGCGATCGGCGCGGCAAGTTGCGCGCTCGTGATGGCGCCGGTGCTGAACCTGCTGCTCAAGGCCTACGGCATCGGCGTGCCGACGCCCGACCATCCGAATCCGCTGATCGCGCCGCAGGCGACGCTGATGGCGTCGGTCGCCAAGGGCATGTTCGGCGGCGACCTTCCCTGGGGCATGATCGGCATCGGCGCGTTGATCGGGGTGGCGATCATCGTGGTCGACGAGATCCTCAAGCGACGCGACGCGCCTTTCCGTGCGCCGGTGCTCGCGGTCGCAGTCGGCATCTACCTGCCGCTCGAGCTGTCGGTACCGATCTTCACGGGCGGCCTGATTGCCTACCTCGTCGAGCGTCGGCTCGGCATCCACGGCGAGTCGCCCGAGGCCGAACGCGCGAAGCGCAACGGCGTCCTGTTCGCGGCGGGACTGATCACAGGCGAGGCGCTCATGGGCATCTTCATCGCGATCCCGATCGTGGCTGCGGGGCGCGCGGACGTGCTCGCGCTCGGCGAATCGCTGCAATTCGGCGAGCCGCTGGGGCTCATCGTCGTCGCCGCACTCGCCGCCTGGCTCTATCGCGTCGGCGTGAACCGGGGCGCGACCTGACGACCGGCCCCCGGTCCGGACGCCGAGCAATGCGGCCATGACGTCGTCGCGCGCGACGCTCTATGGCAGCTTCGCGATCGTCTACCTCGTGTGGGGGTCGTCGTTCCTCGTCTCACACATCGGCGTGCACGCATTGCCGCCGCTGCTGTTCTCGGCGGGCCGATCGCTGGTCGCGGGACTGCTGTTGCTCGCCGTGGCGCGTTACCGTGGCGAGTCGCTGCCGCGAAGCGCGCGTGAGTGGAAGCTCATGGCGTTCTTCGCGCTGACGATGATCGTGTTCAGCAACGGTCCGGCCATGCACGCGCTGCAGCACCTGCCCTCGAACGAGGTCGCGCTGCTGAACGCCAGCATTGCGCTGTGGATCGCCGGGCTCGGCACGCTCGGGCCGAAGGGCCAGCCGCTGCGGTTGCGCAGCTGGATCGGGTTGCTGCTGGGGTTCAGCGGCGTGGCGCTGCTGGTCTGGCGCGGCGAGTTCCGCTTCGACGCGCATTTCGGCTGGCAGGCGCTGGCCCTCGCCGGCGCGGTCGTCTGGTCGGTCGGCACGATCGTCTATCGCAACGCTTCGCTGCAGGTCGAGCCCGTGGCGTTCAACGCCGCGCTGATGCTGCTCGGATCGGCCGGGCTGTTCGTCGGCGGCGTCGTGACGGGCGAACTGCCCGAGTGGCGATGGAACGCGCGCGGGCTCTGGGCAATGCTGTATATGGCCGTCTTCGGCTCGGCGCTCACGTACACGGCGTACGCATGGCTGATCAAGAACGCGCGTACCGACCGCGTCGCAACCTTCGCGTACGTCAACCCGGCGATTGCGACGGTGCTCGGCTGGATCGTGCTCGGCGAGGCGCTTTCGCCGCCGCAACTGGTCGGCATGGCCGTGATCCTCGCCGGCGTCGCGCTCGTCACGCTGCCGACGCGGATCGCGTGAGCGCGCTCGACCCGGTCGGTGCGCCTTCACGGCCTGGTCGGGCCGGTAGATCAGCCCGGAAGACACGCCATCAACCCATCCATGGGGGCTCGCACTCGCCATCCCTGGCTCGTGACGGTCTTCCGGACCAGACCCCGGGATCGCGCGCGTTCGTCGATGACGTGCTGGGCTACGCGATCCGCGTCGGCAGCGTGACCAGCGCGACGCCGGCGAGGATCACGGCCATGCCGACCAGTTGCGGCGGCGAGAGCGCCTCGCCGAGCACGATCCAGCCGAGCACCGTCGCAATCGCCGGGTTGACGTAGGCGAAGGTCGCGACGCGGTCGGTGCGCGCATTCTTGATCAGCCACGCGTACGCCGTGTACGTGAGCGCCGAGCCGAAGACGGCCATATACAGCATTGCCCAGAGGCCGCGCGCGTTCCATCGCCATTCGGGCAGTTCGCCCGTCACGACGCCGC
>DASUMQ010000354.1:0-2702 GCA_036277615.1 Steroidobacteraceae bacterium
CTTGCGGCTCTTCTGGACTGCCATGGTCTACTCTCCTGATGCGGGTCAGCGCTCGTTCTTCTTCTCGAGCAGTTCCCGCAAATTCGCAAAAGGCGTCTGTTTCTCTTCCACCGCTGCTCTCGCAGCCGGCCGGTCTGCGTCGGACGGCACCAGCGGCACGACCTCCGCGTCACTACTCGCGCGGCACTGCGGATCGCCTGCCGCGTGCGTCGGCACGAGCGGCAGCGCGAGCAGCACCTGCTCTTCGATCAGCGCCGCGAGCGACAGGTGTTCGGGCTGCCCCACGAACGGTTCGAACCCGCCGGGCACGTCCTCGTCCTCGTCGCGCACGACGACCACCTGCGCCGATTCGTCGACCTCGGTTGCGCACGGTTGCAGGCAGCGCTGGCACGACACCATCGCAACGCCCTCGACGCGCACACCGACCGTCGTTCGGCCGTCGAACAAGCCGAACCGCAGCTGCGCATCGATGCGTGTGCCGGGCAGGCCGCCCGCGTCCCGCACTCGGTCGAGCTGTGCCAGGTCCAGGCGACGCCCGACGACCGCGGCTCGCGCCGCCAGCTCCTTAGCGTTGACCTGATCGGCCGGGCCGGGCGACATGGGCCGCGTATAATAGTGAGCCACCTCCCCCCTGTCAAAAATAAGACGAGCCTAAATCGTTGTTTTCCAAGGCTCTGATTCTTGCATCGACCTCGCGATACAGGCGTGCGCTCCTGGGACGCCTCGGCGTGCCGTTCGACTGCGTGGCGCCCCAGGTCGAAGAAACGCGACAACCCGGGGAGTCGGCCGTCGAGATGGCCGCGCGTTTGGCGCGCCTCAAGGCGGAAGCGGTGTCGCGGCTGCACCCGGCGGCGGTCGTCATCGGCTGCGACCAGGTCGCGCTGCGTGGCAGCGACGTGCTCGGCAAGCCCGGCACGGTCGAACGCTGCCGTGAGCAGTTGCAGCGGTCGTCAGGCCGCGACCTCGTGTTCCTGACCGCGGTCCACGTGGTCGACGGGCCCTCGGCACGCGCCGAAGCCCACGTCGACCGGACGACGGTGCTCTTCCGCGAATTGTCGGCCGACGAAATCGACCGCTACATCGAACGCGACCGCCCGCTCGACTGCGCAGGCGGGTTCAAGGCCGAATCGCTCGGCATCGCGCTGTTCGAAAGGATCGATTCCTCGGACCCGACCGGGCTCACGGGCCTGCCGCTCGCGTGGGTCTGCGGCGCACTGCGCCGCGCCGGGCTGCAGATACCCTGAGACTCCCGCGCGCCAGGGCAACTCCGAACTATCTGCGCGGCGTCTTTGCGCGCATTCGTCCCGCCCTCCGCCCGCCCGTTCGCGCGGGTGCCACACCCACGGTCCGGCCGCGCACTGCCTTTGCCGCCGGGCGATCCGGCGGGCGCGCTGCGGAACCTGCGTGCTTCCCGGCACCGCCGGCGAACTGCTGCGGGTTCGAGGCGAGCGGCGGCGGTGCGACCGGGCCGCGCCGACCCTCGGGCTTCATGGTGCGTCCGCGGGCATCTTCCGGCGCCCGCGCCTTGCCGCGGGTCAGCTTGTCGAGCACCGCGCCCAGTTCCTCCGGCAGCGGCGCGCTTGCGAGCATCGGTTCGTGCGTACCCGGGCGAGTGAACCCCAGGGACGCCGAGTGCAGGAACATGCGCCGCAATCCGTAGTCGCGAAACAGGTCGTTGAAGACCCGGTTACCGTACTTGTCGTCCCCCGCGACCGGATGGCCGGCGTGGGCGGCGTGCACGCGAATCTGGTGGGTCTTGCCGGTGTCGATCTCGACCTCGACCAGCGTCGCGAGATTGCCGAAGAACTGCACGGGCTTGAACGTGCTCACCGACTTCTTGCCGTGGGCGCGCACGGCCACGTGACGTTCGCCGCTGCGCCGTTCGTCGGTGTCGAGCGCCAGCTCGATGCGCTTCGTACCGAGATTCCACTTGCCGCAGAGCAACGCGAGATACCGCTTGTCGGTGCTGCCTGCACGCAGTTGATGGTGCAGGTCGCGCAGCGCCGCGCGGCGCTTGGCCACGAGCAGGCAGCCGCTCGTGTCGCGGTCGAGCCGGTGGACCAGTTCGGCGTCGGGCACGTCGGGGCGGGCGGCCCGCAACGCCTCGATCAGCCCGAAGTCGGTCGCACTGCCGCCGTGGACCGCCAGCCCCGCTGGCTTGTTGAAGACGATGAGGTCGGCGTCCTCGTGGACGATGGCGTCGAGCACCAGTTTCTGCAGCGAGGGACTCGCGGCGCGCGGCGCCGCGGCTGGCGGAAGTTCCTCCGCGCGGCGCACCGGCGGAATCCGCACGATGTCGCCGAGCATCACGCGCTGGTCGGGGCGGGCGCGCTTCTTGTTCACGCGAACCTCGCCTTTGCGGAGCAGCCGGAAGACGTGGGTACGCGGCACGTCCTTGAGCAGGCGCACGAGGAAATTGTCGAGGCGCGTGCCGGCATCGTCGACGGTCACCTCGACGTGCTGTACGCCCCGGCCGGCCCCGTCCGCGGCCGCGGTCCCGACGGGGTTCGCGTCATTTTCGTAAGCCATTGATTTTCCGGACTTCGCTCTGTTAGAGTCCGCCGCGAAGCGCAACCGTGGTGCATGCAAACAACACCCGGCGGCGCCGAATGAGCGACGTGTCGCTGCTCACCCGAAGGGTGATGTGGGGCGCGCGCATCTTAGTTGGTTCTGAGAATTCAGACCATCGATCTGCCGTGAAC
>DASUMQ010000355.1:0-10598 GCA_036277615.1 Steroidobacteraceae bacterium
ACGATGCCGTTGTATTCGAATGCGAAACGTCGCGCGTGACTCGCGAGGTCCAGCGGTGAAGTCGCCTCGCCCGGCGCGGGAAAGGCGGCACTCTGCTCGGCGAGCAGCGTGTTGAACTCCTTCACGTAGCCCTGGTACAGCTCGAGGTGCAGCTCGATCGCGCGCTGCGACAGGCCCGTGACCGCGGTGAGGTCGAATTCGCGGGGCTCGTAGGGACCGGCCGTGGCGGCCCCGGGCGGCGTCAGCTTCGTCATGTCGCACCGCCGGTGCGGAACAGCCGACGCGCGTCTCGAATATGGGTCATCGGTGAATCCTCGAATGAGTGAGCCGGCACGGCCGCGCCGGTGCCGCCATGATGCGCAGCCCGCACGCATCGAGGCGTCGGCAGCGCCCGGCGCCCCGTGTAGGAGCCGGGCCCGTCCTATGGACAGTCGTGAACCGAGCGCATACAAAAGGATCAAGCAAGGCACGGAGTCGCATGGGTCGCTGGCGCATATTCGGACTCACAACCGTGCTGTCCGTCGTGTTTCTCGCGAGCCTGTTCCTCATCGCCGAGGCAGGCCGCGTGCGGCTGCGCGCGGCGTCCGAACAGATGCAGGAGGCCATGTCACGCCGGATCCTCGTCGGCGACCTGCGCCGGCAGGTGGCGGAGTCGGCGCTCGCGATGCGCAGCTTTCTGCTCACCAGCCGGCACGAGTACCTCGACCCGCTCGAGCGCTCGGGGCGGGACATCAGCCGGACCGCCGAAACGTTCATGCTGAGCTATGCGGGCACGCCCGACGACGCTGCCGCCACGGCGCGCCAGCTGCGCTATCTCGCCGGAATGCAGGCCGGCGCGACGCTCTCGGTGATCTCCCTGTATGAATCGCGCGGCCCGGCTGCGGCACTCGACCTGGCGCGAGCGCAGGCCTCGGGCAGCGATCCCCTGGATGAGTTCCTGGCGGTGGCCGGCAAGCTCGAGCGCTACGAGTCCGTTCGGGTCGGTGAGACGCGTGCGAAGTGGCAGCGCGAGCAGCGGCTCGCCCGGCGGATTGCGGTCGCCGGCACGCTCGTCACCATCGTCCTGGTGCTGAGCGCGTCGTTGATGGTGCTCGGCGCGCTGCGGCGGCACCGCGAGGGGCTGGCGCAGATCGAGCGCCGCAAGGACGCGCTCGAGGCGGAAGCCGCGACCAGGGCGGCCGAACTCAATGAAGTCTACGGACACCTGCAGAGCGTGCAGGAGCAGGAGCGTTCGCGCCTCGCGCGCGGATTGCACGACGAACTCGGCGGCTTGCTGCTCGCCGCCCGCATGGACGTCACCTGGGTCAAGCATCATGCGCGCGATGCCGATCCCCAGGCGCTCGCGGCCCGCATCGACCGCATCCTCGACGTGCTCGACCAGGGCATCGACCTCAAGCGCCGCGTGATCGAGGAACTGCGTCCCACCCTGCTCGACAACATGGGGCTGGTCGCCGCGATCCGCTGGCAGGTCGACGAGGCCTGCAAACGTGGACGATTGCATTGCTCTTTCCACGTGCCGGAGCACGAGCCCGAGGTCACGCCGCGGACTGCAATCGCGCTGTTTCGCGTGGTACAGGAGGCGCTCACCAACGTGCAGAAGCACGCGCACGCGAGCCGCGTCGACGTGACGCTCGAGGCGGCCGCCGATCACCTGCTGCTGGCGATCGTCGACGACGGAGTGGGCATCGGGCCCGAGGCGCACGGCAAGGCGCAGTCGCACGGTCTTGCCGGCATGAAGCACCGCATCGTCGCGCTCGGCGGCACGCTGACCGTCGGTCGACCGCCCGAGGGCGGGACCGAGGTACGGGCCATCGTGCCGAACGGCATCGGTGCAGTGCGTGAGGAGCCGACGCGCGCGGCCCTGTCGAGAGTGACGCGACGCCTGTCCTGATCGCTCAATCCGCTGGATATGCGGTTGACGGCGCGGTTGCGTTGTCGTCGCCGAACTCGGCGTCTTCCCAGGCTTTCACCTGCTGGTCGGCTTCTTCTTCCGTGACGCCGTAGGCTTCCTGCAGCTTGCCGAGCAGCAGGTCCCGGCGGCCCTCGATCACGTCGAGCTGGTCGTCGGTCAGCTTGCCCCACTGCATGCGTATGCGCCCGCGCAGTTGTGTCCAGTTGCCCAGCACGGTTTCCCAGTTCATCCCATCACTCCGATGAAAAAACGACAACGGGGCGAGCAATTAGTGCACGAACCTCCGCGTGATCACCTTTAGCCGGGCCCTCGCTATTGCACCGATTCCGACAACTCCTGCAGGACAGCCGGCAGGCGATCGTAGTCGCGCGATTTGTCGAGGAAGTGCCGGGCGCCGAGAGCAAATGCAGTCTCCCGATACGCACCGATGGCGAAATTCGTGAACACGATGACGGCTGGCCCGGTGCCGCGGCGCTGCAGGGCACGCAGCACGCCGAAGCCGCTGCCGGTGTGCAACTGCAGGTCGAGGATCACGGCGTCGACGTCTCCCGCGTCGAGTCGCGCAACGGCCTCGGGCTCGGTGCCCGCCGTACCGACCAGTTCGATGTTGGGCAGGTCCTCGACCAGTTCGCTGATGCGTTGAACGAGCAGCGGTGAATCCTCGACCAGCAGCACGCGCAGCGGCTGCTGCCCGCGCTCGCGGCGCTCTCGATGGGACAAAGGCGTCATGCGAGTGGATGCCTGGTGAGCGGACACGGCAGGGCTCGCTTCGGGGGACGAAGGCGGGCCGAAGCGGGTGGTCCTCTCGATTCGATGCATCACGTGGCCGGCGTCCGGTCTGTCCTTTGCGGGCGGAAAATTCGCACCGTTTCGTTGATGATGTATCTCCCGCCGACCATGGGTCGCGGCAGCGGTTGCCACTCCGCCCGGTGGTCGGGAGCTTCGCTCAGCCGATGTGAGTTTCCGCCTACGAATGGACGGAGCAGCGGGCGAAACCAGCCCCTGCAACTGCCCGATGCGCTCGGGGTCTAACCGGTTCAGGGGCCTGCGCTCTGGCATGGGCCTTGCACCCCCGATCCTGTTTTCAAACACTCGGCAAGGAGAGCCTTTACATGAAACAAGCAGCCTGGACGGCCCGCGTGGGCCTGGTGATCGTCGCGCTGGCCCTCGGCGCGTGCTCGGCAACGCGGACTCAGCAGTCGGCCGGCGAAGTCGTCGACGACAGCGTCCTGACTGCCAAGGTCAAGACGGCCCTCATCGAGGACCCCGTCACCAAGGCGGGACAGATCGACGTCGAGACGTACCGCGGCGTCGTGCAGCTCGCGGGCGTCGTCGATTCGCAGGAAGCGAAGGCACGCGCGGTGGAGCTGGCGCGTGCGGTGTCGGGCGTGCAGGAAGTGCGCAACGACCTCAGGGTCGGCGACGCGGACCAGTCGGTCGGCCAGACGGTCGATGACGGCGTGATCACGACGCAGGTCAAGGCGAAGCTGATCGCCGACTCGCGGACCGACGCGTACAAGATCAACGTCGATACGCAAGGAGGCGTGGTGCAGCTGAGCGGTTTCGTCGACAACGACGAAGCCAAGCGCACCGCCGGCGAAGTGGCGCGCTCGGTGAGCGGCGTCCGCGACGTCGACAACGACCTCGAGATTCGCAAGGAGTGACCTGACGGCGGCGCACGGTCCGGAGAGGTCCGGGCCGTGCGTCCCTTCCAGCACTGCGGCTAGCCGCCGCTCTCCGCGCGAGAACCGGCCACGCGCCGATAACGCCGCGCATTGGCGCGCAACCATTCCGACGCACGCATCCGCACCGTTTCCGGATCGGTCTCGACCTGCTCGGCGCTGCGGCTCCGTGCGATTTCCTGCGCCGCGGCCTTGACCGACACCAGCAACGGCATCGCGAGCGCGATTCCGGGCACGCCCCACAGCCAGCCGCCGAACCACAGGCCAAGCAGCACCACGGGCGGGCTGATGTCCAGGCGCCGCCCGACCAGCACCGGTTGCAGCACCTGCCCTTCCAGCGTCGTCAGCAGCAGGTACGTGCCCGCCACCCAGACGGCCTTGCCGACGCCGTCGAACGACACCAGCGCCACGACCGTGAGCAGCAGCAGCGTCGTCGCCGAGCCGGCGTAAGGAATGAAGTTCAGCACGAACGCGATCAGGCCCCAGAGCAGCGGGTTGGGCATGTCGAGCCAGTACATCGTGATCGTGGTGCCGACGCCCAGCACGAGGTTGCTCACCGTCACCGCGCCGAAGTATTGGCCGAGTTCGCCCCGCACGCGCAGGAAGATCGCGCCGGCGCCGCGCCACGGCGCGCCGGGTGGACCGTTGCGACCGAGCGAGGCGAGGTCCGTCGCGAGCAGGAACAGCGTCAGGAACAGCATGCTGACGATCGCGATGATCCATTCCTGCGTGCTCTCGACGAAGCCTTTCGACTCCAGCGCAACCGGTGTCGGTTCCTCGCTGCGCCCCGGGTCGGGCGTCGTCATGCGCTCGGCCTGGGTCGAGACCGACTCGACCTTGGCGATGAACCGTACGAGCGGGCGCAGCTTGCGCTCGAGTTGCGCGAACGTCGACGGCGCGGTGTCGAGCCACTCTCGCGCCGGCTCCCAGGTCGCGCTGAGCGCCGCGCCCACGAGGGCCAGCAGCACCGTCATCACGAGCGTCGCGGCGGCGATGCGCGGAATGCGATGACGCGCCAGCAGTTCGACGATCGGCGACAGGATCAGGGCCAGGAAAGTCGCGAACAGGACCGGCACGACGGCCGACTGCGCGAACTTGAGCGCGCCGATCAGCGCGACGCCGGCGAGCAGCATCACCGCATAACGCATCCTGGGCGACCGGGCCGGCGGCGCGGCCGCGGCAGGTGCCGACGGCGGAGACGGCTCGGCGCGAGGTTCGTGCATGGAGACGGCCATGCGACCCAGTATCCGGCTCGTCTGGCTCGACCGCACACTCCGCGCTCGGTAGGTGCCGTCCTACCCGACTGCACGCGGGCCTCCCGCATTGGCGACGCAACGGGCAGCGTAATTTACGCCACATGCCGCTCCCCCAATTGGGCGCGCCCGTCAAGGCCGCGCCCTTCTTTTTTCCCCGGCGGATCAGCGGTGCACGACCTGCAGAATGCTGTTGCGGATCTGCTCGTGCAGCACCAGCTGCGCGTCGGCGGCGATCGCGTGCAGCACGACCGGTTCGAAGGTGATCCTGTCGTCCTCGCCCAGCGCGAGCACGTCGCGCTCCGCGAGCCGCTGGACGAAATTGCCGAACAGCGCCCGGTCGAAGAATTCCGGCGAGTTGAGCTCGTACAGCATCGCCATGCGCTGCGCGGTGAGCTGGCATTGCCGCTCGAGCGCCTCCTGCGTCAGCCGGCCGGAGCCCGCGCGCAGCAGCAGCGAGATCGCCAGGTAATAGCGCTCCAGGATCGGCACCGTCACGCGCGCGAGCACGGACAGTTGCACCGCCTCGCTCGCCTCGGCCGGCGGGCGCCGCCACTCGCTGCGATCATCGGAGCTCGTGAGCAGGCCGTGATTCGACAGGTCCTCGAGCAGTTCGTCGACGACCGCGGGCAGTTCCGCATCGGTCCAGCGCAGGAAATACTCGTCGGCGACGTACGGATACACGCGACGCGCGAGCCGCTGCAGGTCCCCGCGCGACACCGACGCATTGTTCAGGAAAGCGCAGGCGATCAACGACGGCAGCAGCAGCAGGTGCAGCGCGTTGTTGCGATAGTACGAGGCGAGCACCGCGTCGGCCTCGGTCATGCCGAGGACGTCGCCGAGCTCGTGCGGGCGTCGCTGCAGCATGCGCAAGGACTCGCAGTGCCTGATCATCGAGATGCCGTCCAGCGGCGTGACCCAGACGCGCGGTGAGTACGGCGCCTGACGCAGCAGCGACGCGTAGAGCTCGAGTTGCCGGGCGAGGTCGGCCTCGCCCATGCTCTGGCGCGGAGTCGCGAGCAACACCATTCCCAGCAGGTTGACCGGAGTCACGCACGCCGCCGCGTTGATCCGCGTCATGATCTGGTGCGCGAGGTCGCGACACAGCGGCGCCAGCCACTCGGGCTTGTCCTCGGTGACGGGCTCGCTCGCATTCCAGCCGGGGACGTGCCTGCGCAGCACCTCGTCGAGCGGCAATGGCTCGCCGAAACTCACGTACACCTTGCCGAAGCGGCTGCGCAGCTCGGGCAGCGCGCGGATCATGCCGAGGATCGACTCCTTCTGCTTCGGTTGCCCCGACAGCTCGCCGACATAGGTGCCCGCCTCCACCACGCGCTCGTAGCCGAAGTAGACCGGCACGAACACGACGGGGCGTGCAGGGTTGCGCACGTAGCTGCGCACCGTCATCGACAGCATGCCGATCTTCGGCCGCAGCAGTCGCCCCGTGCGGCTGCGGCCACCCTCGATGAAGTACTCGATCGAGTGACCGCGCGCGAGGATCGCGCCCAGGTAGCGCGTGAACACCGCGGAGTACGTCGCGTTGCCGCCGAAGCTCCGCCGCAGGAAGAACGCGCCGCCGCGCCGCAGGAACGAGCCGATGACCGGCATGTTGAGGTTGATGCCCGCGGCGATGTGCGGGACGGCGTATCCCTTGTGATACACCACGTACGAGAGCAGCAGGTAGTCCATGTGGCTGCGGTGGCAGGGCACGTAGACGATCTCGGTGCCCTCGTCGACCGACTGCAGGCTCGAGAAATTGGCGAGTTCGACGCCGTCGTAGAGCCGGTTCCAGAGACGACCGAGCACGCCCGACATGAACACGACGAACCAGTGCGAGTAGTTGGCCGCGATTTCATACGCGTAACCGCGCGCGAGCTCGAGCGCGTCCCGGCGCTTGAGCTTCTGTTCCCGCACGTCCTGCTGCACGGCGTCGCGGACGACCTTGGTGCGCAGCACCTCGGCGACGATGGTGCGACGGTGTGACAGGTCCGGGCCGATGGTCGCCGCGCGCTGGTTGCGGAACTGCACGCGCAGCTGGCGCCAGAGCCGGCGCGGGCCGCGCGGCATGCCGCGAGTCTCGGCGAGGGACGGCTGCAGCGGCAGCGGCTCGCCGAACAGCACGAGCAGGTTGCGCCCGTTGAACGCGAGCGAAAGCAGCTTGCGGAAACGCCCGCCGATGTCCCAGTCCTCGGCGAGCAGCAACCGGAACCACGACCGCTCACGGTCGGGCGACCGGCCCCAGAACAGGCTCACCGGCACGAGGTCCGCGTCGAACGCGATGTCCTCGGCCGCCGCCGTCGTCAGCGCGCGCAGGGCTTCGGGCATGCGCCGGTCGATGCGCTGTCCGAAGAAACCCGTCCGGCGCTCGAGGAACAGCAGCGAGTTGGGCAGCAATCCGTCCGCGCCGAAGGGTCGTTGCGGATCCTGCACGCCGCGTTCGGAGCAGACGTGCTCGAGCACGGCGAGGTCGACCACGCTGCGCTTTTCCAGCGCATAGACCACCCGCCGCTCGGCGCCGATGCGCGTGCGCACGTCGTCCGGCAACACGGATGGACGGACCCACAGCGCAACCAGCCAGCGCACGAACGGCAGCGTCAGCCGTTCGAAGGCGGTGTAGTCGCTCATCCGGGAGGCAGGCGTCCCGTCACGAGCACATGCCGGTCGGACACGGTCCGGACCTCGAGACCCTCGAGCGCGCACTCCACGAGCTGCGCGCGGATCTCGGCCGGCTCGAACGCCGCGCAGAGCGACGCGAAGAAGTCCCGCTTGAGCACGGCGGGCTCACTGCCCGAATACTGCTCGACGATCGCCCACGCCGCCTGCTCCGAGTCCGGCCGGAACAGGTCCATGACCAGGACCGCCGCACCCGGCTTGCCCGTTTCACGCAGGACCTGCCAGAAATGCCGCGGCTCGTGCAGGTGGTGCAGCAGGCTGTTGCTGATCACGGCGTCGTACGCGGGCAGCGGCAAAGTCGCGCCGGGCAGGATGCCTTCGACGAACTGCACACGACCGCTCAGTGCGGGCGCCTCGTGCAACCGTTCGCACGCGAAGTGCAGCATCGCGGCCGAGCCGTCGAGTCCGTGCACGACCAGGCCGGGGTGGCGCGACGCGAGGCGCAGCACGATGTCGCCGGGCCCGCAGCCGAGGTCGAGCACGGCGCCGGCGCGCAGCTCGGGGTAGTGCGACTCGAAAAAACCGACGAAGCGTTCGTTCGGCTCGGTGAAATCGGCGAGCGCGTACGCACGGGCCTGTTCGGCCTCGTCCATGAGCTCGGGTTCGGGAATGCGCTTCAAGAAAGTGTCCCGCGGATAGCGTGAGCCGGCTGCGCGATCCGCGCCGCGTCATTCCTCGGCGGAACTGTCTTCGGAGGCTTCGAGCGCCTGGTCGAGTTCATCCTTGCGCCCGAGCGTGAGGTCCTCGACCGCGCGTGCCCGGTCCTGCGTCTGGATCGCGTCGTCGAACACGGTCTCGTCGGTGTCGCGGCCGAGCGCGCGCGCCTCTTCCTCGTCGGTCTCCTCTGGCGCGGGTGCGCTGCAGGCGACGACGGTGAGCAGGGCGATGGCGGCGAGCGATAATCTGGCGGCAGCCGTCTTGTTGGCAGGCATGCGTGACCCCCGGGGCGTGGACCCGGGGAACGATTCTAACGCAAGGGAGTTTCGGTCATGGGCGCGTTCTCCAACCGGGTCGTCGCGGTCACCGGGGCATCGGAAGGCATCGGTCGCGCCTTCTGCCTGGCGCTTGCACCACAGGGTCCCCGACTCGTGCTAGCCGCGCGCAACCGCGAGCGACTCGAATCGCTGGCGGACGAATGCCGTCGCCTCGGCGCGCAGGCGCTCGTCGTGCCCACGGACGTGACGGACGAGACGGCATGCCGCGCGATGATCGAGGCCGCCGTCGCGCAGTTCGGCGGCCTCGACGTGCTCATCAACAACGCGGGCGGCACGATGTGGACGCGGCTCGACGAGATCCGGGACCTCTCGATCTTCGAACGGCTGATCCGGCTCAACTACCTGGGCAGCGTCTACCCGACGTTCCACGCGTTGCCGCACCTCAAACGCGCGAAGGGCCGCATCGTGGCGGTGTCGAGCATGGCGGGCCTGATCGGGGTCCCGACACGCACCGGGTATTCGGCGGCCAAGCACGCGGTGATCGGGTTTTTCGACTCGCTGCGCGTCGAGCTCGCCGCCGACGGCGTGTCCGTGACCGTGATCTGCCCCGATTTCGTCGTCTCCGAGATCCACAAGCGCGCGCTCGGTCCCGACGGCAGGCCGCTCGGCGACAATCCCATGGCGAAGTCGCGGATCATGTCGGCCGAGGAATGCGCGAACCTGATGATCGACGCGATCGAACGTCGCGAGCGCCTGCTAGTGACGTCCGCGCGCGGCAGACTGGCACGCTGGCTCAAGCTGTTCGCGCCGGCGCGGATCGACGCGATGGCCGCGCGCGCAATCCGGGAGAAGCAGTAGTGGCCGGTGGCCAGTGGTTGGTGGCTAGTAGCCGGCAAGAAGAGAGCTGGGGCGCAGCCGCTTCCTGCCAGCCACTGATCACTAGCCACTGACCACTTCCTACTTGCCCCAGATTTCCGCGTGCGCGGCGCCGATCAGCCCGGCATAAGTCGTGTCGAAGAAATCGCGATTGGCCGGGTCGGCGCCCGCGAACCGGTCGCGCCAACGCGCGACGTCGAACGTCTTCTGCACCGCCTCGCGGACCGGCTCGAGGTTGCGCTGGCCACTGCCGATCACGGCGACCTGCTGCTCGACCGCGTCGATCACGGCGGCAGTGAAGTCGGCCAGCGCATCGACGTACTCGTGCGCCCGGGCCCCGCGCAGCACCTCACCGTGACCAGGCACGAGCACGTCGTAGTCGAGGCCGTCGAGTGCGCGCAGCGTCCGGACGAGCTCGGACGGGAACCCGCTGAACATGTACGGCACCGGGTGCACGACGAGGTCGCCCGTGACGACGATCCGCTCGCGCGGCAGGTACACGATCGCGTCGCCGGCCGTGTTGCCCCGGCCGAGGAATCGCAGCTGGACCTCACGACCGCCGAGGTCGAGCGCCAGCGACTGCTCGAACGTCACGTTCGCGGTGCGGTCCGTCAGTGTCGACAACTCCGCCTGCACGGGTGCGAGCCCGCGGAGCGCTTCGGCGTACTCTCGTTTCTCGACCTCGGTCAGCACGTCGCCGTCCGGGTCCTTGCCGTCCGCGAGCGCCTTGCGGAACAGGTCGGCGCGGCGCGGGAAGCGCGCGAACCAGCCGGGGTTGTAGTCCCGCGACCGGCGCGCGGTTTCCGTGTGGGCGACGATGTCGAGCCCCCGGAACGTCGCCCAGTACACGCCGTTGCCCATCGTGTGGTCGAAGTGCCAGTGCGTGTTGACGAGGTAGCGCACCGGCTTCGACGTCCAGGTGCGGATCTGCGCGATGTCCTCGCGTGCCGAGGACGGCAGGTAGCACGAATCGACGACGAGGACGTCGCGCTCGCCGATGACGACCGTCGTGTTGCCCTGCGGAAAGGCGTCCGGGGCGTCGGCGTGCCGGATCGAATACACGCCGCGCGCGAGTTCGACGACGGTCCGGGTCGCGTTATTCACCGAATCGGCCCGGGTCGGGACAGCCAGCATCGCCGCACCGATCCACGCCGCGGCCTGCGCAACCCGAGTCACGATTCGTCGTTGCATCAGCGTACCGCGTGACCTGCCGGGTCGCGCCGACCGGCGGCAGGCCCTAGAGAAACTCGTCGATCTGGAACAGGAA
>DASUMQ010000356.1:0-14656 GCA_036277615.1 Steroidobacteraceae bacterium
TTGAACGCGCGATCGATCTTCTCGTTCGTCGCGTCACAGCACGACTGCGAAGCCTGGGAGGCCTGCAGCGCCTGGTTGGCCGTGCTCTGAGCGCTCGAAGCGGCGTTCTGCGCGCTCGAAGCGGCGGCGGCAGCGGCGTCGGCGGATTGCTTGGCAGCAGCGGCGTCCGAGGCAGCCTGCTTTGCAGCGGCATTGGCGGCGTCGATGCGGGCCAGCGTGTCCTTGCTGGTGCAGCCGGTAGCGGTGGCAACCATGATGGCGGCGGCGGCCACGGTCAGCGTCTTCACGATCGCAGTCTTCATTGTGTTTTTCCTCAATGAGGGGGTTGGAAGCGGACAAGCCAGATAGCGGCTGCGGCCCGCGTGGGACACCGATCCCTGTGCGCTGCGCAGCCGAACGCCAAAAGACTAACCGATTCGAAGTGGATGTTGAAGATTGCGGGTGCGCCCGTCCTGTGTATCGGGCGGCACACATACGACAGACGAAGGTGCAATTTCGTGTCGGATTAGTCTGATACGTTTTCTAAAACACCCTTGTTTTCAGCCATTTGTGGCAGCAAAAAAAAGCCCTTCCGCGGCCGGAATGCAGTCGGCTGACGTTGTATCCACGCAAACGATCGCCGCGCGACATTCCGCGGCCGGCTCCTCTTGCCAGCCGCAGGCCATGGCTGTATATAAGTACAGTAGCTGTACGTGCATACAGGCAGGGGAAAGTCCATGATCGAAGATCTCACGCCGCGCCAGCGCCAGGTGCTCGAATTCATCCAGGACACGCTGGCCGAGCACGGCTTGCCGCCCACGCGGGCCGAAATCGCCGAGGCGCTCGGTTTCAAGTCTGCCAATGCAGCCGAGGAGCACCTGCGTGCCCTGCAGCGCAAGGGCGTCCTCGACTTGCGTCCGGGGGCGTCCCGCGGCATCCAGCTCAAGGATTCGCTGCGCGAGCAGATGGGTCTGCCGCTGATTGGCCGCGTCGCCGCTGGCCGCCCCATCCTGGCCGAAGAGAACATCGAGGCGCGCTACCAGATCGACCCGGGCCTGTTCCAGCCGCGGCCGCACTACCTGCTCAAGGTCAAGGGCATGAGCATGCGCAACGCCGGTATCCTCGATGGCGACCTCGTCGCGGTTCACCGTACGCCCGAGGTGCGCAACCGCCAGATCGTGGTCGCACGGCTCGAGAACGAGGTGACGGTCAAGCGCTACCGACAGGACGGCTCCATCGCGTGGCTGTTGCCCGAAAACGAGGAGTTCGAGCCCATGCGCATCGACCTGCGCGAGCAGTCGCTCACGATCGAAGGAGTGGTCGTGGGTGTGGTGCGGCAGGGAACACATTGAGGAAGTGGCCAGTGGCTGGTGGCTAGTCGCTGGTAGGAAGCTGCTGCGCCGCGCGGCGACGAAGTCGGCTTCCTACCTAACCACTAACCACTAGCCACCAGCCACTAGCTTTTTATGGCCGCGTCCGTCGAAGAACTGCTGCGCAACAACCCCGCCCGACTGTGGCGCGCGCGTGAGCAGGCTGCGGCCGCTGCGACACCCGCCGGATTGCCCACCGGTTACCCTGAACTCGATTGCTGCCTGCCAGGCCAGGGATGGCCGCGACAGGGCCTCATCGAGATCCTCTCCGACCAGCGCGGCATCGGCGAACTGCGCCTGCTGATGCCGGCGCTGGCTCGACTCTGTGCCGCGACGCGCGGTGGGTGGATCGCGTGGGTTTCGCCGCCTTACACGCCGTACGCACCAGCCCTCGCGGCGGCGGGCCTCGACGTGGCGCGCGTGCTGGTCGTGCACGGTGCGGGCGCCACCGATTGGGCGATGGACCAGGCTCTGCGTTCGGAGGCGTGCAGCGCCGTGCTGGGATGGGCCAACCCGCGCGAGCCGCAGGCCCTGCGACGCTTGCAACTCGCTGCCGAACAGTCGCACAGCGTCGCCGTGCTGTTCCGTCCGCTGCAGGCGGGGCTCACGCCATCGCCGGCCGTGCTGCGGCTCGCCTTGCTCGGCCACGATGCTGGGCACCGAAGCCTGCAAGTGCGCATCGTGAAGAGCCGCGGAGGTCGCCCGGTCACGGTCAGCCTGGGGCACTGACGTGGCCCCGCTCGCCCGACGCCGGGTCGCGCCGGCACTCCGTCCATCACTCTCCGTGCCCGAGCGTGCGCCGTTCGCGCAACCGCGCGCGCGCGAACTCTGGCTGGCCGTGCAGCTGCCGGCCCTGATGCTCGACGCGCTGCGCGAGGAAGTGCGGGCGCTGCCCGCCGGCCCACCCGTCGCGGTCGTCGACCTCGAGCGCAACGGCAAGGTCGTGCGCGCCTGCGACGAGCTCGTGCGTGCGGCCGGCGTGTACGCGGGGATGTCCGTGAATTCGGCGCTCGCGCTCGTGCCGACGCTGCACGCCCTGGCACGCGATCCCCGCCGCGAGCGACAGTTGCTCGAGGCGGTGGCGCGTCGCGGGTTGCACTTCACGCCCCGCGTGAGCCTCGAGCCGCCGGACGGGGTACTGCTCGAGGTGCGCGGCAGCCTGCGCCTGTGCGGCGGTGCGCGACAGCTCTGTCACCGGCTCGAAAGCGAGATCGCCGCGACTACCGGCGCCACGGTGCGATTCGCGATCACGCCGACGCCGCTGGCGTCGCTGTGGTTCGCGCGCCAGCACGCAGGCGAGCGTCCCGTGCTGGTGCGCAGCCGCGAGGAACTCGCGAGCCGGATCGCGCCGCTGGCACTCGCGTGCACGCGCTGGCCGCAGAAAGCGTTGCAGACCCTCGCGACGATGGGTGTGCGCAACGTCGGTGAGTGCCTGCGCCTGCCGCGCGACGGCTTCGCGCGGCGTTTCGGTGCCGACCTGCTCGCGATGCTCGATCGCGCGACGGGCCGGCTGCCCGAGCCGCGCTCTGCGTTCGCCGCGCACGAGCGGTTCGCGCTGCGTCGCGACCTCGAGCCCGAACTCGGCGACACGGCGCGACTGGAAGCCGCGCTCGAGCCGATGCTCGCCGAGCTCTGCCGCTTCCTGCGCCAGCGCAGCCGCGGCGTGCAGGCGCTCGAGGTGCAGCTGCGTCACCGCCAATCGCCGCTCACGCGCGTGCGCCTGCGTTTCGTCCAGCCGATCGGCGCGCAGTCGCAGCGCATGCAGGATCTGCTGCGCGAGCGACTCGCGCGGTTGGAGCTGCCCGAGCCTGTCCGCAGCGTGCGGCTGCTGAGCGGCCCACTGCTCGACCTGCAGTCGGAAGCCGCGGAGCTGTTCGCACACGACCGGCGCGAGTCGGGCGAAAACCTGCCGCAGCTGATCGAGCGGCTGCGCGCGCGGCTCGGCCACGAGGCCGTGCACGGTCTCGCGTGTGTCGCCGAACATCGGCCCGAGGCCGCCTGGCGTGCAGCCGAGCCCACCACCGCGCCCGACGCGTTGGGAAAAACCGCGCGCAGCACGGGTGAGGGCCCGTTCAGGCCGCTCTGGCTGCTCGACGTGCCGGAACCCTGCGACGTGCGCCGCCTCGAGCTCGAGGAAGGCCCCGAGTGCATCGAGTCGGGCTGGTGGGACGGGCGCGACGTGGCACGGGACTACTACGTGGCCCGCAGCCGCCACGGCGCGCGCCTCTGGGTCTTCTGCAATCGCCGCGACGCGGATCCGGCAGGGTGGTTCCTGCATGGCTGGTTCGCCTGAGCCGTGTACGCCGAACTGCACTGCCTCTCCAACTTCACGTTCCTGCGCGGCGCGTCCCGCGCGGAGGAACTGGTCGAGCGGGCCGTGCAACTCGGCTACGCCGCGCTCGCGCTCACCGACGAGTGCTCCGTGGCGGGTGTCGTGCGCGCGCACGTCGCGGCGAAGGACCATGGCCTCAAGCTGATCGTCGGCGCCGAGTTCCGGCTCGAGGACGGCTTGCGCTGCGTGCTGCTCGCCCAGGATCGCGCCGGCTACGGCCGGCTCTGTCGCCTGATCACGCGTGGCCGCCGGGCCGCGCCGAAGGGCAGGTATCGTTTGTGCCGGGACGATTTCGACGAAATCGTTGGGGGCACAAACGAAGGGGATAGGGAACAGGGGATAGGGGATAGTGGAAGAGAGGAACGGCCGACTGCGTCGGCCTCTTCACTATCCCCTAACCCCTATCCCCTAACCCCTGACTCATCCGCTGGTCTTCTCTGCCTCTGGCTACCGGGCACGACGCCGGACGCTGCCGAAGCCCGCTGGCTCACGGAGCGGTTCCCCACCTGGATCACGGTCGAACTGCTCACGACCGGGCGCGACCGGCGCCGGCTCGAACGGCTGCAGGCGCTCGCGCTGCAACTGGCGCTGCCGCTCGTCGCCGCCGGCGACGTGCACATGCACGCGCGTGGCCGTCGCGCGCTGCAGGACGTGCTTACGGCGACGCGGCTCGGCACGACGGTCGAGCAGGCCGGCCTCGCGCTGCATCCGAACGGCGAGCGGCACCTGCGCCCGATCGCGCGCATCGCGGAACTGCACCCGCCCGAACTGCTGGCAGCGACGCTCGAGATCGCCGCGCGTTGCACGTTCTCGCTCGACGAACTGCGCTACGAGTATCCGCGCGAAATCGTGCCCGACGGCCACACGCCGGCGAGCTGGCTGCGCGAGCTGACGGAAGCGGGCATGCGGCACCGCTGGCCGCAGGGCGTGCCCGAAGCTACGCGTCAGGCGGTCGAGCACGAGCTCGAGCTGATCGCCCAGCTGGCCTACGACCCGTTTTTCCTGACCGTGCACGACATCGTGCGCTTCGCGCGCTCGCGCGACATCCTCTGCCAGGGCCGCGGTTCCGCGGCCAACTCCGCCGTCTGCTTCTGTCTCGGCATCACCGAGGTCGACCCCGCGCGCATGTCGCTGCTGTTCGAGCGCTTCATCTCCAAGGAGCGCAACGAGCCGCCCGACATCGACGTCGATTTCGAGCACGAGCGCCGCGAGGAGGTGATCCAGTACATCTACGAAAAGTATGGCCGGCAGCGGGCGGCGCTCGCCGCGACCGTGATCTGCTATCGGCCGCGCAGCGCGCTGCGCGACGTGGCGAAGGCAATGGGGCTCGACCCGCTGCAGGTCAACGCGCTCGCGCGATCGATGCAGTGGTGGGACGGCAGCCGCATCGACGAGGGTCGGGTGCGTGAAGCGGGTCTCGATCCCGACAGCCCCGTGCTCGCCAGGGTGCTCACGCTCGCGCGACAGCTGCTCGGCTTCCCGCGGCACCTGTCGCAGCACGTCGGCGGTTTCGTGATCGCGCGTGGACTGCTCGAGGAACTCGTGCCCGTCGAGAACGCCGCGATGCCCGCGCGCACGGTGATCGAATGGGACAAGGACGACCTCGACGCGCTCGGCCTGCTCAAGGTCGACGTGCTCGGGCTCGGCATGCTCACGGCCATCCGTCGCGCGTTCGACCTCGTGCATTGCTGCCGTGGCCAGCGCTGGACGCTCGCCGAGGTCCCCGCCGAGGACCCCGCCGTCTACGACATGATCGGGCACGCCGACACCGTGGGCGTGTTCCAGATCGAGTCGCGGGCGCAGATGGCGATGTTGCCGCGCCTGAAGCCGCGCTCGTACTACGACCTCGTGATCGAGGTGGCGATCATCCGTCCCGGCCCGATCCAGGGCGACATGGTCCACCCGTACCTGCGCCGCCGCGCCGGGCTCGAGGCCGTCACATATCCGAGCGATGCGGTCGAGGGTGTGCTGAAGCGCACGCTCGGCGTCCCGATCTTCCAGGAGCAGGTCATGCAGCTCGCGATCGTCGCGGCCGGGTTCACGCCGGGCGAGGCGGACCAGCTGCGGCGGGCGATGGCCGCGTGGAAACGCAAGGGCGGGCTCGGCCCCTTCGAGGAGCGGTTGATCCGCGGCATGCGCGAGCGCGGCTACCCCGACGAGTTCGCGCGCCGGATCTTCCAGCAGATCCTCGGTTTCGGCGAATACGGCTTTCCGGAATCCCACGCCGCGAGCTTCGCGCTGCTGGTCTACGTGTCCGCGTGGCTCAAGCGGCACGAACCCGCGGCGTTTGCGGGCGCGCTGATCAACAGCCAGCCGATGGGGTTCTACGCGCCGTCGCAGATCGTGCAGGACGCGCAGCGCCACGGCGTGCCGGTGCGGCCGATCGACGTGTTCGCGAGCGACTGGGACTGCACGCTGGAGCGCGTCCCGGAGGCGGGCGAGCCTGCGCTGCGCCTCGGGCTGCGATTGGTGAAAGGGTTGTCACAGGAGGCCGCGGACCGGCTGGTCGCCGCGCGCGTGCAGCGCGGCGGACGGTTCGACAGCGTGCAGCAGATCGCCGAGCTGGCCCGGCTCGACCGGCGCGACCTGGGCTGCCTCGCCGCCGCGGGCGCGCTGGCCGGGCTCGGGGGGCACCGTCACCGGGCCGCGTGGCAGGTCGCGGGACTCGAACCGTCGATGCCGTTGTTGCCCGAAGTGCGGATCGCGGAGGGCATCCCGCTGCTGCGCGCACCGCGCGAGGGCGAGGACGTGGTCGCCGATTATTCGCACACCGGCCTCACGCTGCGCCGTCACCCGATCGCGCTGCTGCGCGAACGCCTCACCGCACGCGGCATGCTCGATTCGCGCTCGCTGCGCGAGTCGCGCGACGGCATGCACGTGCGGACGGCGGGCCTGGTGATCACCCGCCAGCGGCCGGGCAGCGCCGAGGGTGTCACCTTCGTCACGCTCGAGGACGAGTTCGGCTCGATCAACGTGATCGTCTGGCGTGATCTCGGCGAGCGCCAGCGCCAGGCGCTCGTCGGTTCCCGGCTCATGGGCGTGACGGGGAAGCTGCAGCTGGAAGGCGAGGTGATGCACGTGGTCGCGCAGCGGCTGCTCGACCTGAGCCCGTTGCTCGGGCGGCTCCGCGCGGAATCGCGCGACTTCCACTGAGGAAAGTGGCTGGTGGCTGGTAAGAAAGGGCCAGCATTGCTGGCCCTTCATTGTCCGACTAACCACTAGCCACCAGCCACTGGCCACTTCCTTCAGGCGTTCGGCCGCCTCGGCTTGGGCCGGTCGCCGACGTCGTAGTCGTCGAAGTCGCTGAGCAGTTCGGAAGTGCGTTTCTGCTCGAGCAGGCGCTCGAGCTTGCGCCACGCGGGTTCGGCGCCCTTGGGCGCGCCACGCTTGCGCTTGTCGAGGTCCTGGATCAGACGATCGACGTCGAGCGAATCGTCGCCGCCGGCGACTTCTTCGCTGTCTTCGTCCTCGAACTCGTCTGCAGGCTCTGGCTTCTCGCTCATCGAAAAACCCAAGGGCAGGGCAAGCGGCGTTTTTATACTTCGGTGACGCGCGCGCGGCAAGGACGGCATTCACACGATCGACTAGTGCAATAAGCTCGCCATCCTGCGCCGGTACTGGGCGACCAGCGTGTCCTGCTCGCCGAGCACGTCGAAGGCCTGCAGCAGGCTGCGTCGCGCCGCCTCGTCGCCGTACGTCCTGTCGCGCCGCATCAATTCGAGCCACTCGGCCAATGCCGTGCCGTAGTCTCCGGCCAGCGCAAAATGCGCGGCTAGCGCGTGCCGCGCGGCGGAATCCGCCGGATTCGCCTCGAGCGCTGCGCGCAGCGCCATCACGTTCGGGTTCGAGTTCGCGAGTTGCACGAAGTCGAGGCGCGCCCGCAGCGCCTTCAGCGCCGGGTGGTCGGGGTTCGCGGCGACGACTTCGTCGATGGCCGCGGCGGCACCCGCAGCGTCGCGCTGGTCGAGCAACCGGGCGGCACGGACTTCCGGCCGCTCGGCCACCGGGGGAGGCGCCGTCGCGACCGGCGCCTCGACTGCCGGCTCATTCCCGGCCGGTGCGACGTGGCGGTCGAGCATCGCCTTGATCGCGGATTCGGGCTGCGCACCGGTGAACTGGTCCACCACCTCGCCGCGGTGCACCAGCAGCACCGTCGGGATGCTGCGGATCTGGAAGTGCGTGGCGAGCTTCTGTTCTTCGTCGGTATTGACCTTTGCCAGGACGAAGCGACCGCCGTAATCGTCGGCGATCCGGTCCAGCAACGGCATCAGCGCCTGGCACGGCCCACACCACGGCGCCCAGAAGTCGACCAGCACGGGCACCGCGTTCGACG
Source organism: Steroidobacteraceae bacterium (assembly GCA_036277615.1). Classification (GTDB taxonomy): domain Bacteria; phylum Pseudomonadota; class Gammaproteobacteria; order Steroidobacterales; family Steroidobacteraceae; genus RPQJ01. The sequence goes on from DASUMQ010000356.1 coordinate 8,015, forward strand.
CCTCGACGACGTCGGTCATGAAACTGGCGGCGGTGGCGACGATTTTCCTGGCGGGCACGGCGAGTCTCCTTCGGAACGCGATTTTTTTGGAACCTCGTGCGTTGCGCAAGGGCGCCCTGCGGGAAGCCACGGCAGGGGCGGGAGGGGCCGACGTATCACGGCCCAGCGCCGGGAACTGCGCGGCCAGACCCAGTACGCACTCACGCAACGGGCGTACGCGTTCGGCGCCGCCCGTTACGAGGATGACCGGTTCAGCCAGTACGACTACTCGGCGTCGCTCGCGGGCGGCCTGGGTTACAAGATCATCGACACCGAGCGCACCAAGCTGTGGGTGCAGGGTGGCCCCGGCTATCGTTATGCCGAAATCCGCGAGACCGGCGCGAAGGAGGATGGCGTGATCTTCCGCGGCGACGTGGGGTTCGAGCACCAGCTGACCGAGACGACCAAGATCGTCGACAAGTTCCTGGTCGAGGCCGGATCGGACAACACGTACCTGCAGAACGACCTCGGCCTCGAGGTGGCGATCAGCGGCGCGCTCGGATTGCGCGTGGGGTACCAGGTGCGCCACAACACCGACGTGCTGCCGGGCATCGAGAACACCGACACGCTGACCACGCTCGGGCTGCTGTACGAGACGAAGTAGTACCGCAGGCCTGTTCGAATGCCGCGTCGCGGCCCGCCGGTTTCCACACCCGCGGGCCCGGGTCCTTTTGGCTAGAATCCGCGCACCCACGATTCCCAGGCGTACGTCTCCATGACTGGACCCCTCCGCGAAGCGCCGACGTCGCGCTTCCTGTTTGCCGATCCTCAGGATTTCATCACGCCGGTCGGGCGGGCCATCAACGACGACTTTCTCGCCGACGAAGAGTCGCTCGTGCGCAGGCTGGCCGACCTGGCGCGCTTCGAGCCCTCCGAACGCGAGACCGTGCTTGCAACCGCGCGCAGGCTCGTCGAGGCCGTGCGCAAGGCGCCCAAGGCGAAGTCGGGCCTCGATGCGTTCCTGCGCCAGTACGACCTGTCGTCGCAGGAAGGCGTGATCCTGATGTGCCTGGCCGAAGCGCTGCTGCGCATTCCCGACGACGACACGGCGGATCGCCTGATCGCCGACAAGCTGCGCTCCGGCGACTGGGCAAGCCACCTGGGTGACAGCCAGTCGCTGTTCGTCAATGCGTCGACCTGGGGGCTCATGCTGACGGGGCGCATCGTGCGGCTCGACCCGACCGACGTCGCCGCGCCGCAGAGCGCCATCGGTCGCGTCGCCGGGCGCATCGGCGAGCCGATCGTGCGCACGGCGATGCGCCAGGCCATGAAGATCATGGGGCACCAGTTCGTGATGGGCCGCACGATCAAGGAAGCGCTCGATAACTCGTTGACCGGCGAGAGCCGGCGTTACCGCTACACGTTCGACATGCTGGGCGAGGCCGCGCTCACCTCGGCGGACGCTGACCGCTATTTCGAGGCGTACCGTTCCGCGATCGGCGCACTCGGGGCGCGCACGGGCGAGTACCCGGACTTCGAGTCGCGGCCGAGCATTTCGGTGAAGCTCTCGGCGATGCATCCGCGGTTCGAGCGGTCCCATCGCCAGCGCGTCCTGAACGACCTCACGCCACGACTCGTGGAACTGTGTCACCTCGCCCGCGAAGCCGGCATTGCGCTCACGCTCGACACGGAGGAGTCGGAGCGTCTCGAACTCACCGTCGAGTTGCTGGCGGCCGTCGCGCGGGAACCGTCGCTGGCCGGCTGGGACGGCCTCGGCATCGCCGTGCAGACGTACCAGCGCCGCGCCGTACCGCTGCTGCGCTATCTGATCCGGCTCGCGAACGAGACCAGGCGCCTGCTGCACGTGCGCCTCGTCAAGGGTGCCTACTGGGATGCCGAGATCAAGCGCGGCCAGGAACGCGGCCTGCCGACCTATCCGGTGTTCACGCGCAAACCGAACACCGACGTCTCGTACCTCGCCTGTGCCCGCATCGTCCTGGAGGAGGGCCGCAACCTCTACGCCCAGTTCGCGACACACAACGCGCACACCGTCGCCGCGATCGCCGAGCTCGCACGCAAGTACAAGCGCGAGTTCGAGTTCCAACGGCTCCACGGCATGGGCGAAGAGCTGTACGCGCAAGTGACGGGCGCGGACGGCTTCGCACTGCCGTGCCGCGTCTACGCGCCCGTGGGTAACCACGAGGACCTGCTGCCGTACCTCGTGCGACGCCTGCTCGAGAATGGCTCGAACTCCTCGTTCGTGAATCGCATCGTCAACGAGAACGAGCCGATCGACGCGATCATCGCGGACCCCGTGCAGACCGTCGATCGGTTCGAGACCTGCGTGCACCCGCGCATTCCGCAGCCGCTCGACATCTACATGCCGGAGCGCAGGAACTCCGCCGGCGTGCACCTCGTCAACGGCTCGGTGCTCGCCTCGATGGCCGAGCGCATGGAGCACGTGTCGCGCCGGCCCTGGGTCGCCACGCCGCTCGTGGGCGGCGAGGAGCACGGAGGAGCAAGCGTCGCGATCCGCAATCCTGCCGATCACGGCGACCACGTCGGCACCGTCGTCGCCGCGACGCCCCGGCAGGTCACGCAGGCGATCGACATCGCGGTCGAGGCACAGCCCGCCTGGGACGCCGCGCCGGCGGACGTCCGTGCCGCAGCGCTCGACAAGGCGGCCGAGCTGTTCGAGGAAAACACGCCCGAGCTGATCGCGATGTGCGTGCGCGAGGCCGGCAAGACTGTCCCGGACAGCGTCGCCGAAGTGCGTGAGGCTGTCGATTTCCTGCGTTACTACGCGGCACGGGCCCGCACGGAGTTCGGCGGCTCGCTCCGCCTGCCTGGTCCCACGGGCGAAAGCAACGAGCTGAGCCTGCACGGCCGCGGCGTGTTCACGTGCATCAGCCCGTGGAATTTCCCGCTCGCGATCTTCACGGGCCAGGTGGTCGCCGCGCTGGCAGCGGGTAACGCCGTCATCGCCAAGCCCGCGGAGCAGACGCCGCTCGTGGCGGCGCACGCCGTGCGCCTGCTGCTGCAGGCCGGCGTTCCAGCCGAAGTGCTGCACCTCGTGCCCGGCGACGGTGCGGTCGTGGGCGCGGCCGCGGTCGCCGATCCGCGCATCGCCGGTGTCGCATTCACCGGCTCGACGGAAACCGCGCGGATCATCCACCGGACCCTCGCCGCGCGCAACGGCCCGATCGGCACGCTGATCGCAGAAACCGGCGGCCAGAACGCGATGATCGTCGACAGCTCGGCGCTGCCGGAACAGGTGGTCATCGACGCAGTCCAGTCCGCGTTCAACAGTGCCGGCCAACGCTGCTCGGCGCTGCGCGTGCTCTGCGTCCAGGAAGACATCGCAGCCAAGGTCAAGCGCCTGCTGGCCGGGTACATGGAAGAACTCGTCGTCGGTGACCCGGCCTACCTCGAGACGGACGTGGGACCCGTCATCGACGAAGGCGCCCGTGCGCTGCTCGAGGGTCACGCCCAGGAGGTGATGCAGAAATCTTCGTGGCATCACCGGCTGCAACCGAACGCGGCGATGCGCGCCGGCACGTTCGTGGCGCCGCTGGCGGCGGAAATCGATTCGCTCGCCGTCCTCGATCGCGAGTGGTTCGGGCCGGTCATGCACGTCGTCACGTACCGGTCGCGGGACCTCGAGGCGCTGGTCGATGCGATCAATGCCACGGGGTACGGCCTGACGTTCGGCATCCACAGCCGCATCGACGGCACGGTGCGTCGCGTCGCGAGCCGCGTCGCGGCCGGGAACGTGTACGTGAACCGCAATATCATCGGCGCCGTCGTGGGGACGCAGCCGTTCGGCGGCTCGGGTCTTTCGGGTACCGGACCCAAGGCGGGAGGTCCACACTACCTGCACCGGTTCGCGCACGAGCGGACCTACACCGTCAATACGTCGGCCGTGGGCGGCAACGCTTCGCTGCTGGCGATGGAATAGGAGGAAGTGTCTGGTGATCAGTGTCTAGTGTTCAGGAGGAAGGCGGCTGCGCCGCCGCGCCGACGAAGCCGGCTTCCTACTAGACACTAGACACTAGACACTGGACACTCATCATGAATCTCAGCGTCCTCGACATCTTCAAGATCGGCGTCGGGCCGTCCAGTTCCCACACGATGGGACCGATGAACGCGGCCTGCGCGTTCGTGCGCGATCTCGAGGCGAAGGGCTTGCTCGAGCGTACCGACAAGGTCGTGGCCCAGATGTACGGCTCGCTCGCGCTGACCGGTCGTGGTCACTGCACCGACCGCGCCGTGCTCCTCGGGCTCGAAGGCAACGAGCCCGCGACGGTCGACCCCGCGGGGATGGAGCCTGCGCTCGAGCGCATCCGTGGCACGGGCCGACTGCGCATCGGCGGCCACAAGGACGTCGCGTTCGACGAGCCGCTCGACTTGTTGTTCCACCGCGACCAGACGTTGCCGCAGCACCCCAACGGCATGCGATTCACGACCCTCGATGCGGCCGGGGAGATCCTGTACCGCGACGAATACTTCTCGACCGGAGGCGGCTTCATCGTCCGCGCGGCTGATTTCGGCAAGACCACCGTCGGGGCGCAGCAGGTCGAAGTGCCGTTCCAGTTCGGCTCTGCGCAGGAATTGCTCGACGTGGCGCGCAACCACGGTCTCGAACTCCACGAACTGGTGCTGGCGAACGAGCGCGCGTTCCGGCCGGACGCCGAGACGCGCGCGGCACTGCTGCGGATCTGGTCCGTGATGAACGAGTGCATCGAGCGCGGCTTCAAGGGTTCGGGCGTGCTGCCGGGCGTGCTCAAGGTGCGTCGCCGCGCGTCGCGCATGCACCGGTTGCTGGTCGAATCATCGCAGGAGCGCCCGCTCGATGCACTCGAGTGGGTCAACGCGTTCGCGCTCGCAGTCAACGAGGAAAATGCCGCGGGCGGCCGCGTCGTGACTGCACCGACCAACGGCGCCGCGGGCATCGTGCCGGCCGTGCTCGCGTACTACCGCAAGTACGAGCCCGGCGCGAGCGAAGAGGGCGTCCTGCGTTTCCTGCTGGTCGCCGGCGCGATCGGCATGCTCTACAAGCGCAACGCCTCCATCAGCGGCGCCGAGATGGGTTGCCAGGGTGAAGTCGGCGTGGCTTGCTCGATGGCGGCAGCAGGGCTCGTCGCGGCGTTGAACGGTACGAACGAGCAGGTCGAGAACGCGGCCGAGATCGGCATGGAGCACAACCTCGGCCTCACCTGCGACCCGATCGCAGGCCTCGTGCAGATTCCCTGCATCGAGCGCAACGCAATGGGTGCGGTCAAGGCGATCAACGCAGCCCGGCTGTCGCTGCGTGGCGACGGCACGCACAAGGTGACGCTCGACCAGGTCATCGCGACGATGCGGCAGACCGGGCACGACATGTCGACGATCTACAAGGAAACGAGCCAGGGCGGGCTCGCGGTCAACGTGCCGGAATGCTGAAGAAAGTGTCTAGTGTCTAGTGTCTTGCGGTTAGCAGGACGCCGACTGCGTCGGCGCGGCGGCACAGCCGCCTCCTACTGAACACCAGACACTAGACACTGGACACTCGCTTTGCGGAGGAACTGATGCCAGACGCTGCTCCAGATCGTGTCGTCGTGATCACTGGCGCGTTCGGCGCCCTCGGCGCCGCGGTCGCGCGCGCGTTCGGCCAGGAAGGAGCGCGGCTCGCGCTGATCGACGTCGCGCAGCCCTCGGTCGAGATGCAGCGCGAGTTTTCGGGGTCGCAGCACCTGCTGCTCGGCGGCGCGGACCTGGCGAACGAGGAGGCCACGCGCAAGGCCATGGCCGCGACCGCGATGCGGTTCGGCGGCATCGACGTGCTGGTCAACGTCGCGGGTGGCTTCCGCTGGGAAAAGGTCGAAGGCGGCAGCCTCGACACCTGGGATGCGCTCTATGCGATGAACCTGCGTTCGGCCGTGGTGAGCTGCAAGTGCGCGTTGCCTGCGCTGCTCGAGCGCGGCGGCGGCCGCATCATCAACATCGGGGCCGGTGCGGCCGCGAAGGCGGGGGCCGGCATGGGTCCGTACACGGCGTCGAAGGCGGGCGTGCAACGGCTCACCGAGGCACTGTCCGAGGAACTGAAGGACCGCAACGTCACGGTCAACGCGATCCTGCCCGGCACGATCGACACACCGCGCAATCGACTGGACATGCCGAAGGCCGACTTCAGCAAGTGGGTTGCCCCGGCGAAGATCGCCCGGGTGATCCTTTTCCTCGCGTCCGAGGACGCGAGCGCGATCACGGGCGCCGCGATCCCGGTCTTCGGTCGCGGCTGAGAGACGCCTGGAGTCCCGTCAGTCGGATTCCCGCGTGTTGTCCTGCGCAAGGTTGCGCGGGTAATCGAACTCGGCCTCGAGCCCGGACTTCCAGTCGAGCTGCGACCACTCGTCGAGCCGGAAGCACGCCGTGAACACGGCGCAGGTCGGCATGTTGTCGATTTGTTCGCCGGCCGATAATCGATTCGCGCACTCGGTGATGCCCGGGTTGTGGCCGAACACCATGACGTGCTTCGCGTCGCCGCCGAGTTCGCGCACGACCTGCACGATCGCCGCAGGGTCGGCGAGGTACAGCCGCTCATCCTGGGCGATGAGTTCGGCCGGCACCTTGAGTTCGCGCGCCATGATGCTCGCGGTCGTGAGGGCACGCACCGCAGGGCTCGTG
>DASUMQ010000357.1:0-8388 GCA_036277615.1 Steroidobacteraceae bacterium
CGTCGCCGTCAACCTCGCGCGCCGCGGCTTCCAGCTCGACGTCGAGCGCTTCCGGGCGCTCGAGGAGCGCCGGAAGCTCGCGCAGGTCGCCGCCGACGAAATCCGCGCGGCGCGCAACGCCCACGCGAAAGGCGTCGGCAAGGCCAAGGCGCAGGGCCAGGACATCGCGGCACTGCTCGCGGAAGGCGAGGCGCTCGGCCGCAAGCTCGAAGGACTCGAGAAGGACCTCGCGGTCGTGCAGGCCGAGTCCGACGACCTCATGCTCGGGCTGCCGAACCTGTTGCACGAGAGCGTGCCGGATGGCCGCGACGAGAGCGCGAACGTCGAGGTCCGGCGCTGGGGCACGCCGCGCGAATTCGAGTGGCAACCGCTGGACCACGTCGCGATCGGCGAGCGGCTCGCCAACACCGCGATGGATTTCGAGGCCGCCGGCAGGATCTCGGGCGCGCGATTCGTCGTGCTGAAGGGCGGGCTCGCGCGCCTGCACCGTGCGCTGATCCAGTACATGCTCGACCTGCACACGGGCCGGCACGGCTACACCGAGATTTACGCGCCGTACCTCGTCGCGCGCAGTTCGCTCGTCGGCACGGGCCAGCTGCCGAAGTTCGAGGCCGACCTGTTCAAAGTGACCTCGGGTGAAGCGGAGTTCTTCCTGATCCCGACCGCCGAGGTGCCGGTCACCAACCTCGCGCGCGACTCGATCCTCGAGGCGGCCACGCTGCCGCGTCGCTACGCCGCGCACACGCCGTGCTTTCGCAGCGAGGCCGGATCGTACGGCAAGGACACGCGCGGCATGATCCGCCAGCACCAGTTCGAGAAGGTCGAGCTCGTGCATATCTGTAAACCGGAGGAGTCGTACGCCGAGCTCGAGCTGCTCGTGGGCAACGCCGAGAAGGTGCTGCAGGGACTCGAACTGCCGTATCGCGTCGTCGCGCTGTGCGCCGGCGACATCGGGTTCAGCAGTGCCCGGACCTACGACATCGAGGTGTGGTTGCCGGGCCAGCAGAAATATCGAGAAATCTCGTCGTGCTCGAACTGCGAGGCGTTCCAGGCTCGGCGCATGCAGGCGCGCTGGCGTAATCCGGCCAGCAACAAGCCCGAGCCCGTGCACACCTTGAACGGTTCGGGACTGGCGGTGGGCCGGACGCTGGTCGCCGTGCTCGAGAACTATCAGCAGGGCGACGGCAGCGTCGCAATCCCGGCGGCGCTGCGGCACTACATGGACGGCGCCGAGGTCATCAGGGGCTGATCGTGGAAGGGCGGCCGCGGTCGAATGCACTCTGAAGCGTGTCGTAACCAACCGCGACACACCTAAGAACCGCTGGAAAAACAGCATGTTACACGTGCTGATTTTCCCGCTAAACTGCGCGCCGTCAGCCATTTTTGGGTCCCAACGACGGAAGGGTGGCCGAGTGGTTTAAGGCAGCGCTCTTGAAAAGCGCCGACGGGCAACCGTCCGTGGGTTCGAATCCCACCCCTTCCGCCAAGTTCTTCGAAGACTGCAACCTCGAATATTCACTCGATGGCTCGACGCGATGGGCATGGGTTGCAGGCAGGCTTTTCGAAGCATTCGCTTGGCACTCGACCAGAGCGAATCCCGGGCGGCGACGGACGTGCATTGCGACTGCGACGGCCGAAAGAGCATACTTTTTCCCGAATAGCGCGCCGCATGGCTACCTGCCGCTTCAACGATTCGTTCCGCGTACCGCGGGACCGTCACAGGGAGGATCAATCGATGAAGACAATCATGAAAGCGCTGCTGCTGGCCGTTGCCATCGTTTCGCCGTCGATGGCCGGTGATCTGAAAGAGGAGCTGCTCGCCAAGGAGAAGAGTGGTTGGTCGGCGTGGGCCAAGCGCGACACCACGGCGATGAAGGACACAATGACCGAGGACGCCGTGCAGGTCGTCGCGGGAGCGGGCGTTTCGAAAGGCAGAGACAAGATCATCGCCGACGTGAGCAGTCACAACTGCAAGATGAAGGAGTTCGAGTTCTCGGACGCAAGCTTGCGTCAGCTCTCGCCCGATGTCGCGATCCTCACGTACACGGCGACGCAAGACACGATGTGCGGCGAGCAGAAGCTGCCGGCCAAGGTGTTCTCAACGGCCATCTACGTTCGCCAGGACGGCAAGTGGCGCTCGACGAGCTACCAGGAGACCGCGCTCGAGTGACCGTAGTCGCCAGGACGTTTCTCGAGCCGCTGCACTGTGGGTAGGCTTCACGCGAAACGTCCAGCGTAAGCGAGAGGCCCACTGTGCCAACGAGCCCGGCCACGTGCCGGGCTCTCGTTTCCTGGCGGTCATTGTCCAGCAGGGGCCTTAAGTCCCTCGTGGGTTCGAATCCCACCTCTTCCGCCTTCCGGCCTTGGAGCACATATTTTGCTTACGTTGCATCGACTCGCCGTCGGTGCCGATAGCTGGTTCCGTCCCGTCCGCAGCCGATTCCGCGCAACGCTCCTCATTCCCAGGTAAGGACTGCGACGCGCATCACGTCTGCGGTTTCCCCGCCTTGCAGATACTTCCTGCCATTGTCCGCGGCGAAGGAATTGCAAGTGCTTCATCGTATGGGTCGGAAAGCAGTGCGGGATGCGGTGTCCGTCATTGCGTTGGCTTTCCTAGCCACCCTGGCGGGTTGCGACGGCGGCAACAACGGCCGGAGTCGCGATGTGCCCGTACCCTCGACGAGCACCACCCCGACGCTGACATCGATCGAGGTGACACCCAGCCTTGCCACGGCTGCCGCCGGTACGACCACGCCGTTCAGGGCGACCGGGCTCTACTCGGACAACTCGAAGCAGGACCTCACGACGCAGGTCACCTGGGCCTCCTCCGACACCGCAGTGGCGACGGTGAGCAACAACGTCGGCTTCAATGGCGTGGCGACCACGGTGGGCGCCGGCAGCACCGCCGTGTCTGCGGCCAGCGGCGCGGTGCGGGGCGAAACGACGCTGACGGTGACCGACGCGACCCTGGTGTCGATCGAGGTGTCGCCGGCGACGCCGAACCTCGCGAACGGGCTGACCCAGGCATTCACGGCGACCGGCCGCTACTCGGACAACTCGACCCAGGACATCACCACGCAGGTCGCGTGGGCTTCCTCCAATGCGGCGGTGGCGACGGTGAGCAACGCGGCGGGGTCGCACGGCCTCGCGACCACGGCCGGCGTCGGTAACACGACCATCTCGGCTACGGCCGGCGAAGTCAGCGGGGAGACGGCGTTGACCGTGACCGCAGCGACCCTGCTGTCGATCGAGGTGTCGCCGGCCGCTCCCAGCATCGCGAAGGGCCTGACTCTCGAGTTCACGGCGACCGGCCGCTATTCGGACAACTCGACGCAGGATCTCACGACCCAGTCCAGCTGGGTCTCGTCCAACCCTGAGGTAGTGACGGTTAGCGACGCTGGTCTCGCGACCACGGCCGGCGTCGGCAGTACGACCGTCCTGGCCACGGTCGGCGAGGTCAGCGGCCAGACCGTCTTGACGGTGACCGACGCGACCCTGGTGTCGATCGAGGTGTCACCGGCGGCTCCCAGCATCGCGCACGGCGCGACCCAGTCATTCACGGCAACTGGCCGCTACACCGACAACTCGACGCAGGACCTCACGACGGAGGTCACTTGGGGCTCGTCCGATGCGGCGGTCGCTACGGTGAGCAACGCCGGGGGTTCCAACGGTCTCGCGACCACGGCCGGCGTCGGCAGCACGACCGTCTCCGCGGTCAGCGGTGCCGTGAGTGGCGAGACGACGTTGACGGTGACCGACGCGACGCTCGTGTCGATCGAGGTGTCACCGGCGGCCCCGAGCATCGCGCAGGGCCTGACCCAGCAGTTCACGGCGACCGGCCGCTATTCGGACAACTCGACACAGGACCTCACGACGCAGGTCACCTGGAGTTCGTCCGATACGGCGGTCGCCACGGTGAGCAACGCCGCCGTCTCCGAGGGCCTTGCGACGACGGCCGGCGTGGGCAGCGCGACTGTCTCTGCGGTCAGCGACGGCGTGAGTGGTGAGACGACATTGACGGTGACCGACGCGACCCTGGTGTCGATCGAGGTGTCACCGGCGGCTCCCAGCATCGCGCACGGCCTGACCCAGTCATTCACGGCAACCGGCCGCTACACCGACAACTCGACCCAGGACCTCACGACGCAGGTCACCTGGGTCTCCTCCGACGCCACCGTGGCGACGGTGAGCAACGCCGCCGACTCCGAGGGCCTCGCGACCACGACCGGCGTCGGCAGCACGACCGTCTCCGCGGCCCACGGCGCCGTCAGTGGCGAGACGACCTTGACGGTGACCGACGCGACGCTGGTGTCGATCGAGGTGTCACCGGCGGCCCCGAGCATCGCGCACGGCCTGACGCTGCAATTCACGGCGACCGGCCACTACACCGACAACTCGACGCACGACATCACGACCCAGGTCACCTGGGCGTCCTCCAATCCCGCGGTAGCGACGGCGAGCAACGCCGCCGGCTCCAACGGTCTCGCGACCACGGCCGGCACCGGCAGCACGACCGTCTCTGCGGCCAACGGCGCCGTGAGTGGCGAGACGACGTTGACGGTGACCGACGCGGCCCTGGTGTCAATCGAGGTTTCGCCGGCGACCCCGAGCATCGCGCACGGCCTGACCCAGCAGTTCACGGCGACGGGCCTCTACTCGGACAACTCGGCTCAGGACCTCACTGCGCAGGTGACCTGGACCTCGTCCGATGCGGCGGTGGCCACGGTGAGCAACGCCGCCGGCTCTGAGGGCCTTGCGACCACGACCGGCGCCGGCAGCACGACCGTCTCCGCGGTCAGCGGCGCCGTGAGTGGTGAGACGACGTTGACGGTGACCGACCCGGCACTGGTGTCGATCGAGGTGTCGCCGGCGACCCCGAGCATCGCGAACGGCTCGACCCAGCAGTTCACGGCGACCGGCCGCTACTCCGACGACTCGACGCAGGACCTCACGACCGGAATCACCTGGACGTCGTCCGACTCGGCCGTGGCGACGGTGAGCAACAGCGGTTTCGCGACCACGGTCGGTGCCGGCAGCACCACCATTTCCGCGACCAGCGGCGCCGTGACCGGCGTGGCGACGTTGACGGTGATGTCCACTCCCACTGTGGCCCAGCAGCTTGCGGCTCTACTCGCTGCGGTGACCGGCGTCGGGACAGGTACCAGCCTTGCGGACCAGCTGGCCAGCGTGCAGGCATACCTCGCGGTGCCTGACATCGCATCGGCCTGCAGTGCGATGGATGTCTTCAAGTCTCACGTCGTGGCGCAGAGCGGCAAGAAGATCGATCCGGCGCTGGCCGCCCAGATCACGGCGGATGCGAACGACATCATGGCGGCCATTCCGTGCCCATGAGGGAGCGACAGACCGCCGCAGGATCCCCGCCCTCGTGCCCGGGGCATCACTCGTCGATCGTTGGATCGGCGCCTGGCGTCGCGCCGCTGCGCGCGCGCAGGGAGTCGCTCGTAGCGTGAGTTGATCGATCTCCCGGGCGTCAGGCCTTTACCGGCTTGAATGACGGCATGCGGAACTTGCCGGTGTCGAGCGTGATGCGCTCGGCCGCGTAGCGTTCGACCAGCAGCTTCGTGAGCCACGCGTGCGCCTCGTCGACCGTGGCCGTGTCGATCTGCCGCATCGCGTCCGCCAGCCTCAGCGGATCGTGATCGTTCTCGAAGTCACGGCGCATCTGCTGGAAATGACTGCAGAGCTCGAGGATCCGCAGGGCCTGTTGCGCGTCGTAGGCAGAAAGTTCCGGACGACGTGGCATGCGACGGCACCTTATGTTTCTTTGTTCGGCCCCGGGTGTCGCGTGCCGGATTGCAAGTTTTGCGCCACGTTGGTGCAATGCCTGTACCGACAAAGACTTGAGTCATGGAACCGTCACACTGGCCCGTCGTCGCGGTCCGAAGTGTAAAACCGGCCGACGCCATTGACGGTGACACCGGGCGGCCCGTACGGTCGCCCGGTCGCCCGCCTCGAGGAGGGCGGCCAGTGCCATGCGCGTGACGCCCTCCGGTGTTCCCATTGCCGAACCCTAGTCCCAAGGCCTCGAGACGCGACCGACCCCTGCTGCCGATGCAGGGGTTCGCCTGGGCGGGGTTGCTCCTGACGTTGCTGTTCACGCTCGGGTACTGGCGCTACATCGACGTCGACCTCGACCGCCGTGTCGACGAGCGCTTCCGGCAACTCGCCCAGCGCCAGGTGGACGCGCTGGTCGAGAGGATGCACGCGCACGAGCGCGTGCTTCGTGGCGCGCGCGGCCTGTTCGCGGCGAGCCAGGACGTCAGCCGCGAGGAGTGGCGCGCATACCTCGAAAACCTCGACCTGGAAGCATCGTTGCCGGGGGCGCAGGGCACGGGTTTCGCCGTGGTGGTTTCAGCGGCGGCGCGGGAAGCGCACGAGCAGGCCGTGCGGGCCGAGGGCTTCCCCGACTACACGATCAAGCCCCCGGGCGAACGGGATCCCTATTCGAGCATCGTGTACCTCGAGCCGTTTTCAGGGCGGAACCTCCGCGCGTTCGGCTACGACATGTATTCCGATCCGACGCGGCGCGTCGCCATGGACCGGGCCCGCGATACCGGCGAGCCCGCGATGACGCACAAGGTCACCCTCGTGCAGGAAACGGACGAGGACGTGCAGGCCGGCTTCCTGATCTACCTGCCCGTGTACGCCCGCGACAAGCCAACGGGGACGCCGAAAGAGCGTCGCGCGGCGCTGCTGGGGTGGGTGTACAGCCCGTATCGCGCCGCCGACCTGATGGGCTCCGTGTTCCGGCAATTTGCCGGCGACGCGGAGGTCGAGATCTTCGACGGCCCGCCCGACGCGCCGAACCTGCTGTATGCCACGGCCGGCGCTCACCGCCAGGCGCAGCATGGCACGCGCTTTACCCTTGAGGTCGCCGGCGTCGAGTGGACTGCGCGTTTCCGCAGCAGCGCGGCGTTCGAGGCGCGCATCGACCGGTTCGAGTCACGACTCGTCCTGCTGAGTGGGGTGTTGCTGAGCCTGCTGATCTTCTCGCTGCTGTTCGCCGAGGCGCGTCATCGCGCACGGCTGGAGGCCCAGGTGCGCGAACGCACGATCGAGTTCGAGCACGCCCGCGACGAGGCGGAAGGCGCGAGCCGGGCCAAGAGCGCGTTCCTCGCGACGGTGAGCCACGAGCTGCGCACGCCGCTCAACGCGATCATCGGCTTCAGTTCGATCCTGCTGCAGGACGGGCTGAGCTCCGAGCAGCGCAAGCAGCTCAGCATCATCAATCGCTCGGGCCTGCAGCTGCTGGACCTGATCAAGGAAATCCTCGACATCACGAGCATCGAGGCCGGGCACCTCTCGATGCACCTGGAGCCGGTGAACCTGCGCCACGTGCTCGAGGAGCAGTGCGAGGTGCTGCAGGTACAGGCCAGGGAAGGCGGTCTCTACCTGCGGCTCGAGGATTGCGACCCTTCCTTGACGGTGCTGGCGGACCAGGGTCGCTTGAGCCAGGTCGTGCGCAACCTGCTCTCGAACGCGGTCAAGTTCACCGACCGCGGCGGCGTGACGGTGCGCGGCCGCGTCGTGGGCAACGAGGTCAGGGTCGAGGTCCAGGACACCGGCATCGGCATCCCGCCGGAGCAGCAGGCGTCGCTGTTCATCCCGTTCCAGCGCGGTGACAAGCAGCGCACCTATCGTCCCGGCACGGGGCTGGGGCTCGCGATCAGCCGACGCCTGGTCGAAGCGATGGCCGGCCAGATCGGGTTCGAGAGCGTGGTCGGGCAGGGCAGCCGCTTCTGGTTCACGCTGCCGCGCGCGGCGCAGGAACGCCGCGTGGCCTGAGTCTCAGATCTCGCCGCGTCGCGCGAACCGCGCGATGTGCTCGCCGGCGCGGAATGCGAGCGCCATGATCGTCATCGTAGGCTGGCCGCGACCGGAGGTCACGAAACTCGAGCCGTCGCAGACGAACAGGTTCGGCACGTCGTGCGCGCGGTGATGGCGGTCGACCACGGAGGTGCGCGGGTCGTTGCCCATGCGGGCGGTACCGAGCAGGTGCGGGCTGTTGACGGCCTCGACCACCGGGTCCTTCCAGACCTCGAGCGCGCCGGCCGCCTGCAGGATCTCGACGCCACGGTCCTGCAGGAACCGTGCAAAAGCCAGGTCGTCGGGATGATCGCGGTACGTCACGCGCAACGCCGGCAAACCCCACGCGTCCTTGACGTCCGGGTCGAGGTCGACGCGATTGGAGGCGAGCGGCAGGGACGTGCCGTGCGTCGCGATCATCATCGCGCGCGGCATCGCCTCGAGCAATTCCTTGAGCGGCGCACCCCAGCGCCGGCCGGGCGGGGGCGCAAATGCGGCCCACGCCATCGGCATCGGCCCGCTGCGCGCGTCGAGCCCGCCGCCGCCGTAAAAGCCGCGCTT
>DASUMQ010000358.1:0-4351 GCA_036277615.1 Steroidobacteraceae bacterium
TCGCGCTTCGTGCCCTTCTGCCCCGGCTTCGGCTGCAGGATCGGCATCATCAGGCGGAAGTGCGTGTCCAGCGCCTCGCGCGCCATGATCAGGTGCATGACCTGCGACGAGCCCTCGAAGATGCGGTTGATGCGTGCATCGCGCAGCGCCATCTCGACACTCGTCGGGCGTTCGCCGCGCGCGTACAGCGACCGCGCCGTCTCGTAGCCGCGTCCGCCGCGCACCTGGACGTAGTCGTCGTACATCTTCCAGAGCGCTTCGGAACAGTAGTACTTGGCGGCGGCCGCTTCGAGCCGGATGTCCGCGTTCTTGTGGTCCGCGAACGCGCAGGTCGCCTTGACCATCGCCTTCATCGCGAACAGCTGCGCCATGTAGGTCGAGATCATCCGCGCCACGGCCTGGTGCCGGCCGATCGGCTGGCCCCACTGCTGGCGTGTCGACGTCCACCACTTCGCGTCGTCGACCAGTGCGGACGCGCCACCGATCGCGGCGGCCGGCAGGCTCAGGCGGCCGACGTTGAGCGTCGCGAGCGCAATCTTGAGTCCTTCACCGGGCTTGCCGACGAGGTTCTCCACCGGGACCTTCACGTTCTTGAACGTGACCACCCCGTTGGCGATGCCGCGCAAGCCCATGAAACGCGAACGCCGGACGCGCTCGACGCCGGGCCACGCCGTCTCGACCACGAAGCACGAGATCTGCGGCAGCGTCTTGCCATTCGGCAGCACCTTGTCCGGCGTACGCGCGAGCACGGCCAGCAGCGTCGTCTTGGGATCGGTGACGTTGGTGCACCAGAGCTTGTCGCCGTTCAGCACGTAGTGCGTGCCGTCGGCGGACGGCGTCGCCGTCGTCGCCATGCGTGCGGGGTCTGAGCCGACGCCCGGCTCGGTGAGCGCGAATGCCGAGATCTCGCCGCGCGCCAGCCGTGGCAGGTACTTGCGCTTCTGTTCCTCGGTGCCGAATTCCTTGAGCGGCTGCGGCACGCCGATGCTCTGGTGTGCCGACAGGAATGCGACCGTGTTGGCGCAGTAACTGCCGATGAAGCCGAGCACGCGGCAGTAGTTCGTGACCGAGAACCCGAGGCCGCCGTACTCGCACGGTATCTTCATGCCGAAGAGCCCGACCGCCGCGAGTGCCTCGAGCGCCTCAGGTGGATATTCGCCGTCCTCGTCGATCTGCCACGGATCGACGGCCCGCTCGATCACCGGGCGAATTTTTTCGATGTAGTCGTCGCCGATCTTGCGATCTTCCGGCGACTGCACCGGGAACGGGTGCACCAGGTCCCAGCGGAGCGTGCCCTTGAAGACTTCTGCGGTGAAACTGACTTTCTCCCACTCCGACTGGCGGGCGTCCTCCGCCAGCGCCATCGCAACGTCGCGTGCCTTGACGTCCATATCCCCTCCGCCCAGCGTGTCGATCGCAAGAATTTCCCCCCGACACGAGGCGATGGGTATTCGGGCTTATCACATGAACGTCGCGGCAACGGAGACGAGCTTGTGCTGCCGGGCAGCAATCAGCGTGCCCCGGCGCGCTGCCGACGCTTCAGCGTGACGCCGTGGTCGTGGGCCACGGCGTCGGGTTCCTCAGAAATCCCGAGGTGGCTGCTCCAGCACGAGCAATGCCGCTTCGCGACGCTGCGTCTCCGGCAGACGCACCTTCACGAGGCCGTACTCGCCGCAATCCGGACAGCGCGCGACGCCCGGCTGGTCCGGGCCGACGCAGAAGTCGACGGCGAAGGCGTCCGCCTCGAGCACACGCCAGCGCTCGCAACGATGACAGAACGCGTGCAGCAACGGCCCCTGCTCCTGGTGGTCTCGATCGCTCATCGGTTCGCTCCTCAACCTGTGCACTGCAGCCTTGGTACAGGTAAATACCAGTGCCGATCGGCGAGGTTGCGAGCGAAACCGTCTGTGGCGCGCGACGTGGCGCGGAATCCTACGCCCCGGTTCGCAGCGGTAACGCTGCCGCCGCGAACGACGCGAAGAGAAATAGAGACAAAGCGGCCGCGGCTGCGCCAACGGCGCAGCAAACGCTCGCCCGCGCGGTGCGCGACCTCTCCCGGCGAAAACCGGGAGAGGCGGACGGTTCAGACGCGCTCGAGGACCGTGGTGATGCCCTGGCCGAGGCCGATGCACATCGTCGACACGCCGAGGCTCGCGTCCTTCTGCTCCATCACGTTGACGAGCGCCGTCGTGATGCGGGCGCCCGAGCAACCGAGCGGGTGACCGAGCGCGATCGCGCCGCCGTTCAGGTTGACCCGGCCCTCGAAGGTGTCCATCAGGCCGAGGTCCTTGATCACGGGCAGCGACTGCGCCGCAAACGCCTCGTTGAGTTCGAACACCTGCACGTCCTCGACCTTGAGTCCACCGCGCGCGAGCGCCTTCTTCGTCGCCGGCACGGGACCGTAGCCCATGATCGCCGGATCGCACCCGGCGACGGCCATGGCGCGGATCCTCGCGCGGGGCTTGAGCCCGAGCGCCTGGGCGCGCGCGGCACTCATCACGAGCATGGCTGAGGCGCCGTCCGAAATCGCCGACGACGAGCCCGCGGTCACGGTGCCCGACTTGGGGTCGAACGCGGGCGCCAGCGTCGCAAGCGTTTCCGGCGTGGTCTCGGGCCGGATCACCTCGTCGATCTCGCACAGCACGCGCGCGCCGTTGGCGTCGTGGCCTTCGATGCCGACGATCTCGTTGCGGAAGCGCCCGGTCTGGGTGGCCTCCCACGCCTTCTGGTGCGAGCGGGCCGCGAACCGGTCCTGCATTTCCCGCGTGATGCCGTGCATGCGGCCGAGCAGTTCCGCCGTCAGGCCCATCATGTTCGACGCCTTGGCGTACTGCGTCGACGCGGCCGGATTCAGGTCGATGCCGTGCATCATGCCGACGTGGCCCATGTGCTCGACGCCGCCGATCACGAACACGTCGCCCTGCCCCGTCATGATCTGCGCCGCGGCCGTGTGCAGCGCCTGCATCGACGAGCCGCAGAGACGATTGACGGTCTGCCCGGGCACGGTGTGCGGCAGCCCGGCGAGCAGCAGCGCGTTGCGCGCGACGTTCATGCCCTGCTCGAGCGTCTGGTTGACGCAGCCCCAGATCACGTCCTCGACTTCGTTCATGTCGACGGCGGGGTTGCGCTCGAACAGCGCCTTGATCAGTTCGGCCGACAGCGACTCGGCGCGGACGTTGCGGAACATGCCGCCCTTGGAGCGGCCCATGGCCGTGCGGACGCCATCGATGATGACGACATCGCGGGGATTGAAGCTCATGACATCTCTCCGTGAATTCAGTGGTGACCCTGCGCGTCAGCCGAAGAACTTGCGGCCCGACGCTGCCATGTCACGCAGCAGTTTCGGCGCCTCGTACAGCTTGCCCAGCGGGGCCAGTGCGTCGGCCGTGGCAACGAAATTCGCCGCGCCGGTCTGGTCCACGTAACGGCAGGCGCCGCCACGGAACGGCGGGAAGCCGATGCCGTAGAGCAGCGACATGTCGGCTTCGTGGGGCGAGGCGACGATCTTCTCCTCGAGACAGCGCGCGACCTCGTTGATCATCGGCACCATGCAGCGCGCGACGATCTGCTCGGGCGTGAATTCCTTGCGCGGCGCCACGACGTCCTTGATCAGTTCGTACGTGGTCGGGTCGACCGCCTTCCTGGGCTTGCCCTTCTTGTCGGGCGCGTAGACATAGTAGCCCTTGCCGTTCTTCTGCCCGTAGCGCTGGTTCGCGACCAGCACCTGCGTCGCGTCCTGCCAGTCGTGGCGCATGCGGTCGGGGAACCCCTCGGCCATCACGGCCGCGGCGTGCACGCCGGTATCCATGCCGACCACGTCCATCAGGTATGCCGGCCCCATCGGCCAGCCCCACTTTTCCATGGCCTTGTCGACCGCCTGGAAGTCCGCACCGTCGCGCAGCAGCATGTGGAAGCCCGCGAAGTACGGGAACAGCACGCGGTTGACGAAGAACCCAGGGCAGTCGTTCACGACCACCGGGGTCTTGCCCATCTTCGTCGCGAGCTTGACCGTCGCCGCGATCGCCTCGTCCGAGGACTGCCTGCCGCGGATCACTTCCACGAGCGGCATCATGTGCACCGGGTTGAAGAAGTGCATGCCGACGAAGTTCTGCGGGCGCTTGAGCCCCTCTGCCAGGTGGCTGATCGAGATCGTCGAGGTGTTCGTGGCGATGATCGTGTCCTCGCGCAGCAGCGGCTCGACCTCGGCGAACACGGCCTTCTTGACCTTGGGATTCTCGACCACGGCCTCGATGATGATGTCGACGTTGCCGAAGTCGCCGTAGTTCAGCGTCGGTCGGATGCGGCCGAGCACCTCGGTCATCTTCGCGGGCGTCGACTTGCCCTTCTCGAC
>DASUMQ010000359.1:0-6474 GCA_036277615.1 Steroidobacteraceae bacterium
CTCGGACGGCAGGTGGTCGTTGACTTCGGCGTAGGTCAGGAAGCTCTGTTCCTTGCCGCGCGCGATCAGCAGCTTGAGCTGCGACTGGCGATCTTCCGGCGTGCTTGCCGGCAGCTTGATCTCGATCTTCTCCTGCTGCGACCGGCCCTTCTTGCCGGATTTGCCGGCGACCGCGGGCGGGGCTGCAGCTGCGGCGGGGCTGGGCACCTCGGCCGCGGATGCTTTCGGTGCCGCGACGTGACTCTTGCCGCCTTTCGCAGGCGCCGGCGCCTGCGCAGCCGCGGCGTGCGACGTCTTCGCCTTCGCCGGCGGGGCGTGTTTGGCGGCCGACTTCGTCGCGACCGGCGCGTGCGCGGTCTTCGACGGCGACGCCGTCCGGCCGGAATCCTTGCGCAGGATCCTGACCGGCTTGACCGTCTTCATCGTCTTTGCAGGTGTCTTCGCAGCGCCCTTGCCGGCGCTGGCCTTCGTCCGCACCGCCGGAGCCGCCGCCTTCTTGATCGGCGTGGGCTTGGCCTTCGCGGCCTGGGCGTGCTTGCGTGCGGGGGGCTTCTTGACCTGCTTGCGTGCCGTCGTCTTGCTCAAGATGGGGCGCCTCAAGGGGGGTCTAAAAAAGAGCGGGATCATACCACGCCGCCATGCGGCGCGCCTGATAATCAGTGAGCGGTCGGGCTCCGCCGGCTGGCCTGCCCCCGGGCGGCCAACAGGCCCTGGAGTTCGTGCTTTTCGGCTTCGTCCAGGGCCGAATCCCGCGCCTTGGCCAGCAGCTCGTCGAGCCGGCGGGCAGGGGACTCCTCGATGATCAGACGGTTCAGGGCGGACCTGAGTTCCGCCGCAGCGCCCGCTTCGTCCGGGGCCAGGCAAACCGCCATGGCCAGCTTGGCCAGCGAGGTGTGTTCGGGACGCTCCCGCCAGCGCTCGAGCACGGCCGCAGTGCTCGCGGGCGGGTCCTCGCGGAGCTGGGCGAGCAATTCCGCCAGTAACGGGATCCCCGGCCGGTCGATGCCGGCCACGTCGTCGATCTGCTGCGCACTGACGCCCGTCGCCGCGGACGGGTAATGCACCAGGAGGGTGACCGCCTGACGGACCAGATTGCCGCGACCCGCCGCGACCCGACCCGGGCGACCCGGCCGGTCGAAGTGGGCGCCGGCATCGTGCGGCCGGTCGGCCGACGCCGTCGCTGCCGTTCGCGGCGGGGCCGGGCGCCCCGGACCGGCAGCTTCGCTGCCGTCGAGCAACAAGGCTCCGAGTCGGGCTGCGGGCATGCGGACCGCCTCGGCCAGTTGCTGCACGAGCAGTTCGCGGTACACCTCGGAGGGAATCCGGCGCACCAGGGGTCGCGCCAGCTCGACCAGCTTGGCCCGGCCGTCGACGCTGTCGGTCTCGACGCGCGAGGCCAGTTCCCGGATCAGGTACGCGGACAGCGGTTCGGCCTGGGCGAGCCGGGCCTCGAACTTCTCCCTGCCTTCCTCGCGGACGAGCGTATCCGGATCGTGGCCGTCGGGGAGGAACAGGAAGCGGACCTGGCGACCCTGCTTGACCTCGCCGACCGCGTTTTCGAGCGCACGCCACGCCGCGGCGCGGCCGGCCCGATCGCCGTCGAAGCAGAAGACGACTTCACCGACGAGCCGGAAGATGCGCTGCAGGTGCTCCGGTGTGGTCGACGTGCCGAGCGTCGCGACGGCATAGGTGATGCCGGCCTGGTGCAGGCTCACGACGTCCATGTAGCCCTCGACGACCAGCAGTCGCTGCAGGCTGCGCGTGGCCTGGCGTGCCTCGTAGAGGCCATAGAGCTCGCGGCCCTTGTGGAACAGTTCCGTCTCGGGGGAATTGAGGTACTTCGGCTCGCCCTGGTCGAGCACACGTCCGCCGAACCCGATCGTGCGGCCGCGCGTATCGCGGATCGGGAACATGATGCGATCACGAAAACGGTCGTAATGACCGCGTTCGCCACCGTGGGGCGTGGCACCGGGACCCTGGGCGTCGTGCTGCCGCTCGATGATGAGCCCCGCGCGCAGCAAAACGTGGCGCTCGTCCTCGGTCGTGCCGTACCGCTCGAGCAGGCCGTCCCACTTCGGCGCGGCATAGCCGATGCCGAACTTCTGCAAGGCGTCGGCGTCGAGGCCACGACGTTTGACATAATCGCGCGCCCGCGCGTCGCCGCTCAGGCATTGACGGAAATACAGGGCGGCGCGTTCCATGGCCACGAACAGTTCGTCGTGCGGATTCGCAGGACCGCCGGCGGCGACACCGCCCTCGCGCGGAACCTCCAGGCCGGCCCGCGCAGCGAGATCCTCGACCGCCTCGACGAAGCCAAGGTGGTCGTACTCCATCAGGAAACCGAGCACGGTGCCGTGCGCGCCGCAGCCGAAGCAGTGATAGAACTGCTTGTCGACACTGACCCAGAACGACGGGGTCTTCTCGTCGTGGAACGGGCAGCAGGCCTTGTATTCGCGGCCGGCCTTCTTGAGCTGCACGCGGCTGCCGATCACCTCGACGATGTCGGTTCGTGCGACGAGCTCGTCGATGAAGTGCTGCGGAATTCGGGCCATTTTCGGAGCCGATAGTGGGGTCGCGGCGGGGCGGTCGCAAGGGTGCCGTGCTGGTTCGCAGACGCCGGTCCGGAGACCGTCACGCGTCAGTGCCGGGCACTCGATCCCGATGCTCTCCGCGGCTCCGAAAACCGACATGTCGCCGGGAGCGGACGCCCGCTGCGGACGTCTCATCTCCAGCCCACTCACGCGCGCGACCGCTCCCGCACGGGGCGCGCGAATCAGGCGCCGAGGGCCGCCTTGATGCGGGCGCTCACCGCGCCCATGTCGGCGCGGCCCGCGGCCTTGGCCTTGACGACGCCCATCACCTTGCCCATGTCCTTGATCGAGGCCGCGCCGGTCGTCGCGATCGCCTCCTTGATCAGCGCGTCGACCTCCGCCTCGGAAAGCTGCGCCGGAAGGTAGGCCTGCAGCTGCTCGATCTCCGCCTTCTCCTTCGCGGCGAGGTCCGTGCGCCCGCCGAGCTCGAACTGCCCGATCGACTCCTTGCGCTGCTTGACCATCTTCTCGATCACGGCGAGCACCTGCGCGTCGTCGAGCGTGATCCGCTCGTCGACCTCACGCTGCTTGATCGCGGCCTGGAGCATGCGGATCGTACCGAGTCGCTCCTTGTCGGCGGCGCGCATCGC
Organism: Steroidobacteraceae bacterium; assembly: GCA_036277615.1. GTDB lineage: Bacteria > Pseudomonadota > Gammaproteobacteria > Steroidobacterales > Steroidobacteraceae > RPQJ01. The sequence continues at coordinate 3,182 of DASUMQ010000359.1, forward strand.
GGACTTCATGTCCTCGGTGATGCGCTCTTTGAGGGTCGTCGTCGTGCTCATGTGGAGATGGTCGTCTCTTTGCAAAAGCCAGAAACGACGAAGCGGCGCTCGATCATCCTGCCCGAGGTGACCGTGTCGCCGCTTCGCTGGATCCCGGTGCGGTGCGCTCCAGCTGGCGCAGCTCATCGCAAGCCGGAACCACGCCCGGGATTGCGTTGTACGTCAGTAGCTGCGCGCCCGCGGCGCGGACGAGTAGTCGCGCGTGCTGCGCTTCTGGTGGCGCTTCACGGCCGCGGCCTTCTTGCGCTTACGTTCCTGCGTCGGCTTCTCGTAGAATTCGCGACGGCGAAGTTCCGTCAGCACGCCCGCCTTTTCGCACGCACGCTTGAAGCGGCGCAGGGCGGCATCGAAATACTCGTTCTCACGGATGCGGACGCTAGGCATCGAGACCTCGTCAAAACGGCCGGCCGGCCGGTCGTGTGTGCAGCCAGTCGCCAGGGGTTGCTGAGCAGCCGAACGGGGCCCGGAGCGCACCGGCCGGCAAGGGACCGCGAATTCTAGAGATCGCGCCGGCGAATTGCAAAGCCGTCGCGGCCCGGGCCAGGACTCTTTCTTTCCTTCTTTATCACTCCGATGCGCGTACTGGGAATCGAAACCTCCTGCGACGAGACCGCCGCGGCCGTCTACGACCGCCAGCAGGGGCTGCTCTCGCACGACCTGTACAGTCAGGTTGCGCTGCACGCGGACTACGGTGGCGTCGTGCCCGAGCTCGCCTCGCGCGACCACTTGCGTAAGTTGTTGCCCCTGATCGAAAAATCGGTCGAAGCGGGCGGCGGCCGCGACGCGATCGATGGCATCGCCTACACCAGCGGACCCGGGCTCGTCGGGGCGCTGCTGGTGGGCGCCGCCGTCGCCCAGAGCCTCGCGTACGCCTGGGACGTGCCTTGCGTCGGCGTGCACCACATGGAAGGCCACCTGCTGGCGCCCCTGCTCGAGCCGGAGCCGCCGGCCTTCCCGTTCGTCGCCTTGCTGGTGTCGGGAGGCCACACGCTGCTCGCGTGGGTCCGCGGCGTCGGTGAGTACGAACTGCTCGGCAGCTCGCTCGACGACGCGGCCGGCGAGGCCTTCGACAAGACGGCGAAGCTGCTCGGTCTGGGCTATCCCGGCGGGCCGCAGCTCGCGGCGCTCGCGGAGCAGGGCCGGCCGGATCGGTTCCGTTTCCCGCGACCGCTGACCGAGCGTCCCGGGCTCGACTTCAGCTTCAGCGGGCTCAAGACGGCCGTGGTCGTGGCGCTGCGCAACCATGCGGGCCCGCTCGACGCGCAGGACCGCGCCGACGCGGCGCGCGGCTTCGAGGAAGCGGTGGTCGATACGCTCGTGATCAAGTGCCGGCGTGCGCTCGCAGCGACCGGCAGTCACACGCTGGTCGTCGCGGGCGGTGTCGGCGCGAACCGCCGCCTGCGGGCACGGATGTTCGCGATGGGCGAGCACGAGGGCGTCCGGGTCGTCTATCCTCGCGCCGAGTTCTGCACCGACAATGCGGCGATGATCGCGCTGCTCGGCGAACTGCGGCTCGCGGCGGGCGAACGCGACGATCGTTCGATCCGCGCCCGTGCCCGCTGGCCGATGACCGAGCTCGTGCCGCCCGCGCCCGTCGCGCGCAGCTGAGCGGACGCGGCTCGACTCGAAGGTACGACGACTCACGTGCGACGACGCGACGAACGATCCGACCGGGCCGCGGGTGCGAACGGGGCGACATGAGAGACACGATTTTCCTGAGCGGCCTGACGGCCGAATGCATCATCGGCATCTGGGACTGGGAGCGTAAGGTCAGGCAGAAGGTCGTGATCGACCTGGAAATGACGGCCGACGTCCGCCGGGCGGCCGCGAGCGATCACATCGACGACACGCTCGATTACAAGAAGGTGTCGAAGCGGCTGCAGCAGTTCGTCGAACAGTCGCAGTTCCAGCTCGTCGAAACGCTGACCGACCGCATCGCGCAGCTCGTCATCACGGAGTTCGGCGTGCCCGCGGTCAAGGTGCGGCTGAACAAGCAGGGCGCGCTGCGCGGCTCGCGCGACGTCGGCATCGTGATCGAGCGCCGCCGCGAGGACTATCTGCCACCCGGCCCGGCCGGCGTGGCCTGACGCGCGGTCGTCGCGATGAGCGACGTCCTGGTCGCGGCCGGCAGCAACGTCGACCCGGTCGCGAACCTGCGCCGTGCACTCGACGTGCTCGCCCTCGAATTCCCGACGCTGCGGGTTTCGCGTGCCTACGCCAACGCCGCCGTCGGGTTCGTGGGCGACGACTTCGTCAACCTCGCGGTGCGCTTCGAGACACGCCTGCCCGTGCGCGAGGTGATCGACCGCCTGCACGAGGCGGAAGCCGCCTGCGGTCGCGCGCGCACCGCGCCGAAATGGGCGCCGCGCACGATGGACCTGGACGTGCTGCTGTTCGGCGACCTGGTTTGCGCCGAACCGGGACTCACGTTGCCGCGACCGGACCTGCTCAAGCGTCCCTACATGCTCGGGCCGGCGGCCGAGATCGCGCCGGAGATCGTGCATCCGACGGCGCGACGGACACTCGCGGAGCTGTGGCGCGACATGCAGCAGCGCGAGCCCGAACACGAGCTGCGCGTCGTCGACCTCGGCCGGACGTCGTGAAGATCGAAGGCGTGCTCAGATGCTGCGACCGCCGTCGATCGCGAGCACCTGGCCCGTGACGTAAGGCGCCTCGGCCACGAAAAAAAACGCGGCTTGCGCGATGTCCTCGGGCGAGCCGCTGCGGCCGAGCGCGGTCTTGCCGACGATCTCCGCCTGGAGTGCAGCCGACATGCCGTGTTCCGGCCACAGCACCGGCCCGGGCGCGATCGCGTTGACGCGAATCTCGGGGCCGAGCTCGCGCGCGAGCGAGCGGGTCAGCATGACCAGCCCGGCCTTCGCCACCGAGTACACGGTGTGTTCCCGCAACGGGCGCTGTCCATGGATGTCGGCCATGTTCAGGATCAGGCCTCGCGTCTTGCGCAGCTCCGGCGCCGCGGCCTGCGCCACGAACAGCGGCGCGCGCAAATTCGTGCCGACGAGGTCGTCGAACTGCGCCGGCGTGATCGTGCCGATCGGCGTCGAATAGAACGTCGATGCGTTGTTCACGACGACGTCGAGCCGGCCGAAGCGTTGCGTCACCGCGGCGACGAGCGTCGAAATCGCAGGCACGTCGAGCAGGTCGCAGCAGAACGCCGCCGCCGAGCCGGTGCGCGCCGCGTTCAGCTCCGTGACCAGCGCGTCGGCGTCGGATGCGGAGGA
>DASUMQ010000360.1:0-3227 GCA_036277615.1 Steroidobacteraceae bacterium
AGGGCGGTCGCCAGTACTTGAAGCGCCTGCAGAGTTCGCGCGGCTCGGGCGCCCGGCCGCAGTACGTCACGGTCCTCGACGAGCAGGCGCAGGCGACGTTCGTGGTCGACCGCGTGCTCGAGGCGCGCGAGCGCGGCGTCGACCTGCGTCGCCAGGCCGTGCTGTTCCGCAACTCCGACCACAGCGACGTGCTCGAACTCGAGCTCATGCGCCGCAACGTGCCGTTCGTGAAATACGGCGGCCTCAAGTTCCTCGAGGCGGCGCACGTCAAGGACCTGCTCGCGGTGCTGCGCTGGGCGGACAACCCGCGCAACCGGATCGCGGCGTTTCGCGTGCTGCAGCTGCTGCCGGGGATGGGACCGGCCAACGCGCAGCGCGCGTGCGATGCCTTCGAGGCTGCGTCGTTCTCCTGGTCTGCGCTCGCGGGTCATTCCGTGCCGGCTGCGACACGCGAGGAATGGGCGGCGTTCGTGGCGATGCTCGCGCACATCGGCGCGGAAGGTGCGCCGTGGGAAGGGCAGTTGCACCGAGTCCGGCAGTGGTACGAACCGCAGCTCGAGCGGCTCTACGAGGCAGCGCAGGCGCGCAAGGGCGACCTCGACCAGCTCGAACGCCTGGGCCAGCAGCACGCCACCCGCGAAGCGTTCGTCACGGAACTCACGCTCGACCCGCCGCAGGCCATCGGTGACCTCGCCGGGGATCCGCTGCTCGACGAGGACTACCTGGTGCTCTCGACCGTGCACTCCGCGAAGGGCCAGGAGTGGGACACGGTGCACGTGCTGAACGTCACCGACGGCAGCTTTCCGTCGGAATTTTCCGCCGGTCGCGCGGAACTCCTCGAGGAGGAGCGGCGCCTGTTGTACGTCGCGATGACGCGTGCCAGGGACGAATTGCGATTGATGGCGCCGGTGCGCTTCTACGTCACGCAGCAGGCGGGCCTGGGCGACCGGTACGTGCACGGTGCCCGCAGTCGCTTCCTGACCGAGAGCGTGTTGCGGCGGTTCGAGCGCGTCACCGCGCCGGCCGAAACGACGGGGAGCGACGTGCCATTGAAGACAGCCGAAGGCCCGCGCCTGGACGTCGCGAGCAGGTTGCGGGACATGTGGTGAGCCGGGTCGCACCCGGCGAACGAACGCGCTCGTCCCCGCAGTACTGACGAAGTACTTCGAGCGCCTCGCGACGAACGCTCGCGACCGTCAGGCCGCGAGCGTCGTCGGGATCAACCGGCAGTGCGTACGGGGCCGGGCCGTGAGGCCTCGACCCCGCTCGGGGTCACCAGCGGCGCTGGCCGCCGCCACCACCACCACCGCCGCCGTAGCCGCCACCGCCACCGCCGCCGCCGTAGCCGCCACCCGGGCGGCCACCGCCACCGCCGCCGCCCATGCGTCCACCGCCGCCGCCGGTGCGCGGACGATCCTGCGCTTCGTTGACGCGCAGCGGACGACCGCCCATGTTGAAGCCGTTCAGCGCGCCCATGGCACGCTGGGCATCCGCCTGGGGCATTTCGACGAAGCCGAAGCCGCGCGGCCGGCCGGTCTCGCGGTCAGTCGGGAGGGCAACGGACTCGACGGTTCCGTGCTGGCCGAACAGTTCCTTCACGTCCTGCTCAGTCGCGGTAAAAGGCAGGTTGCCCACGTAGATCTTGGTCATTCGAACATCCTCAGAGATAACACATCAAAACCGGTCTTCAGGCGTCATTGCCTGACCGGCACTCACCAACAGCAATACAACAGGAGGATTCGCAGCCGAGCGTCTGGTCGGTCGCCGGTCGGTTCCAGCCGGCGCTCCGGCGACGTGTCCTGTCACCTGATCGAAGACGTTTCGGCTAACAAGGGTGGCGCCTGGAAGCGCCCTGCAAGACACGTACGGGCAACGATCGCCGCGCATACTACCACAGGCCCCCTGCAATCAAGCCCTTACCCGTCGAGGAGCAGACCTCGAACGGATGCCTGCCGGGCACGCGCACGCGGGGCCGGAGGCGCTGCGCCGGTCCCTGGCGGAGAAGGGACACGCGTCCCTGGGGCAGGATCGTCATGAATGAGGCGGCACCGCGCGAAGCGAGAGTTGGAATCTAAGGCTGGACTTCTGTCTGCGTTTCGGTGCCGACGATGCGCGATGCGCACACTGGTCACTTCTTGACCAGTGGCGAATGTACCTACCGTTCGCGCTTGCTGCAACCTAAATTGTTGACGCGCCGCAAAAAAACTCATTGCTTCGCGGCTGCGCTCCAACCCGGTGCAAGGCGGGAGCGCCACGCACGCGGGCAGTGTCGAGCCGGTCCGGATGAAGGCAGGTGGCCAGCGGTGTACAGTGCGCGCCCCGTTGGGCGGCCGCAGCCTGACACGGCTCGTCTTCGCCCGCACCGATGGAAGCGTTCCTGATCTCGACCGGCATCGTCGCGCTCGCCGAAATCGGCGACAAGACTCAACTGCTCGCGCTCGTGCTCGCGGCGCGTTTCCGCAAGCCCCTGCCGATCATCCTCGGCATCCTGATCGCGACGCTCGCGAACCACGCGCTGGCCGGCGCGGCGGGCGCGTGGATTTCCGCGCTGGTCGGACCCACGGCGATGCGCTGGATCCTGGGCCTGTCGTTCATCGCGATGGCGGTCTGGACCCTGATCCCGGACAAGCTCGATGCGGACGACGATGGCGCCGCACCGGCGCCGCGGTTCGGCGTGTTCGGCACGACGCTCGTCGCATTCTTCCTGCTCGAGATGGGCGACAAGACGCAGATCGCGACCGTCGCGCTCGCGGCGAAATACGCGGCACTCGGCGCCGTCGTCATGGGGACCACGCTCGGCATGATGCTCGCGAACGTGCCTGCGGTGCTGCTGGGCGAAGTGGCCGCGCGGAAGCTGCCGATGCAGGTCGTGCACCGGATCGCCGCGGCGATCTTCCTCGCACTCGGGGTGACGGTGCTGCTGGGCTACGGAAGTGTCTAGCGGCTCGTGGCTAGTGGCTGGTAGGACAACGCTTCGCGTACCTCTCGCGCGAGGGGTGAAGGTCTACCGCAGCTCGGGTGAGGTCTGGCGCGTGCCAACGCGCTCTGACTAGCCACTGGCCACCAGCCACTGGCCACTTCCTCTCACGGCTCGAGGTACGTGTACCCGACGAGCTCGTGCTCGTAGAACCGGCGCATCGACTGCGCCTCCGGCAGCGTGATGCGGCCTTCGCGCACGGCACGCTCGCAATCGCGCGCGAACTGCGGGATCAGCCGCTCGACGTCGT
>DASUMQ010000361.1:0-23867 GCA_036277615.1 Steroidobacteraceae bacterium
TCAGCATTTCGTGCCGGGCGGCAAGCCGCACCCGATCTCGACGCCGGATCGCCTGCTGGTCGTCGGACAGGAGTACCGGCCGGCATTCTACGGACACGTGTTCATGTTCCAGCTGCGCGATCACCTGATCAGCCCGTTCGCGACGGGTTACGAGGGCACGGCGATCGAGAGTCTCTATCCAAGCAACACCGACATGCTGCGCAAGGCCAAGGCCCAGGGCGCGACGGTGGGGTACGTGCACGCGTTCTTCGGCGACAGGGATCCCCTGGGCGAAGGTCTCGCGCTCGCGCGCGGTTACGTCGTCGACGCCGCGCTCGGCACGACCGATGCGGTCGAGTGGTCCGACGCCGGCACCGCCGGATTCCATCCGTGGTATGCGACGCTCAACAACGGACTCCGGGTCACGGCCGTCGGCGGCGAGGACTCGATCAGCAGCATGCATAACTCGAAGCTCGTCGGGTCGACACGCACCTACGTTCACACCGGGGAACGCGGGCTCGACGCCGACGCGTGGTTCGACGGGCTGCGCGAAGGCAACGCGTTCGTTTCGACGGGCCCGCTCGTCGAGCTCACGGTCGATGGTCGAATTCCCGGTGAGGAGGTCGACCTGCCCGCGGGCGGCGGCGAAGTGGCGGTGGCGGCTCGCGTGCAGTCGATCACGCCACTCGAGAACGTCACGCTCGTCTGGAATGGCGAGGTCGTCGAGACGATTCCGCTGTCGCCGGATCGCAAGAGTGCACAGCTGACGAAGCGACTCCAGGTCTCGCGCAGCGGCTGGTATCACCTGCGTGCGGAAGGCAAGCCGGAAGAGCGTTACCCGCTCGACACTTCATATGCGCAGGGTTTCACCAATCCGGTGTGGGTGACCGTCGCAGGTCAACCGGTGCGCAGCGCCGCGGCCGCGAACTATTGCCTGCAGTGGATCGACAAACTGCAGCAGCTGGCGGATGCGTGGCCGGGCTGGCGATCGCAGCGGGAAAAGGACCACGTGTACGCGCAGTTCGACGAGGCGCGTGCGGTGTATCGCAGGCTTCTCGCGGAGGCGACGGCCACGTCGAGTCGCTAGGGCTCCACCCACAGCCGCCAGAGGTTCGAGATGGACTTCGAGAGCACGTCGAACTGCGGCGTCTTGCCCTGCTGCTGAAAAAGCTGCCGACGGACCACCTCCAAATCGAACACGATCTGCCGCTGGCGCGGATCGCGGATCAGGCACTGGACCCAACCGACGGCCACGTGACGCACGCCTGCAGTCACCGTTTCCACTCGATGCAGCGTGTCCGATGCGTAGAGCACCAGCGCACCGGCCTCGAGCTTGTAGGCCTGCGTGCCCCGCGTGTCTTCGATCGTGAGCTCGCCGCCTTCGTACTCGCTCGGCGCCGAGAGGAACAGCGTGAACGAGAGGTCCGAGCGGATGCGCGATTCGTCGCCCATGAGCGCATTGTCGACGTGATCGCCGTAACCCATGCCGGCCGTATAACGGCTGAACAGGAGGGGCCGCATCGCTTTGGGCATCGCGGCCAGCGCAAAGACCTCGTTGCCCGTCACCGCGGAGACGACCAGTTGCTGCAGCTTCTGGTGCTGCCGCGCCGTGGGATCGAGTTGCTCGTTGTTCTTCACGAGTGTCGCCGCCCAACCGGCGGTCCTGCTCCCCGACTGGAACGGCTGGTCGGCGAGCAGCGTGTGCACTTCCTGCAGCTGCGCGGCCGAAAGGACGTTGGCGATACAGAACATCGTGCGGCTCCCGCCCGGACGTCGCTACTGTCCGAGCAAGCGTCGCAGCCCCTCGGACAGGCTGTCGCGCCAACGCACGTAGTCGTGGCCGCCGATGCGTTCCTCGTACTGCACGTCGTATCCCTTGCGCAGAAGCACGTCGCGAAACTCGCGATTCGGCTCGAGCATGACCTCGCCTTCCCAGGTGCCTGTTTCCATGTAGAAACGAATCGGCAGTCGCGCGGCGTCGCGATACTCCCGGATCAACGTACCGGATTGCTCCGTCACCCGTATGCCCGCGGCCAACCACTGCGGCCACCACCAGTACGAGCCGGATTGCGACAGCACGTTGCCGAACACGTCCGGATTCTTCAATGCGGTGTACGTCGCAGCAAGTCCACCGAAGCTCGAGCCCGCGACGACCGACCGGCGGGGATCGCTGCTGAATCGATAGCGCTCGCGCACCCAGGGCAGGAGTTCCTCGCGCAGGAACCTCTGGAAAAGCGGGTTCGGCGGCAACTCCTCGCCACGGCCCGGCTGTCGTGAGTTGCCTACGAACACGGCGACGAGCGGCCGGATGACACGGTCCGCCTGCATGTTGTCGAGGATCGTCGGCGTCGGCACGGCCGAAATGTATGCAGCGCGATCGAAGACCAGCAGGAAGTCGCACTCGGCGCAGCCGCGCTCATGACCGGGCGGCGTGTACACGGTGATCTTGCGCTGGTTGCCGAGCAACTCGCTGCCGACGTCGTGCGTGGAGGCTTTGCCTCGCTTGACCCCCTGCCGAGGCGTGGCGTAACGGTCGACCAGTGCGTGCGGGCCCTCGGCATACGAGCCGCGAACCGGCCAGTCTTCGGTCCACTCCCCCGTCTCCAGCAGCCGCATCCAGCCATTGACCCAGGTCCGGGGATTCAACGGATCGACGAACAACTCGTGGGCCTCGCCCTCGACGGTGATGTCCCCCACGGCCTGCGGGTCGGCGACGTCGCGACGGGGCCGGATCACGTGATAGCTGAACCGCGCGCGATCGGACATCTCGTACGTGCGATACCAGACGTCGGTGCCCTCGAGACGCTGGAGTGCCGCCCTGGCGGGCATGGGTCCGCCGGTGTCGCCGAGCTGGCCGTAGATGCCTGGAGCCCGCTCGTCGGGCATGCCATTGGCCCGCACCACGAAGGTGAGCAGCATGACGCCGTCTGCGAGTGGCTCGATGAGGGGCGTGCCACGCCGGGCAACCTCGAGCCAGAATGTCGACGAGGCTTGATCCTCACCGGCCGCGGCAGCCCTGGACAGTGCCTGGAGTCGCGGACTGCGAAGCGAGGGTTCTACCGCGAGACTCGGCGTCGCGCACGACACGAACAGCGCGCACACGACCGCCTGCATGAAGCTGCAGGCGCCGCGCGGCGAGCGGCTGGGGCTCACGATCCGGTGTCCTCGGACGGCCCCGGGTCGACCAGGTTGTGCTCGCGGGAGTAGCGCACGGCGTCCCTGCGGCTGTTGACGCCGAGTTTCTCGTACAGCGACTTGAGACGGTACTTCACGGTGTTCGGCGAGACCTTCAGCAGCCGCGCGATCTCCTTGTTGGTGTAGCCCCGGTTCAGGTGCTGCAGCGTGGCGACCTCGGGCTGGCTGAGCAGGTCGGGTGATCGCGCGATCGCCGAGTACCGCTCCAGCGCCTTGCGCATGCGCCGCAGGAAGTTTTCACGGAACCGGTCCGTCTTGCCCGGCGCAGCGTTTCGCGAATCGTTGGTCACGCCGAGGGGCACGAAACGCCAGCAATCGACGAACGGGCCGATGAACCCCTGGAACATCGCCATGCCCACGGCTTCGTCGAACCTGATCATCGCCCTGCCCTGCTCGCCGGCCATGCGGTGGGCGTGAGAAGCGAGGACGCTGAGCGTGATCAGCAGCCTTCCATGTCCATGCTGGCGCGCCCATCGTTCGGTGCTTTCGAGCTCTGCGAACGCTGCAGCGTGGTCGCCAGCGGCGAGGTGCAGCCTGGTGAGACAGACCGTGGCCGCGAGCGCGCTCTGTCGGTAAACGGGAACCTCCTCACGCATGGCCGCGGCGATCTCGAGGAGGTGGATCTCGCGGGCCATCGCTTGCGCGGCAACGAAGTCGCCGGCGTGAATCAGGTACTCGACCTGGTAGACGTCCGCCACGAGTTCGAGCTGGCGCAGATGACGCCGCGCAGCCAGAGCTCGCATCCTGGCGATCGTGGCTTCCGCCTCGCTCAGGCTCCTGCCGAACGCGGCGCGTATGGCCGTGCAGAATCCGGCCGCGTACAGGTCGAACCAGCCGTCCGACTGCTCCACATGAGGCAGCGCCCATGCGAGCAGCCCGAGCGCCTTCTCGACGTTGTCCCGTTCGAACAGGAGCTCGGCCTGGTAGACCGCGCAGTGCGCGGCCAGGTCGGAACGTGCACCGAACGCCTGCTGGATGTCCGCGGCGGCGTCGTGCAGGGTCGCCTGAGCCTCATCGAGACGGCCCTGCGCCAGCTTGACTCGCGCCTCGAGAAAACGCGTGAACAGTTCGCCGTACAGGGAGCCCATGGATCGGTGATGCGCGCCGGCCCGGCGTGTCGGCTCGAGGGCCCGCTCGAGCCAGCCGCAGTCGTAATACTTGGCGCCGAGCGATTCGCACACGTTCGACAACATCAGGTGATCGTCCGAGGGAATGCTCCGGATCAGGGACTCCTTGGCGAGCAGGTCCTCGAGCTTCACCGGGGCGTTTTCGTACTCGGAGAGCACCTCACCGACCAGGTCGATCTCGGTCCACAGGTCCGCGGGCAACGTCACCCGGTCGGCCGAGGCGTGAAACGTGTCGTAACTGGCGCGCGCGGCGTCCATCTCCCCCTGCTTGATCAGCAGGTATACGCGCGCAAGCTGGAGTCGCGGAAGGCGTGCGATCGTCGCGTCCGACAGATGGCCGAGACCGGACACGAGCGTGTCCATTCGCCCTTCCGGGATCAGGCGCCACCCGCCGGCCTCGTCGAGCACCTTGGCGAGGAACGTCTCGTCGGCTGCGAGGACCGCGTGGTTCACGGCCTGCACCGGCATGCCGTGCGCACCGAACCAGTCCGCGGCGAGCCGATGCAGGCGCTTGAACTCCGCCGGATCGCGACGCGCAAGGCGGTCACGGAGGATCTCGGCGAACAACTGGTGATAACGATAGGACTGGCGCTGCGCGTCGAGTGGCACCAGGAACAGGTTCTGTTGCTCCAGCTTTTCGAGCAGTGCGGCACCGTCCGTGCGGTCGCACAACAGATTGACCAGGTCGGCGTTGATGCGATCGACGATCGGGGTGGCCGTCACGACGCTTGCTACGTCTGCGGGCAGGCTGGCGAGGACTTGTTCCGAAAGATACCGGGCGAGTTCCCATGCCGGGCCGGTGAAGTTGGTCAGGAGGTCGGCACGATCGCAGCCCTTGCGCAGGGACAGCGCGGTCATCTGCAGTGCGATGGGCCAGCCCTCGGTACGCTCCACGAGCCGGGCGATCTCTTCCGGCGTCAATCGCAGCTCGGCCGTGTGGTCCAGCAGTCGCTGCGCTTCGGCTGGCGTGAACTTGAGATCTTCCACGCCCAGCTCGAACAGGTCTTCCTCCGCCGCCAGGGCGCTCTGCCCGAGGCTCGGGTAATCCCGCGACGAGATCACGATGTGCAGCGTCGGCGGCGCAAGGCGGATGAGGCTGCGCATGAACGCGCGCACGCTGTCGCTCTCGGCGCGGTGAAAATCGTCGAGGATCAGCACCGTGTCGTGCTCGGATCGCGACAGCCGGTTGACCAGTGCCGACAACGCCGTTCGTGGCGGCATGCTTTCGCGAGCGAGGTCCGCTGCGATCGCCGCCACCAGGTACTCGGCGAAGCGCTGCACATCCGACTCGTCTTCTTCGAGCGTCAGCCAGGCAACGCGAGTGCCACGCTCCTCGAGCAGGCGGTGCCACTGCACCAGCAGGCTGGTCTTGCCGTACCCGGCCGGCGCGTGGACCAGGGTCAGGCGCCGGCCCGTGACGGCATCGAGCCAGGCCGGCTGGCTCGCGCGCGCGACCTGCTGGGCCGTACGCGCCGCAGGGGCGATCTTGGTGAGGATCGGGTCGCCCGAGCTGCTCTTGCTGGGTGCCATGGCTGCGACCGATTCTATCGGTAACGTTTTGGCCACGGACAGGATTTACCCACCCTGCCCCGCCTACTGCCCACCGCGGAGGCCTCCTTACCCGTTATGGCCGGTTGACTGCCCGCCCCAGCCAGTACGCTGCGAGCATGCGTTTGGGCATCGACGTGGGGGGCACCAATACGGACGCGGTCCTCGTCGCGGGCCGCACGGTCGTGGCGTCGGCCAAGCGCCCGACGACCGCCGACGTGAGCGGGGGCATCGTCGCAGCCACCCGCGAGGTGCTGGCCGCCGCTGGGGAAAAAGCACCCGTCATCGACTGCGTGATGATCGGGACCACGCACTTTGCCAATGCCTTCGTCGAGCGCAAGGGCCTGCTCGAGGTCGCGATCCTGCGGCTCGCCGGGGCCTCCGGCGAATCGCTGCCGCCGATGAGCGGATGGCCGGACGACGTCAAGCGAAGCATCGGCGCCCGCAGTTTCCAGCTTCCGGGCGGTTACGAATTCGACGGCCGGGAGAACACGGCGTTCGACGAACGAGCGGTCCGCATCGCCGCGCGCCAGATCCGCCGCGATCGCGTGGATGCCGTCGCCATCTCGTGCGTGTTCGCTCCGATCAACCGGTCCATGGAAGAACGCGCTGCGCGGATCGTCGCCGAGGAAGCACCGGGCGTCGCAGTGACGATCTCGAGCGCGATGGGTCGCATCGGATTCCTCGAACGCGAGAACGCGACGATCATGAATGCGGCGCTCGCGCGGATCGGCAGCCACGTCATCGAATCCTTCACCGCGGCTTTTGCGGCAATGGGAATTCACGCGCCCCTGTACGTCAGCCAGAACGACGGCACGCTGATCTCCGCCGATTACGCCGCCCGCTTTCCGGTACTCACCTTCGGTTCGGGGCCGACCAACAGCATGCGTGGGGCCGCGTTCCTCACGGGCTTGCAGGACGCAATCGTGATGGACGTCGGCGGCACCACCACCGACGTCGGCGCGCTGGTGCACGGCTTCCCGCGGGAATCGTCGATCGCCGCCGACGTCGGCGGCGTGCGGACCAATTTCCGCATGCCCGACATACTTTCGATCGGGCTGGGCGGCGGCACGCGCATCCGGCTCGACCGATCGGCGCGGACATTGCGCGCCGGTCCTGATTCGGTCGGTTACAAGCTCTCCGAGGAGGCGTTGATCTTCGGCGGTTCGACACTCACCGCAAGCGACATCGCCGTGAAGGCGGGCCATGCAAGCTTCGGCGACCCGTCCCGGGTCCAGGACCTCGAACCGTGGGTGATCCAGGAAGCCCTCGCGCAATTCCGCCGCACTTTCGAAGACGCCATCGACCGCGTAAAGACGGCCAACGCCGATGTCCCGGTGGTGCTGGTCGGCGGCGGCCACGTGCTCGTCGAGCAGCATCTCGCCGGAGCGTCGGAGGTCGTGAGACCGGAACACGCTGCCGTGGCGAACGCGGTCGGCGCCGCGATCGCGCAGGTCGGCGGCGAAATCGACCGCATCGTCAACTACGAGAAACCGGGGCGCGCGGCGATACTGCAGTCCATCGAGAAGGAAGTCACCGCTCGCGCGATCGCCGCGGGCGCCGATCCGAGCACGGTTCGCCTGGTGGAGGTCGAGGAAGTGTTCCTCAGCTACCTGCCAGGCAACACGGCGCAGGTCCGGGCCAAAGCCGTGGGCGATCTCGCGAGCGTGTCATGCGCCCGGTAAAGGCTCGATCCAAGACGAGTCCGATGCGACTCGATCGCCAGGACGTGGCCGACGTGGCGCGTGGTTGCGCTTTTCTCGGCTCCGGCGGCGGCGGAGATCCCCACTCGGCGGTTCTCGAGCTCGACGCCATGCTCGCGAACGGCGACACCATCGAACTCATCGACGCGGCAGCGCTCGACGACCGTACGTTCCTCGCCGGCTGCGGCTGGATCGGTGCACCGACGGTGTCGCTCGAGAAACTGCCGACGGGGCGTGAGGCACTGCAGGGCCTGCGCAAACTGGAAGAGATCACCGGCCGTCGCGTCGACGCGGTGTTTCCGGTCGAAGTCGGTGGCAGCAACGGGCTTGCGGCGCTCGTGCTGGCGCTGCGCTCGGGTCTGCCCGTGGTCGACTGCGACGGCATGGGCCGCGCGTTTCCTGAATCGCAGATGGTGATCTTCAACGTCCGCGGACAATCGGCCTCGCCGGCGATCCTGACCGACGACAAGGGCACCTGCGTAGTCGTGCACACAGACGACAATGTCGCCGAGGAGCGGTTGGCGCGCGCGGTGGCGGTGACGCTCGGCGGCAACTGCCACCTGATCGAATACTCCGCGGAGGGACGCCAGATCAAGCGCAACGCGCTGCATGGAACCATTTCCGATGCGCTGGCCATCGGTCGTGGCCTGCGGACAGCTCGCGAACGTCACGACGATCCGTTCACGGGCCTGTTCGAAGCGCTGCGTGGCTGCCAGCAGTTCAGCCACGCCGGCATACTGTTCGAAGGCAAGATCGTCGACCTGCAACGCGAGACGCGAAAAGGCTTCTCGGTCGGCCGCGCAGTGATCGACGGCTTTTCCGCCGGTGGCAGGCTCGAAATCGTGTTCAAGAACGAAAACCTGCTCGCCAGCCGCGACGGCATTGCGCTGGCGATGGTGCCGGACATCATCACGATCCTCGATCGGGAGACGGCGGAGACGATCGTGACCGAACGTCTCAAGTATGGTCAGCGCGTGAAAGTCGTGGGGGCCTGCGCTCCCGCCCCCTTGCGCACACCCGAGGCACTCGCAGTGCTCGGTCCGGCAGCGTTCGGCTTCGACGATCCCTACCGGCCGATTGAATCGCTGAACGGATGGATCGTCTGAATGTCCGCAAGCATCGACCCGAACCTCGATACGACGCCCGCGACGAAGGGCGGGTCCGTGATCGAGGACTACGCGAATGCGCCCGTGCCCCACAGTCGCACGGTGAACGGCTGGCGCGTCGCGATGATCGTCACCGGCTTCAACATCGCCCTGCCCGGCTTCCTGAACGGCGCACAGATCGCAACGGCGCTCGGTCTCTCGCAGGCCGTGCTGGTGGCGCTGCTGGCGGGCGCCCTGCTCTGCGCGATGGGTTGCCTCACCGCCGCAGTGAGCGTCCGCACGCGACTCACCACGTACGTGCTGGTGCAACGTTCCTTTGGCCGTTCCGGTGCAGCGCTGGTCAACATCATCATGGCGCTGGTGCACTTCGGCTGGTTCGGCGTCAATGCGTCGTTCTTCGGCGCGGCCATGGTCGCCGCGACGCAGGAACTGTTCGGTGTCACGGCACCGTTTTCGGTGTTCGTGCTGGTCGGCGGCATGCTGATGGCCGTCACCACGATTTTCGGCTTCAAGGCGCTGGACAAGCTCGCGCTGATCGCAGTGCCGATCCTCGCGGTGATCCTGGGTGTCGTCCTCGTGATGGCCACGCGCAACTACGGCATCGCCACCGCGCCGCGGCCCGATGCGCCGGTGCCGATGAGCTTCGGGGTCGCCCTGACGTCGCTCGTCGGGTCGAACATGATGACGGTCGCGACGATGCCGGACCTCACGCGCTACGTGCGCACGCGCGGCCAGGCCATCGTCGGCATGCTCCTGTCCTTTCCGCTCGCCACTCCGCTGCTGATGCTGGTGGCGGCGGTGCCGGCGCTGGCGACAGGGGAGACGGACATCATGCGGCTGATCGTGGGTTTCGGCCTGGGCGTTCCGGCACTGCTCGTGCTGATCCTATCGACGTGGACCATCAACTCGGCGAACCTGTATTCCGCCAGCCTGAGCCTTACGGCGACCTTTCCGCGCATCAGCCAGTGGAAATTCACGCTGCTCGCGGGCGCGTGCGGCTCGCTGCTCGCGGTCGCGGGCATCATCGACGCTTTCGTGTCGTTCCTGCTCGTCCTCGGCATCATCATCCCACCCATTGCCGCAATCTACGTGATCGACGCCTACAGCGGGGTCCGCGCCGACACGAGCGTGCGCTGGTCGGCGATCGTCACCTGGCTCTGTGCGGTCGCCATCGCCCTGCTTGCGCACGTCGGCTACCTGACGTTGACGACCGTGCCGGCGCTCGACGCAACGCTGGCGGCCACCGCCATCCACGGCGGCGCGGCGTACTTGCGCAGGCGACGACGCTCCGGCGAGGCGACCCACCGATGAGCGTGCCGCAGACGACTGCCACGTCGACGACGGTCGCACGACGCTGGGCGCGCGTGATCCTCGCGGGTCCACTCGTCCTGCTTTGCAGCCTCGGCATCATGGGTGGCGCGAACCTGTGGGTTCCTCCCGGCGCCGGCGGGGTCAACGACATCGTGCTGCCGATCCTGCTGTACCCCGCCGTGTGGACCGCGCTGTTCTTCTACGCCTGTTTCGAGCGCCGGATCGGACGGGGCTACGCGATCGTGGGCGGGCTCACCGCGCTGCATGCCATCGTCTTCGCGCTGCGCACAAGTGGGTGGTCCGCATGATCCCGCTGAGCCCCAAGCGCACGCAGACGATGATGGCCATACACGGCTGGGCCGGCATTCCACTCGCGCTGCTGCTGTACGTCGTGCTCGTGACCGGAATGATGGCAGTGTTCTCGAAGGAGATCGGCGACTGGTCCAGCGCCTCGCTCGGTGACGCGCCGGCGGCGCTCGATCCGGGCATGAGCCGGAGCCTGGTGGCGGCCGCCGCGACGGTGGATCCAAGATTCCACGAAGCTGTCGCCGTGTACCCGGTGGCCGGCGATCGGCTGTGGGCATTTTTCCACCGTCACGACGTCGCACCGGACGGCTTCGTATTCGCCCACGGTGTCGGCTTCGAGTTCGACCGGCGCGACGGTCGCATCGTCGAACGGTTCGAAGGCGTCGAGGACGACATCAATCGTGCGCACGAACCGCGTGGTCTCGCGAAGTTCCTCGTCGACCTGCACGTCAGCCTGCACATTCCATTTCCGTGGGGAATGCTGCTGACCGGCGCGATCGGCCTCGCGCTGCTCGTGATCACGATCTCCGGCCTGCTGGTGCACCGGTACCTGATCAGGGACCTGTTCACGCTGCGGCGACGGGTGCCGAAGCTGCTGTCGCGCGACCTCCACGCCGTAGCCGGCTCCTGGAACCTGCCTTTCGCCGTACTGCTTGCCTTCACAGGCAGTTATCTCAGCCTCTTCGTCCCGCTCGGGCAGCCGGTGATCGCGCAGTTCGGGTATGGCGGCGAACAAACGCCGATGTTCGAACTCTTCGAAGGTGCCGCGCTCGCGGAAGACCCGACCCCTGCGCCCATGAGCGACATCGACGCGATGCTCATCGACGCCCGTTCGCGTTCCGGCACGTCACCCGATCGCGTCGACATCTTGCACTGGGGGCGCCAGGACGCCGCCGTGCTGGTCTCGATGTCGCCGGATGACCGCGACCTGCGCCCGACGAGGTACGTCTACAGCGGTGCGAACGGCGCGTTCGTCGCGCAACGCCCTGGGCTGGGCAAGGCCCCGTCGGCTGGCGGTGCCGCCAACGAATTTGTCGGGGGTCTGCATTTCGGCCGGTTCGCCGGGGTCGCCTCGAAGGCGCTGTGGTTTTCGCTCGCGTTCTGCCTCGCATACGTCACGCTTTCGGGCCTGCTCCTGTGGACGCAGCGACGCCAGGCGACGGTCCTGTGGCGCAGGTTCGGCCACGTGACGATCTGGGTGGGTTACGGCTTGCCCGTCGCGCTGGCTTCGATCGCCCTAGCCTATTTCCTGGCACGTGCGGCGGGCGTCGCGTCCTATGGATGGATGCTCGCCGCGTACTTCTGCGCCGCCGTGATCGCGGCGCTCACGTGCTGGCTTGCAAGTGATCCCCGACAGCGGCTGCTCGCTGCCACGGCGTCGCTGCTGGCCGCCTTGCCGCTGGTGCGGTGGCTCTCCGGAGGACCGTCGTGGCCGCAACTGGTCGGCAGCGACCTCGGCATGGTCATTGCCGTCGACCTGGCCCTGCTCGTCGGTGCGGCTTGGGCGTTGCGCGCGTCGCGCCGTCCGCTGGAAATGCCGGAGCCCGCGGAGCCCGCGTCTACCGTCGACGCGCCGGCCGCGCCAGGCTGATGCAGGTCACGCTCGCACTGCTGGCCGCAGCCGTCAGCACCCTCCTTCTCGCATGGATCGGGTTGCGCGATGCCAAGCGCCTGCGTGTGCAGGAAGGCGATTCCGCGTCACGCCAGCCTTTTACTTCGCATCGACGCCGGCTCCTCGCACTGGCCGCCGCGACGCCCGGTGTCCTGTTGCTCGCGGGCGGCTGGTGGTCGTCAACGGTGATGTGGCTGGGCGGGACGGTCACGCTCGTCTGGCTGTGGGTGCTGTGGATTGGTCGCGCGCGCGAGTCGCGAGCGATGCGACGAGGCCAGCGAATTGGAGCGAGCGGGTAGTCGCTGCTGGCCGATGGGTAGAGGGCTAGCCACCACGCAGGCGCGACCCTAGTGTCGGAATGCATCAGTGCAGCACGGAGCCGGCGCAGCTCCAAACGGGGAACCGATCATGAACAAGCTTAGCTGGGTCATCTTTTCCACCTTGGCGCTCGCTGCCGCGGCACGGGCCCAGGAACGGGAACTCGAAGAAATCGTGGTACTGGCCGATCGTGTCCAGGGCGCCACGAAGACGGACACGCTGTTGATCGAGATCCCGCAGTCGATCAGCGTGGTGACCGCCGAGCAGATCTCCGAGCGGGGCGCGCAGAACTACCAGGAAGTGTTCCGCTACTCCGGTGTCGACACGGAGCGTCAGGGCCTCGAGGTCCGCGGCGACTTCTTCTCGCTGCGCGGCTTCGCACTGAAGCAGTACGTCGACGGACTGAACACGACGCCGGATTTCATCTATGGCTCGCGACAGGAGACGTACACGCTCGAGCGCGTCGAAGTCTTGCGCGGTCCCTCTGCGGTGATGTACGGCGCCGGCAGTTCCGGTGGACTGGTCAATGCCGTAAGCAAGCGCCCCAAGTTTGAGGCTGGCGGGGAGATCGCCGTGCAGGCCGGCAACTTCGATCTCTTCGCCGTGCAGGCGGACATCACCGGGCCGCTGGGCGAGCAGTTCGCCGGCCGCCTCGTCGGCATGACCAGAGACGGCGAGCTGATCTCCGAGGGTCAGGCCAACGACAAGGACGTCCTGTTGCCGTCGATCACCTGGAGACCCGGTGACCGCACCGAGCTCACGCTGATCGGCCTGTACCAGAAGGAAGACATGGGTACGCACACGTACCTGCCCACCGAAAAGACGTTGAACGCCAACAGCGGCGCCGGCGATCCACCGGTCAAGCACGACCTGTTCATCGGCGAGCCGGGCTTCAATCACATGGACACGGAGCAGTACGGGGTGACGCTGCTCTTCACGCACCGGTTCAACGACATGGTGGCGTTCTCGACAAGCAACCGCTACCTCGATTCGGACGTGGACTACGCCGAGGTCTGGGGCTGTTGCTCGTACGCCGATCCCGAGCGGACGTTGATGAACCGGGAATTTTACGTCCTCGTCGGCGACTACAAGGTCACCAATTCGGACACCAACGTGCAGCTCGACTTCGACACGGGTCCCTTGAAGCACAAGGTGCTGGTCGGCCTCGATTACACCAAATTCGAGCACAGCCGCGAGGAAGGCTTCTCCTGTGGCACCTTCACGGGTCCGCCTTGCTGGGCGGGCGGTGCCCCGCCGCCGATCGACGTCTACAATCCGGTTTACGGTGCGCCGTTCACGTACGGTTTCACCGGCGGGTACAAGACGGAGAGCAACCAACTGGGCCTGTACCTGCAGGATCAGATGAAGGTGGGTGAGAAGGTCTCGATCGTGCTCGGTGCCCGGCGCGACGAATCCGACAACCAGCGGTTCTCTCACCCGAAGTACGACTCGCCGGGCTCGCCCAAGGAAAAGACCGACGCCGACACCTACAAGGCGGGCATCATCGCCGAAGTCGTCGAGGGCGTGTCCCCTTACGCCAACTATTCGGAGTCGTTCACGCCGCTGTTCGGCACGGATTTCTACGGCAATCACTACGACCCGCAGGAAGCACGCCAGTACGAGGGCGGCGTCAAGTGGCAGCCCAACAAGAACAGCCTCGTCAGCGCTGCGTATTTCGACATCGAGGAGACCGGCTTCCTGAGCCAGGATCCCGACAACATCCAGAATTTCCTGCAGGGCGGCGCGATTGGTGTGAAAGGTTTCGAGATCGAGGTGATCTTCAATCTCGACAACGGCTTCGGCATCAACGCCAACTACACCGACATGGACGCGGAAGTGCTCAAGGGCACGACCAACGCGCCCGCAGGCAGCCGGGTGCCGAACCTGCCAGAGACCATCGCGTCGGCGTGGTTCAACAAGACGTTCGTGGTCAACGACGACCTGGCGTGGCGAATCGGTGCGGGCGTGCGCTACAACGGCGACGAGGACGATGGGGCCGGCCTGATCACGCCGTCGGTGACGCTCTACGATGCCATGGGTGAAGTGAGCTACAGGGACTGGAACGTCCAGCTCAACGTCAACAACGTCGCCGACAAGGAGTATTTCAGCTCGTGCGGTTCGGCCATCTGCTCACCGGCCCTGCCGCGAGTAATCTTCGGCACGGTGACGAAAAAGTTCTGAGCGAGGATGCGACCGCACTGGTCGTGAGGAGGCAGCCAGTGCGAAAGCTCCGGCAGACATCGATCCTGGCACTGGTGCTGTGGGTGGCGGCTTGCGGGCAAGCGCCGCAGGCCGCCGACTCGACCGCCGCCGACCTGGTGCTGAAGAACGCGAAGCTGTACACGGTCGACGACGCGAAGCCGACGGGATCGTCGCTGGCGGTACGCGGCGGTCGCATCGTGGCGCTCGGCGACGACGACGACACCGCCGCCCTCATCGGGCCGAAGACACAGGTGTTCGACCTCGGCGGCCGGCTCGTGTTGCCGGCCTTCCACGACGCGCACACGCATCCGGTGTGGGGTGGCTTGAGCCACGCGCGCTGCCCGCTCTACGACGGCAATTCGCCCGCGGACTACCAGAAAATCATCGCCAAGTGCGCCAAGGATGAGCCGGGCACGGGCTGGCTCTACGGCGTGGGCTGGCGCGATGGCCTGTTCAAGCCCGAGGGCGTCCCTCACAAGGAACTGCTGGACGAGATCCTGCCGGATCGACCGGCAGCGTTCGCCAACGTGGGCGGCCACGGCCTGTGGGTCAACTCGAAGGGCCTCGAGGCCGCGGGTATCACGCGTGATACGCCGGACCCGCCCAACGGGCGCATCGACCGCGACGCCCGGGGCGAGCCGATCGGTGGGCTGCAGGAAGCGGCGGTCGAACTCGTGCTGAGCAAAGTCCCCCCGCCGTCCGACAAGGACCGCCTGAAGGCGCTCATCTACGCGCGTGACCACTTGCATTCGATCGGCATCGTCGGCTGGCACGACGCGCTGGTGCCGATCTCCGGTGAACAACCGGGCCAGGCGATTCCGCCGGGCGTGCCGGAGACGTACGCTGCGCTCGTTCGCGACGGTGGGCTGAAGGGTTACGCGACCCTGGCACTCGGCTGGGACCGCGCTCGTGGCGTGGAGCAGATTCCCGATCTGGTCGCGGCCTCGGAACGGCTCGCCAAGGCGGGCGTCGACGCCAGGACGGTCAAGTTCCTGCTCGACGGCGTGCCGGTGCAACGCACCGCCGCCCTGCTCGAGCCCTATGCCGACAAGCCCGGCTACCACGGTGAACTGCAGGTCGACCAGGCCGTGCTTGAGCGCGCGTCCGTGGAACTCGACGCGAAAGGATTCCAGCTGCACATGCACACGATCGGCGACGGCGCCGTGCGTGCCGCGATGAACGCGTTCGCCAAGGCCCGCGAAGCCAACGGTCCGCGCGAGCGACGCAACCTGATCTCGCACGACAACCTGATTTCAGACGCCGACCTCAAGCGCGCCGCCGAGCTGGGCGTGGTCGCCGTCTTTCAGCCGTTGTGGGCGAGCCTGGACGACTACATGCAACTCGTCGCGGTGCGGGTGGGACCGGCGCGCATGGAGCACATGTACCCGGTCTCGAGCCTGATGCGTGCCGGCGGGAAAGTCGCGTACGGGTCCGACTGGCCCGTGGGCCCCGCGGAACCGTTCCAGGGCATCGAGGTTGCCCTGACGAGGCGGCACCCGGGGGCCACCGAAGGCCCGAGGCTCTCGCCCGTCGAACGCATCTCGCTGCCCGAGGCCATCCGCAACTACACTCTGAACTCGGCGTACGCGCTCAGGGTCGACGACCGCAGCGGCTCGCTGACCGTGGGCAAGAATGCCGACCTGGTCGTCGTCGACAGCGACGTGTTCAAGAGCGCCGAGACCGACATCGCGAAAACGAAGGTGCTGCTCACGATGCACGCCGGTGAAGTCGTTTACGGCAACCTCGCCGACGTCGCCACGCCCGTCCGCCCATGAGACCGCTCGCCGCCGACACCCTCGCCCGCTATCCGCGCCTCTTCATCGGTGGGGCGTGGATCGAGCCGGAAGACGGTGGCGTGCTCGAGAGCATCGACCCGTCCACGGGGAAGCCCTGGGCGCTCGTCGCTCACGGCGGCGCCAGGGACGTCGACAAGGCCGTCGCGGCCGCGCGGCAAGCCTTCCGCACGTGGAGCCGCATGCCCGGACATGAGCGTGCGGCAATACTCCGGCGCTTCGCCGATCTCTACCGCGAGCGTTCGGCGGACCTCGCCGTGCTCGAAACGCGCGACTCCGGTCGTGCACTGCGCGAATCACGCGCGGACGTCGGAGGGCACGCCAACGCGTACCACTGGTACGCCTCCATGGCCGACAAGCATGGGGGCCGGACCATTCCGATCGATGACAGCGTGCACGCCTTCACCTCGCGCGTGCCGGTGGGCGTCGTCGGCGCGATTACGCCGTGGAACGTGCCACTGATGGCGGCGATGTGGAAACTCGGCCCGGCGCTCGCCGCCGGCTGCACGGTCGTCCTGAAGCCGGCGGAGCAGACGCCCGTCACGTCGCTCGAGCTGGCCCGGCTGTTCGAACAGGCCGGAATTCCGCCCGGCGTCGTCAACGTCGTCCCGGGCTTCGGCAAGGGCGGCGCCGGCGAACGGCTGGTGCAGCATCCCGACGTCGCCAAGATTGCCTTCACCGGCGAAGGCGAGACCGCGAAGGCGATCCTGCGTGCCGGCGGCGACACCTTCAAACGCTTCACGTTCGAACTTGGCGGCAAGGCGCCGCACATCATCTTCGCCGATGCCGATCTCGAGCAGGCCCTGAATGCGGCGACAGGTTCGGCGTGGGCCCTGTGCGGGCAGAGCTGCGCTCTCGGTTCGCGCGTTCTCGTCGAGCGACCGGTTTACTCGCGGGTCGTCGAAGAGTTTGTCCGTCGTGCCAAGCGAGTGCGGGTCGGCCCGCCGTTGCTGGAATCCACACACATGGGCCCGCAGGCGCACGCCGAGCAGCTTGCCAAGACGCTGTCCTATGTCGACATCGGGCGCGACGACGGCGCCGAACTCGTCGCGGGAGGACGACGCCTGCAGGAAGTTGAACTGGCAGGCGGCTATTTCATCGAGCCGACGGTTTTCGCCAACGTCCGCAACGACATGCGGATCGCGCGCGAGGAGATCTTTGGGCCGGTCGCGGCGCTGATCCCGTTCGACGGCGAAGACGAAGCCATCGCGCTCGCCAACGACACGCCCTACGGGCTCACGGCCGGCCTGTGGACGCAGGACGTGGGGCGTGCCCTGCGTGTTTCCGCGCGCATCGACGCCGGCATGGTCTGGGTCAACACGTACCGATACATCCGCTGGTCGACGCCCTATGGCGGTTTCAAGGCAAGTGGCTGGGGCCGTGAAAACGGGCTCGAGGGCCTCGACGGCTATCTTGAAACCCGCACGACCGTGATCAGCACCACCGGGCGTTTCGCCGACCCGTACGCCTAGTCAGATCAGCACGATCGAGAGGTCAATCTCATGCGCCTCGCGGGAAAACTCGCGGTCATCACCGCAGCCGCCTCGGGCATGGGACGCGCTGGCGTTGAGCTCTTCCTGCGTGAAGGCGCCCGTGTCGCGGCGATCGATATCGATGCGTCCGCCCTCGCCCAGCTTGCGGCCGCGATCAAGCGCCAGGGGATGTCGATCGAAACGGTGCAGGCCGACCTGGCGCGACCCGAGGAGGTCCGAAGGTCCATCAACGAAGCCGCAAGCAAGCTCGGCGGCATCGACGTCCTGTGGGCCCACGCCGGCACCCCGGGCCCCGGCGGGGTCGAGAACCTGGACCTCGGCGAGTACGAAAAAGCGATCGCGCTGAACGTGACCTCGGCGGTCCTGGGCGCCGGCGAAGTCATCGCGCACATGCGTACACGTGGCGGAGGCTCGGTGATTTTCACAGCATCGGTCTCGGGCCTCGTGGGTTCGATGTTCAGCCCGGTGTACTCGGCCTCCAAATTCGCCATCGTCGGCCTGACCAAATCGCTGGCCATACGCTTCGCGGCTGACCGCGTGCGCGTCAACGTCGTCTGCCCCGGCCTCGCGGATACGCCGATGAGGATCGGTTTTACCGGTCGCTCGGGCGATGCCGCCGAAGCCGAGGCAAACCAGGCGCGCCTGCTTGCAGCAGTGCCCATGGGGCGGCTGTGCCGACCGGAGGAAGTTGCCCACGCCGCGCTGTGGCTTGCTTCCGACGACGCCTCGTTCGTCAGCGGTGTCGCGTTGCCCATCGATGGGGGATTCACCGCGCGCTGAACGAGCACACGCCTCGGGAGAAAAGCGGGTTGCCGGGATTCCACATACGAACGCTGCTGACGACGCTCGCAGGTGTCACTGCCTCGATCTCCCTCGCCCAGGCCGCGCCCGATCCGCTCAAGATCGGCGTCCTGGTGCCGTTGACCGGCGCCACCGCGGCCGATGGCGAACGCCTGCTCAAGGCGCACGAACTCGCCGCGCGGGAAATCAACGCAGCCGGCGGCATCACTGCACTTGGCGGAGCCCGGGTCGAGTTGGTGGTCGCAGACACGCAATCGAAGCCCGAGACGGGTCGCAGCGAGGCCGAGCGCCTGATCTCACGCCGAGGCGTCAGCGCCGTGCTCGGGGCGTGGGCCTCTGCCGTGACGATACCGTCGATGCAGGTCGCGGAGCGCTATCGCACACCGTTCATCGTGACCAGCGCCGTCACCGACTCCATCACGGAGCAAGGCCTTCAGTTCGTCTTTCGCGTCTCGCCCAAGGGGAGTTGGGCCGCTCGAGACGTGGTGGGCTTCATTCGCTATCTGCGCCAGAAGGGGATCGCCATCACCCGGGTCGCGATCGCCTACGAGGATGGGCCGTTCGGCCAGGCGGTCTCGAACGGTTACAAGGCGATCTTGCCGAGGCACGGCATCGCCATCGTCGCCGAGGAGACCTTCCGCACGGGTTCCCCGGACCTGTCGACGCAGGCAGCAAAGCTGAAGGCGAGTCGCGCAGACCTCGTATTGATCGTCTGCTACGTCGACGACGAATCCGTGTTGCTGCGCGCCCTCACGGCCCAACGGTACAAACCGCTGGTGCTCGGCTACGGCGGCGGCCACGTTCATCCGACGCTGCTCCAGCTCGGGCCGTCGGTCGAGGGCACGTTCGGCATCGTCGAATGGATGGCCGACGTCAGGAAGCCGGCGACCGAGCAGTTCGTCCGGGCGTACGAAGCGGCCTACGGCACGGCCCCCCTGAGCAACGCTGCGCAGGCCTATGCCGCGACGTGGGCCGTTGCGCTCGCCGCGGAAGCCGCGGGCAGCCGGGACCGGATCAAGCTGCGAAATGCGCTGCGTCACTTGAAGGTCAGCGAGGGACCCGCATCGCTGCTGCCGAACGACGCCCTGGCCTTCGACGAGCACGGCCAGAACCACGTCGGCAACGTGATGTCGCAGGTCATTGACGGACGGTTCGTCACCGTCTGGCCCGAGGCCGTGGCGAGCCAGCCCGTGAAGCTGCCACGCGAGCGCGGCCAGCAGGCGTCCGTGTCGTTCGCAATCCTCCTGCAGGCCATCGTCAGCGGCCTGGCGAACGGCGCGATTTACGCGCTCGTCGCGGTCGGCCTGACGCTGGTGTTCGGCGTCATGCGCATCGTCAATTTCGCGCACGGCGAGTTCCTGATGATTGCGATGTATGCCGGGTACTTCGCCTGGGCACTGCTCGGTATCGACCCGATCCTCGCGATCGCGCTGGTGACGCCAGGGCTCATGCTGGTGGGGGTGCTGCTGCACGGCACCGTGGTGCGCTTTGCGCTCGATGCGCCCGAGATCAACCAGATGGCGGTGACACTGGGCCTTTCGTTGCTGCTGCAGCACCTGGCGCTCGTCTTCTTTACCGGCGACAACTTGCTCGTCACCCAGCCGCGGTCGACCGAAGGCATCGCGCTCGGTCCCGTCGTCGTGCAGTTCAACCATCTCATCGCCGCCGGCTTTTCCCTCTTGCTGCTCGGGCTGCTCGCGCTGGTCCTGAAACGCACCGATTTCGGCCTGGTGATGCGCGCGGTGGCCCAGTCACGCGACGGAGCTGCACTCTCAGGGATCGACATCGGAGCGGTCTACCGGTGGGCCATGGCGGTCGGTATCGGCACGCTCGGGGTCGCTGGACCGCTCCTCGTTTCGATCCTCTACGTCAAC
This sequence comes from Steroidobacteraceae bacterium, assembly GCA_036277615.1. Lineage (GTDB taxonomy): Bacteria > Pseudomonadota > Gammaproteobacteria > Steroidobacterales > Steroidobacteraceae > RPQJ01. Next base: position 20,369 of record DASUMQ010000361.1, read on the forward strand.
CCGCATGTCGGGGCGTTGTTCACGCTGAAGGCGTTCGTCATCGTCATCGTCGGAGGTCTCGGCAGTTTCAAGGGTGCCTTCGTCGGGGCGCTGATCGTGGGTCTTGCGGAAAGCATTGCAGTCACGTGGCTGTCGGCGTCGATTGCGGCCACCGTCCCGTTCGCAATCCTGATCCTGATCCTGCTGATGAAGCCCGAGGGGCTGATGAGCCTCGGCGGCCGCTCATGAGCAACTTACGGACCAGCGCGTTCGTTGCCGCCCTGGTACTCACGGCCTTCCTTGCCGCGAGCGGCGACCCGTATTTCATGGACATCTTCATTCTCACCTGCTTCTTCGGCACGCTCGCCGTCTGCTGGAACATGATGGCGGGGTTGACGGGGCTGATGTCCCTCGGTCACCCCCTCTTCGTCGGCATCGGCGCGTACAGCGTCGCGTGGGGTGCATCCGCGCATGGGTTGCCACCGCTCGTGACCTGGCCGCTCGGCATCGCGCTGTCGGTCGCCGCTGCGGCGGTGATCGGGATGCTGTGCTTCCGCTACGGGTTGCGCGGCTATTTCTTCGCCATCGCAACGCTGGCGTTCAACGAAGTGGCATTCTTTGCCGTGTCCGCCAGCGTCGCCCTGGGTCGGTCGGACGGCATCATCCTGCCGACTTCTCCGGACGATTCGCCGTTCCACCTGCAGTTCTTCGAGCGATGGCCTTACGGGCTGATCATCGGAACGATCCTGATCGGCGTCGTCAGCGCCGGTGAATTGCTGATGAGGTCGCGAACCGGCTACTACTGGCGGGCGCTGCGGGACAACGAGGAGGCGGCCGAGGCGCTGGGCGTCCACGCACGAGCGTACAAGCTGTGGTGCTTCATGTTCACCGCCGGTGTCGCGGGCCTGTGTGGCAGCTTCTATGCGAACTACGTCGCGTTCGTCGATCCGCGCTCGGTGCTCGGAATCGACCTCTCGGTCCAGATGCTCGTCTATTCGATCATCGGCGGCATGTCGCTGTTGTGGGGACCGCTGGTCGGTGCGGTGATCCTCGTACCTTTCAGCGTCGTGCTGCGAGGAATTACGCCCATTCCTGGCGGCGACCTCATCGTCTATGCGGTCCTTCTGGCCGTGCTGGCGCTGGTCCTGCCGCAAGGGATCGCGGGCTGGTTCATTGCGCGTCGACAGCGCCGGAAAATCCGGCGCCGCGGTGACGAGGCGCCGGGGGTGGCCTCATGACGCCGGTGCTGGAACTGCGCAACGTGAGCAAGTCGTTCGGCGGTTTGCAGGCGCTCAGTGACGTCAGCTTCACCGTCGAAGCAAAAGAGATCTTCGCGATCATCGGTCCGAACGGAGCCGGCAAGACCACACTCTTCAATTGCGTCGCCGGCGCGATGGCGCCGACGGCTGGTCAGATTCGTCTGGACGGGCACCGCATCGACGGCAGGCGCCCGCATGAGGTCTGCCGCCGCGGCCTCGCCCGAACGTTTCAGATCGTGAAGCCGTTTCGCGGCATGACCGTGCTCGAGAACGTGAAAGTGGCCGCCTTCTTGCACCATCGGACCGCCCGAGCAGCGGAGGCGGCCGCGGAGGCCGTGCTCGAGCGTATCGGCATGCATGACGTTGCCTACGTCGACGCCGAGGAGTTGAACGTCGCCCAGTTGCGCCGACTCGAGATCGCCCGTGCCCTCGCCACCCGTCCGAAATTGTTGCTGCTCGACGAGATGCTTGCAGGACTGACTGCGACCGAGGCCGCCGAGATGTGCGACCGCATCCGCCAACTCCCCAGCGAAGGGATCGCGGTGATCGTCGTCGAGCACTCGATTCCCGTCATTAGCCGCCTGTGTCCGCGAGCCGTCGTCCTCACCTTCGGCAAGGTCCTGCTCGAGGGACCGACCCGTGACGTCATTGCGGATCCACGCACGCAGGAAGCGTACCTGGGCTCGGCACCGTCATGAGCACTCTAAGGCTGGACGACGTCTCCGCCGGCTACGGCAAGGCCGACATGATCCGTGGCATCAGTCTCGAGATCGCGGTGGGTCAGCGCGTAGCGCTCGTCGGCTCCAATGGCGCCGGGAAGAGCACGATCGTACGTGTCATCAACGGGCTGCTGCCCGTGCGCAGCGGTCGCGTGGAGTGGGACGGCGCCTCGATCGGCGCCACGTCCGCCTCTCGTCGCACACGTGCCGGCATCGCGACGGTACCGGAGGGCCGGCTGCTCTTTCCTGGCTGCACGGTCCTCGAGAACCTGACTGCCGCGACTACGTTCGGCGAGGCCAAGGCACACCGGGCGAGCAGCCTGGACTTCGTACTTCATCTTTTTCCGCGGCTGCGGGAACGGTCGCGGCAAATGGTCGGCACGCTCTCCGGCGGCGAACAGCAGATGGTGGCCATCGGTCGCGCGTTGATGACGAGGCCAAAGCTGCTGATCCTCGACGAACCCTCGATTGGCCTTGCGCCCAAGATCGTCGCAGAGATCTTCGAGGTGCTCGACCGTCTGTCCGGGACCGGCGTGGCTCTCCTGCTCGTCGAGCAAAACGTGCAGCTGAGCCTGCGTTCGGTGGGCCATGCCCACGTGCTTCGCCAAGGCGAAATCGTCTTCTCTGGCGCCGCGGACGCATTGCGCGACCATCCCGAGGTGCGCCGGGCCTATCTGGGCGATTGACCGACGCAAACCTCTGACGATGCAGCAGCAGACCGCGTGACGTGCCGCGCCTACTCTGCCAGGGATCTGCCCTTCAACAACTTCATGCCCTTGCCGTCGATCTTTCCCTTCTCGTCGAACAGCGCAATGTCGTCGAGCAGGATGGCGATGTAGCGGCAGTCGTTCTTTGCGCCTGTGGGCCAGCTTACCTTGAGGCAAAGCTGATTGTCGCGGACGGACCAAGTGCCCTTCGATTCATACAGTTTGTAGGTGTAGCAGATGCCGTCGGTCCCGCGGTAGAACGCGTCCGTCGCAACCTCGTTCGCTGGACACGACTGCTGTTCCGTGGGCTTCCACTCCACAAACCCGCCTTCGATACGCCGGTCCGGCGTGAAGTACCACGCAACATGTCCATCCGTGCGCAGCGTGTTGCCTGACACGACTTTCTCAATGTCCGTGCTCGACAGCGCCGGAATCGTGATGCTAGGCCACATCAGACTCAGACCCGCACCCCCTTCACCGCCTTCACCGGCGAAGATGTTGCTGACCGCCTTGTCGATGTTGCCGGGGAACACCGAGTAGCCGGACTCGCCCCCTGCTCCCGCCGGCGCGCCTTGCGCCGCCGGTTGCGCGCCTTCACCACCCTCACCCGCTTCACCGGCCGGTCCGGCAAACGCTGCTGGCAGCAGCGCCGTGCCCGCCACGGCCGCCGCACCGGCGCGCGCGACGGTCACCCCAAGCCCGTACCAGAGTTTCGTGGTTGCCTTCATGGTCGCCCCTTGCTCGCGCTGTGACGAGTGTGTCCGACGACGACTATAGCCAGCGCGAATCGATGGATTGAGTCCGAAGTGGGTAGCGGGGACGATTCGAGGGGTAG
>DASUMQ010000362.1:0-3936 GCA_036277615.1 Steroidobacteraceae bacterium
CCTACGGCGAGAAGCTCCTGTTCGAGAACCTGAACTTCAACCTGCCGCAGGGTGGCATCGTCGGCATCATCGGCCCGAACGGCGCCGGCAAGACCACGCTGTTCCGCATGATCACGGGGCAGGAGCAGGCCGACGCGGGCGAGATCCGCATCGGCCCGACCGTGCAACTCGCCCACGTCGACCAGTCGCGCCAGTCGCTCGACGACCGGAAGACGGTCTGGCAGGAAATCTCGAACGGCCTCGACATGCTCAAGGTCGGCAACTACGAGACGCCCTCGCGCGCTTACGTCGGCCGGTTCAATTTCCGCGGCTCGCAGCAGCAGCAGTCGATCGGCGAGCTCTCGGGCGGCGAGCGCAACCGCGTGCACCTCGCCAAGGTGCTCAAGGAAGGCGGCAACGTGATCCTGCTCGACGAACCGACCAACGACCTCGACGTCGAGACGCTGCGCGCGCTCGAGGAAGCGCTGCTGTCGTTCCCGGGGTGTGCGGTCGTGATCTCGCACGACCGCTGGTTCCTCGACCGCATCGCGACGCACATCCTCGCTTTCGAGGGCAACAGCGAGGTAGTCTGGTTCGAGGGCAACTACTCGGAGTACGTCGACGACCTCAAGAAGCGGCGCGGCGACGATGCCGAGCAGCCGCACCGGATGAGGTATCGCAGCCTGCATGCCTGAGCAGAAGCAGCCCGTTCCCGCGCTCGAACTCGACGGCTCGGCGCTCACGCTCGACCAGCTGCGCCGGTACGAAGCGGAGCGCCCGGCCGTCCGCATCGCGGCAGCGGCCCGCGATCGCATGGCGGAGTCGGTGGCGGCGGTCGCCGCGACGATCGACTCCGGTCGCGTGGCGTACGGCATCAACACGGGGTTCGGCGCCTTTGCGAACCGCGTGATTCCCGCCGACAAGACGCGCCGGCTGCAGCTCAACCTCGTGCGCAGTCACGCCTGCGGGGTGGGCGACCCGCTGCCGGCGCCGATCGTGCGGCGGATGCTGCTGCTCAAGGCGAACGCACTCGCCGCCGGATTTTCGGGCGTGCGCACGCAGGTCGTCGATGCGCTCATGGCGCTGCTCGATGCCGACGTGCTGCCGGTGATTCCGTCGCAGGGCTCGGTCGGCGCGTCGGGCGACCTCGCGCCGCTCGCGCACATGACGCTCGCGCTGCTCGGCGAGGGCGAAGCCACGCTGCCGGACGGACGCGCGCTTGCGGGCCCGCAGGTGATGGCCGCCGTGGGGCTCGAGCCGCTCGAGCTGCAGGCCAAGGAAGGGCTCGCACTGCTCAACGGCACGCAACTGAGCCTCGCGCTCGCGCTCGAGGGGATGTTTCGCGCCGAGCGGTTGCTCGATGCTTCGGTGGTCTGCTGCGCGATGACCGTCGAGGGGCTCGCGGGCAGTCACGCCCCGTTCGACGACCGCGTACAGCAGGTGAGCCGGTTGCCCGGACAGATCGCCGCCGCGCGCAAGATCCGCGCCCTGCTCGAATCCGACAGCGAGATCCGGCGCAGTCACGAGAACTGCGAACGCGTGCAGGATCCGTACGCGGTGCGCTGCATGCCGCAAGTCTACGGTGCAGTCGAGCACACGCTCGCGCACGCGCGCGATGTGCTCGCGCAGGCCGTCAACGGCGTCTCCGACAACCCGCTGATCTTCGGCGAGGACGTGATCTCGGGCGGCAACTTCCACGCCGAACCGATCGGCTTCATCAGCGACTTCCTCGCCATCGCCGTGGCGGAACTGGCGAGCACGTCGGAGCGACGCATCGACCTGCTCGATCGGCGCGTCAACCCGAACCTGAACATGTTCCTCGCGGCCGAGCCCGGGCTCGAATCGGGGTTCATGATGGCGCACGTCACGGCGGCCGCGCTGGTCTCGGAGAACAAGACCTACGCGCATCCGGCGTCGGTCGACTCGCTGCCCACCTCGGCCGGGCAGGAGGACCACGTCAGCATGGCGCCCTGGGCCGGCCGCAAGCTGCTCAGGATCTGCGAGAACACGGCGCGCGTGCTCGGTGTGGAACTGCTCGCCGCAGCGCACGCGCTGGATGCGATGCGTCCGCTCACGACGACGGTCGAACTGCAGCGCATCCACGCCGCGATCCGCGACATCGTGCCCTACCGCGCGGCCGATCATCGCCTGGACGGCGACATGACCCGGCTCGCGCAGTTCGTCGAGTCCGGCGCACTCTCGGCGCACGTCCTCCAGGGCTGAGACCGCGCGGAGCGCCGGCAGCCACGACGATGCTCGGCGCCCTCCTCGTCATCGTCTTTTTCGGCTTTGCCGCGCTGCTGATCGGCTTCAGCCGCTGGCTCGCGCACCGGCCCTGGGCGGCGGCGGGCAATGCCGCCATCGGCGTGTTGCTGTTCGTGCTGGCGCACACGCACTGGCCAGCCGTCATGCACCTGCGGACCTATGACCGCATTCCGGCGAATGCCAAGGTCGCACAGGTGTACTGCGAACGGACCGGCGCGACGACCTACCGCGTGACGTTGACGCGGTTTCCCAGTGGCCGCATGCAGATTTACGAGATCGGCGGTGACGAATGGCGCCTCGACGCACGCACACTCGTCTGGAAGGAGCGGGCCGCGAAGCTCGGTCTTCCCGCGAGCTTCAGGCTCGAACGACTGAGCGCCCGTTACCTGCGCACCGCGCGACCAGTGGCCGCGGAGACAAGCACAGAGACGGACACCGGCGAGACGATGCGCCTGCCCGAAGGCTTCTCGCTCACCGACGCGGACGAAGTCGGCGAGGACGTCTGGTCGCAGGCGAAGACCGGCCAGCGCTGGACGGGCGAGGTCGAGCCCGGTCGCGTCTACGGCCCGTGGCGCCCGCTCGTCGACAAGGCCCGGTTCGACGTGTGGATGACGCTCACACCGGGCTCGCTCGACGTCCGGCTAGACGCACGACCTGCCAACGAAGCGGGCATTGAGACGTTGGGGTACACTCGTTCGCACGACGACAACGTTCGGACCACCCAAGGCTGACGCCATGTCCGTCTACGTCGATTCGAACGGGCGACTGCACCACGACCAGGAACGCAGCCTTGCGGTCATGTGCCCGCACTGCCAGGTCTACACGCACATCACCGCGGTTTCCGTCCCGCAGTTCCCGGAACTGGTCGCGAGCCGGCCCAACCACGTCGGCGTGGTCTATCGCTGCGACTCCTGCAGCGCGCCGATCTTCCTCAAGTTCGCGGTCAAGATGTACGCCGCCAACCGTGTCGAACTCGCCAGCAACTTCGTCGAGCTCGAACGTGCGAAGGAGAAGTTCAACTTCACCTACCTGCCCGAGGACGTCGAACGGCTGTTCCGCGAGGCGCTCGGTTGCTACACGGCAGGCTTCTTCAATGCGTTTCCCTCGATGTGCCGGCGCACCGCCCAGGCGGTGTGCCAGGACCTCGGCGAGACGGGCCGCGCGCGGCTCTTCGAGCAGGTTGGCGAGGCGCGCGAACTGGCCGAGATCGACGACGAAACTTTCGCGGTCGTGAAAAAGGTGCTGTTCGGCGCCGACACGGACCCGGCGCCGCAGCTGCCGGAGCTGACCGCGAGCGAGGCCGGCGTGCTGCTCGAGCTCGTCAAGGACATGCTGTACGAGACTTACGTCCGCAAGGGCAAGCTGCAGCAGGCGATGATGGTACGGCGGTTCTTCGCCGAGGAAACGCTCGACAAGATCACGCCGATCGGGCGGATGAAAGAAAGCGGATAGCGGATAGCGGTTAGTAGGAACAAGAAAGGCCGGCGACACCGGCCTTCTTATCTATCCGCTATCCGCTATCCGCTATCCGCTATCCCCTAGTCCACCCAGACCCGCGCGTTGCGGAACAGGCGCGTCCAGCCGCCGTCCTCACTCCAGTCTTCCGGATGCCAGGAGTTCTGGACGGTGCGATAGACGCGTTCCGGGTGTGGCATCAGGATCGTCGCGCGCCCGTCGTCGGTCGTGAGGCCG
>DASUMQ010000363.1:0-40645 GCA_036277615.1 Steroidobacteraceae bacterium
TGGAGGACGATCTCCTCCTTGTTGCCGAAGTGGTAATACAGGTTGCCCGGGCTGATGCCGAGGCGTGCCGCGACGTGCCGCGTCGAGACCGCGTGCGTGCCCGCGGCATTGAACAGCGCGAGCGCCGCATCGGCGATGCGTTCGCGCGTGCCGGTCGGCTCGACCGTGGCGGTGCGTGTGCGGCGGGGCATGGGCGGTCTGTGTCCGGCGACCGGGCGGCAGTATATGGGCCGTGGCCGGGTTTGACACGATCGCACGGCCCGCGCATCCTCTGTTTAGAACATTTGTTCTAAACCGGCGAAGACGGCGGAGACGATCGTGAGTCACTACCTGCGGTTCCTCGGGGTCTACGGCTTCGTGCTTGCCACGGTGCTGGGCCTTGCGCTCGGCGGCGCCTGGATGTGGCTCGGCGTCGCCGTGATCTACGGCGTCATGATCGCCGGCGACGAGCTGATCGGCGACGACCTCTCCGAGCCCGCGTATGCGCACCCGCGGCTGCTCGATGCGACGCTGTACCTGGCATTGCCGCTGCTTGGGCTGCTGTGCTTCGTGATGGCCTGGCACGCGGGCTCGGGCGACCTGTTCGGGTTCGGCGCGTGGGTACAGGCGAGCACCGGTGTGGACCTGTTCGCGGCGCGTGCGGCGACCGGCCCGCTGCACTGGCTTGGCGGCATTCTTTCCGCCGGGCTCACGTTCGCGGCCGTGGGCACGAACATCGGTCACGAACTGACCCATCGCACGATCGATCGCGGTGCCATGCTGGCGGGCCGCTGGCTGCTGGCCCTCACGTTCGACGCCGAATTCGCGATCGAGCACGTCTACGGCCACCACCGCCGGCTGGCGACGCCGGCCGATCCCGCCACGGCCCGGCGCGGCGAGCAGTTTTATGCGTTCCTCGTGCGCTCGGTCGTGGGCCAGACGCGCAGCGCCTTCGACCTCGAACGCGGTCGGCTCGAGACACTCGGGCTCGGCACGTGGACCCTGCACAACCGCTACCTGCGGGGCTGGCTGATGTCGGCCGTGATCGTCGCGGCGTTCGGCCTCGCCGCCGGACTCGCGGGCGTCGCCGTGTTCGTGCTCGCGGGCGTCGCCGGCCGCTCGGTGCTGGAGGCCGTCAACTACTTCGAGCATTACGGGCTGGTGCGCGATCCGGGCGCGCCGATCGAGCCGCGGCACTCGTGGAACTCGAACAAGGCGCTCAGCAACGCCGTGCTGTTCAACCTGGCCCGGCACTCGCACCACCACGCCGCGGGCGACGCGAAGTTCTGGCAGCTGCGCGCGTACCGCGATGCACCGACCCTGCCGTACGGGTACCTGACCTGCATGCTGCTCGTGTACGTGGTGCCGGGCTGGTATCGGGACCGCATGACACCACTCGTGCTCGACTGGGACCGCCGCCATGCAGATGCAACGGAGCGGCGCCTCGCCGCGGCCGCGAACCGCGCCAGCGGCGTACCCGCACTGCAACTGGCGGCGCAGGGGCACTGATGTTCGGCAAGCTGTTCGGCCGGGATGCGTCGGGTCCCACGACCGTGCACGTCGAGCCTTTCGGCTGGACGTTCGAGGTCGAGGCCGGACAGACGATCCTGCAGGCTGCGCTTGCCCGCGGGCTGCCGTGGCCGTCGCGCTGCCGCGTCGGCAGCTGTACCACCTGCCGTTGCCGCCTGCTGGACGGCGACGTTCGCGCGCTGACCGACGCCAGCTACGTGCTGTCGCGCGAGCAGCTGGCGAACCGCGTGATCCTCGCGTGCCAGTCGCAGCCGCGCGGACCCGTCCGCGTGCATCTCGACCGCGCCGCGGCTACGCTGCGGCGCGATGCCGACCCGTCCGCTGCCGCTGCCGACGCCTCCGTGCCTGCGGCTTGAGCTGCCCGACGCCGACGTGCGGTTGTGGCCGCACGCCGTCGACAGCGAGCGCGCCGACGCGCTGTTCGAGTCCTTGCGGGCGAACGTCGACTGGCAGCAGGAACACGTAGTGATCTTCGGTGCGCGCCGGCTCGTGCCGCGCCTGGTCGCGTGGCACGGCGACGCCGACGCGCGGTACGTCTACTCAGGCACCGCGCACGAGCCCCTCGCGTGGACCGCGGAGCTGCTCGAGCTCAGGCAACTGGCCGAGCACCTCACCGGACATCGCTACAACAGCGTCCTGCTCAACCTGTATCGGGACGGCCGCGACGGCATGGGGTGGCACGCCGACGACGAGCCCGAGCTTGGCGCCGAGCCCGCGATCGCCTCCGTGTCGCTCGGGGCGACGCGCCGCTTCAGGCTGCGACACCGCAAGCACAAGTCCGTCACGGACGTCGAACTCGGCCACGGCAGCGTGCTGTCGATGGCCGGCCCGACGCAGCACTACTACGTGCACGCGGTGCCGAAGACAGCGCGCCCCGTGGGCGAGCGGATCAACCTGACGTTTCGTTCAGTGACCGTCCCACCCTGAACGCAAGCGCTTCGCGGCATCGCGGCGCATACGGTCAGAGCTCGACGAACGACTTGAACCCGCCCCAGAACATGCGCTTGCCGTCGAACGGCATCGCCTTCGGGTCCATGTACTTCTTGAGCCGCGGGTCCTTCATGAACTGCGAATTGATGCGGTCACGGTCCTTGCGCGACTTGTGGACGATGTACGAGAACACGACCGTCTCACCGGGCTTCAACTTGACGCTGCGCGGGAACGAAGTCCACTTGCCCGGCGTCACGTCGTCGGCCACCGTCTCGACGTAGGCGAGCGCGCCGAGTTCCTTGTAGATCTTGCCGGCCAGCCGCGCCATCTTGCGATACTCGGCGAGCTTCTTTTGCGGCACCGGCAAGACGAAGCCATCCACGTAGGTTCCCATGTCGTTTCCTCCTGTGTTCGTCGGAGCCCGGTTCGTTCGTCACGATTCCGGTCATTCACGCGACGGTGGCGTAGCGGCCCTCCGCTCGCAGTGTTTCCTCGATCGGGCGGACCTCGATGCTGCCGATGCGCGCCGAGGGCCACCGTGCAGCGATCGCGATCGCCGCGTCCAGGTCGGCCGCCTCGATCAGGAAGAAGCCGCCCAGCGTCTCCTTCGTTTCGGCGAACGGACCGTCCGTCGTCGAGACGCGGCCCTGCCGGACCCGGAGCGTGGTCGAGGCATGCACGCTCTGCAGCGCGTGCGTCGTGAGCAGGTGCCCCGCGTCACGCAGTTCGTCGACGTAGTCGAGCGTTTCCTGGCGCAGGGCCTGCCACTCGTCGCGCGACAGCGAGTCGAGCACACGCTCGTCTTCGTAGGCGAGGCAGAGGTACTTCACGTGCCGCACTTGGGGTCGAAGGCCTTGATGGCCTGCTGCATCTCGTCGGCGGAGACCTCGCGCTGGTGCGTCGCGATCGACCAGCGGTGACCGAACGGGTCCTCGAGCACGCCATAACGGTCGCCCCAGAACATGTCCGCCGGCGGCATCACGGACGTCGCGCCGGCGGCCACCGCCCGCTCGAACGACCGGTCCACGTCGTCGACATAGAGGTGGATCGTCACCGGCGAGCCGTTCAGCGACTTCGGCCCGAGCATGCCGAACTGGCGGTTCTCGTCGACGAGCATCACGTACGAGTCGCCGATGCGGATCTGCGCGTGCATCAGGCGACCGTCCGGCCCGGGCATGCGGCCCTGGTCGGCCGCGCCGAATGCCTTGACGTAGAAGTCGATCGCGGCCCCCGCACCGTCGCAGACCAGGTGCGGCGTGACCGAGTGCATTCCGGCGGGGACGGCATCTACGGCTTTCGACATGGTTCCTCCTTGCCCTCCATGGGCTCCGTATCCCGTGGTCGAACGGCGCGTCGCCGGATCGACACCCGGGTTTGGGAAAATGGGGACACTCCGAATTTCCGTCGAAATTCGGAGTGTCCCCATTTTCAGGTCAGGGCTTGTGCGCGGGCACCACCTTCTGCCCGGCCGCGCGGTCCTCCCGTGCGCGCTGGACGATGTAGGCCTGGATGTCGTGCACGTCCTGCTCGCTCACGAGGTCCGCCATCCGCGGCATGCCGGCCGTGTGGATCACGCCGTCGTAGACGATCCGCTTGAAGATCGAGTGTTTCTCGGCCGAGAGCCGCCGCAGGTCCGGCGTGACGCCCCCCGAGACGGCGAGCGCGCCGTGGCAGACCATGCAATTGGCCGTATAGGCGTACTTGCCATTCTCGACTTGCGCGGCCGTCGCCTCGATCGCGGGCGGTTCGGGGATGTCCTGGTTGCGCTCGGCGATCCGCGGCATTGCGGCGTTGCCGCCGAGCTTGAAAGCGAGAATGTGGCCATCGTTCAGGTACTTGCCGGAGGCCATCGTGCGCGGGTCGCCGCCTGTCACCGCGCCGGCACCCCCGTAGCCCGCGAGCACCGCCACGTACTGCTCGCCGTCGATCGCATACGTGACAGGCGGAGCGACGATGCCGACCATCGTCGGCACCGACCAGAGCGTTCGACCCGTGTCGGCGGCGTATGCGACGAAGCGACCGTCGCCGGTACCCTGGAACAGCAGGTTACCCGCCGTGGTGAGCAGCCCGCCGTTCCAGAACGCCGGGTGTTCGATCTCCCAGCGCGTGCGTCGCGCGACGGGATCCCACGCCTTGAGGTAACCCCGATCGGGTGGCAGTGAACCCTTGAACTGCTGCAGCAGGCCGTAGATCGACTTCGTGTACTCGTTCCAGTCGACGCCGGGGTTCCAGAACATCTCCCGCCGCGTGTACTTGCCGCTGGTGAGGTACTCGCGCGACGGCGTGTAGATGCCCATCGGCTGCATCGCCGGGATGTAGACGAGCCCCGTGTTCGGGTTGTACGCCATCGGGTGCCAGTTGTGGCCGCCGAACGCCGCCGGAACGATCAGGCGTGTCTCGTGGCTCCAGTCGCCTTCGGGGGTTTCGACGGGCCGCCCGGTCTGGAGGTCGACGTGGCTCGCCCAGGTGGCCGGGATGTACTTGTCCGCCGCCAGCAGTTCGCCGGACACGCGGTCGAGCACGTAGAAAAAGCCGTTCTTCGGCGCCTGCATCAGCACCTTGCGCGGCTTGCCGTCGAACAGCAGGTCGGCAAGGACGATGTGCTGCGTCGCGGTGTAGTCCCAGTTGTCGGCCGGCGTGACCTGGTAGTGCCACTTGAGCTTGCCGTTGTCGGGATCGACCGCAAGGATCGACGACAGGAACAGGTTGTCGCCACCGCCCGGCGAGCGGATCGCGCGTGCCCACGGCGAGCCGTTGCCGGTCCCGACGTAAAGCGTGTCGAGTTCGGGGTCGTACGCCATCGAGTCCCAGACCGTGCCGCCGCCCCCGCCGAGCCACCATTCGCCGTTCCAGGTCTTCGCGGCCTTTTCGAGTTCGGGCGTCTCGAAACCGTCCTTGGGGTTGCCGGGCACGGTGTAGAAGCGCCACGCGAGCTTGCCGGTCCGGGCGTCGTAGGCCGAGAAATAGCCACGCACGCCGTATTCGCCGCCGCCGTTGCCGATCAGCACCTTGCCTTTCACGACGCGCGGCGCACCGGTGATCGTGTACGGCTTGGTGCGGTCGATCGTGTTGACTTCCCAGCGCTTCCTGCCGGTCTTCGCGTCGAGCGAAACCAGTCGCCCGTCGAGCGTGCCGACGAACAGCGCGTCGCCCCACAGCGCGACGCCACGGTTGACCACGTCGCAGCACGCATAGCGGCCCCAGGCGCGGGGCACGTCGGGGTCGTACTGCCAGAGCTGCTTGCCGGTCTTCGCATCGAGCGCGTACACGACGCTCCAGACGCCCGTCGCGTACATGCGCCCGTCGACGACGATCGGCGTGGCCTGCAGGCCGCGCGTCGTGCCGGTCGCATACGACCACGCCAGGCCGAGCTGGCCGACGTTGGCGTCGTTGACCTGCGTGAGGGGGCTGTAGCGCTGCTCGCCGTAGGTGCGGCCGTGCGCGAGCCAGTTCTGCGGCTCCTTGTCCGCCGCGATGATGCGCGAGGCGGTGACTGGCGCGGCCTGTGCGAGCTGGGTGACGACGGCGGCCGCGAGCAGTTGCGCGAAACGCGCGATCAGGCGCCGTGTCTGCATGCGTGTCATGGTGGTCGGGAGTCCTGCGAACCGGTCGATCCGAGCGCGCAAGTTTCGCGCCCGGCCCCGGCGACCTGCAAGCCGGCGTGCGTCTGTCGCAATCGGCCGCCGAACGCGGGATCATGCGGCACCGATTCGCGGCCGGGGGAGAGCCAAGCTTGGGTTTCGCGGACTACGGCCGGCACGATGCCCTCGGTCTCGCCGCGCTCGTGCGCAACGGCGAGGTCACGCCCGGGGAGCTGCTCGACGAGGCGCTCGCGCGCACCGCGGCCGTGAACCCGAAGCTCAACGCGGTGATTCACCTCATGGAGGCGCGGGCGCGCGCCGCGATCGCGGCGGGCCTGCCAGACGGTCCGTTCCGCGGCGTGCCGTTCCTGCTCAAGGACCTCATGACGGCCTATGCCGGGGAGCCGATGCGCAGCGGCTCGCGGCTGTTTCGCGACTTCGTGCCGCCGGCGGACGAGGAGCTGACGCGACGCTACAAGGCGGCGGGCCTCGTGATCTTCGGCAAGACCAATACGCCCGAGTTCGGCGTCTCGAACGTGACCGAGCCGGAGCTGTTCGGCCCGACGCGCAATCCGTGGCACCTCGATCGGACGTCGAGCGGCTCCAGCGGCGGCTCTGCGGCCGCGGTTGCCGCGCGGATCGTACCGGCCGCCAACGCCAACGACGGCGGCGGCTCCATCCGCACTCCGGCCTCCAACTGTGGTCTCGTCGGGCTGAAGCCGAGCCGCGGTCGCAATCCGACCGGCCCGCAGCTGCCCGACGTCTGGTTCGGCTTCATCGGCGAGCACGTCGTCACGCGGACCGTGCGCGATTGCGCCGCGTTGCTCGACGCGACCTGCGGCGATTATCCCCAGCAGCTCATGAAGCTGCCGCCCCCGGCGCGTCCGTTCCTCGAGGAGGTGCAGGCACCCGTGGGTCCGCTGCGCATCGGCTTCAGCTTCGATCCGGGTCTCGGCAAGTCCCTGCACGCGGAGAATCGCGCGGCGCTCCAGACCGCCATCACGCAACTGTCAGCGCTGGGACACGAGCTCGTCGACGTGGCGTTGCCGTTGCCGCGCGAGATCTTCGTATCGAGCTATGCCTCGCTGATCGCGGCCGAGGTGGCCGCCACGCTGCGGCTGGCGCCGGTCCTGGTCGGCCGGGCAGCCCGCAGCGAGGACCTCGAACTCGCGACCTGGGTGCTCGCGACGATGGGCGAGGCCCAGCCCGGCGCCGAGGTGGCCGAAGCGTTGCAGGCGCTGCAGTCGTTCTCGCGACGCTGGCTCGCGTGGGCGGCCGCGTTCGACGTGCTGTTGACGCCGACGGTGGGTCTGCCGCCGCTGCCGATCGGCGCGTACGGGCTGTCGACGGCGCGGCGGGCCGCGCTCAAGGTGCTGACCGCGCTGCCCGGCGCGGCACTGCTCAGCCAGCGCGACAAGATACTCGAGGCGTTCGAACCGGTGTTCGAAGCGGCGCCGTTCACGATGGTCGCGAACGTCACGGGCCAGCCCTCCATGTCGCTGCCGTTGCACTGGGCCATCGATGGGCTGCCGATGGGGCTCTTGTTCACCGCCTCGCGGATCGGTGACGAGGCCAGCCTGTTCGCGCTGGCCGCGCAGCTCGAGCAGGCCATGCCCTGGGCGCATCGCGTGGCGCCGCACGCGATCCCGTGAGGAGCCGCCGACGATGACTGCCGAGCAGGTGCTGCACGCCTATTTCGCGGACGAGAAGGCCGAGGCGTTCTGGATCCTCGCCGCCGGGATCGCCGCGCTTGCCGGCGCACTGCTGCTCTGGTTCTACGCGCGCGAGCCGTTCGCCCGCGGTCTCGCGCTCGCGCTGCTCGTGGTGGCCGCCCTCGGCATCGGCGTGGGGGGCACCGTATACTTCCGCAGCGACGCGCAGGCCCGACAGCTCGTCGAACTCCACGCGGTCGATCCGGCGCGCTTCGCGTCGGAAGAGGGACCGCGAATCTCGACGGTCGTGCGCAGCTTTTCGACGTACCGGCTCGCCTATGTCGCGGCAACCCTGATCGCGCTCGGCCTGGTGTTCGTGTCCGGCCGTCCGTGGCACCACGGCTTTGCGGTGGGATTGCTGCTGCTCGCGGCGCTCGGCTTCACCATTGACCATTACGCCGAGCGTCGTGCCGTCGAGTACCAGCAGGCGCTCGTCCGGCACGGGTGGCTCGAAACCGCGCGTTAGGGGCCGCTGCGGTCATTGCGTCTTGGCAGCGACGGCTTTCCGGTCGCATGATGCACTGCATCAATCCAGGGGGCACCTCATGCTGTTCCAGCTTCGCCTGCTGGCGTACCGCCTGCTGAAGCCGTTCCTGTGGCCCGTCTCGCGCGTCGTCGCGATTCCGCGGCCCACGCTGTTCGTCGGGCCGGGGTCCGCGCAACGCCTGTGCGCAAGCATCGGGCAGCTGGGCTTCCGGCGCGTGATGGTCGTGACCGACGCCGTGCTCGTGCGGCTCGGGCTGGTCGAGCCGCTGCGGCGCGCGCTCGAAGCGCAGGGCATCGACGTGGCCGTGCACGACGGCATCACGCCCGACCCGACGTATCCCGTGCTCCAGGCCGGGTACGAGGCGGTGAAGGCTCACCGCAGTGACGCGGTTCTCGCGGTGGGGGGCGGCTCGGCGATCGACGCGGCCAAGGTGATCGACGCGATGGTCGTCACGGGCAAGGGCCCGGCGCGCCTGATCGGCATGCTCAGGGTCACGAAGCCGATGCTGCCGCTGTTCGCGATTCCGACGACGGCGGGCACCGGTTCCGAGGTCACCGTTGCGGCGGTGGTCACCGACCCGGTCGCGCACGTCAAGGCCGCCGTGATCGACCCGAAACTCGTGCCGATGGCCGCCGCGCTCGATCCCGTGCTGATGCGCGGCATGCCGAAGCCGATCACCGCCGCGACCGGCATGGATGCGCTGACCCACGCCGTCGAGGCCTACCTGAATCGCTGGCCGCACGCGGAGACGGCCCGGCACTGCACGGCCGCGGTGCGCATGATCTTCGGCAACCTGCGGCGCGCGTACGACGACGGCACGGACCTCGAGGCGCGCGAAGCGATGGCGCTCGCCTCCTTCTACGCCGGGCTCGCGTTCACCAAGGCGTACGTCGGCTACGTGCACGCCTTCTCGCACAAGATCGGCGGCAAGTACGGCGTGCCACACGGCCTCGCCAACGCGATCACGCTGCCGTACGTGCTCGACTTCCTGAAGGACGAGCCACGTGTGCGCGACAGGCTCGCGGAACTCGCGGTGGTGATCGGCGCCGGCACGGCGACCGAGCCCCGCGACGTGCTCGCACAGCGCTTCGTCGATCGCGTGCGCGAGCTCAACCGGGCGGTCGGCATCCCCGAGAAAATGGCCGCCCTCGCGCCGGCCGACGTGCCCGAGATCGCGCGCGCGGCGATGGTCGAGGCCGCGCGCGACTACCCCGTGCCCAAGGTCATGGCGCTCGGCGAGTCGGAGGCGCTGTTGCGGCGGATGCAGGCCTAGGGCCTGTTAACAGGCCCTAAGTCCGCACATTCCGCAATCGCGGTGAGCGGACCCGCTTGGGTAGTCTCGCCCGTTCGATGCGGGTGGCCAGGTTGAGCGCCCGAACGGATGGACCCGGGGGACGCGCCGATGAATGCCGATGTACGTGCCGACGCCACGAACCTTGCCGAGGCCGCGCGCAGCGCTGCCGAAATCGAAGCGGGCCGTACGGACGAGTCGGACTCCGCGCTGATCCTGCCGTACCTCGAGGTGGTCGCGACGTCGGGCCCCGAGGTGTCGCTGCTCGCGCTCGCCATCGATCGATTCGCGCTGATCGAGCACCTGCACGGCGCGGAAGCCGCCGAGGTTATCGCCCGCCACCTGCTGTCGTCCTTCCAGTCCGCCTCGCTTGCTTCTGAACCGACGCCCGTGCGCACCGCGTTCGGCCGGTGCATCGCGCTCGTCGCGGACGGCCTCGAGGCTGCCGAGGCGCTGGCGCTCAGCGTGGCGAGCGAGTTCGGACGCAAGGCATGGTCCGGACTCGGCCAGGTCACGGTGAGTGCCGGGCTCGCGCAACGCTATCCCGGTGAATCGGTCGGATCGTGGTGGTCGCGCGTCGAGTCTGCGCTCGCGCAGGCGAAGGCGGCCGGCGGCGGTCAAGTGGTGGTCGATCGGCGACGGCGCGTGGACGACGCCACCGGCGCGCCGCCGCGCATGCACCTGCAGTGGCAGGCGCGCTTCGAGTGCGGCGAACCCACGATCGACCGCCAGCACCGCGAGCTGTTCGAGCGTTCCGAGCAAATCCTGGAGTGGTTGCGCAAGGGCAGCCCGCGGTTCGTGCCGGACCTCGAGCGGCTCATGTCGGAGATCGCCGCCCACTTCGCCGACGAGGAGGCGATCCTCGAGCAGCGCGCCTACCCGGGTCTCGCCGGACATCGCCGTGCGCACGAGGCGCTCACGGCGAAGGCGTTGCGGTTGCAGGCGGAGGCAGCGGCGGGGCGGATCAGCCGCGAGGAACTGACGCGCTTCCTGCTCGGCGAGGTCGTGGCGGACCACATGCTGACCGAGGACCGGCGTTTCGCGGAACTCTTCGCCGCGGCTCCACGCCGGTAGTCGCCTGCGCGCGCGTTCAGCGCGATGCGTCCACGTCGATCCTGCGCCAGCGCGTGCTGGTGGTCACCGCCGCGTCCCACTTGATCACGCGGTTGCGGCCCGCGGTCTTGGCGAGCAGCAGTGCCTGGTCCGCGCGGTTGATGGACTCGGTCACGGGCTCCTCGGCATCGAGCAACGCGAGCCCGAACGACGCGGTCACCCGCAGCGGCGTCCCGCTGGGCCCCGCGACGAACAACTTGTCGGCGAGCCCGTCGCGCACGCGCGAGACGACCGCGAACGCCACCTCGAGGTCGGCGCCCGGCAACGCGAGCAGGAACTCGTCGCCGCCGTAACGGTAGACGCGATCGTGACTGCGCAGGTGCTCCTGGACGTGCGCGACGACGCCGCAGAGCACCGCATCGCCCATGCCGTGGCCGTGGTCGTCGTTGATGCGCTTGAGCTCGTCGACGTCCATGAACACCAGCGTGCAGGCGCGACCGCCGTGCTGCAGCCCCGCGCGCAGGTCGTGCAGTTCGGGCAGCATCGCGATGCGCCCGAGCGCTCCGGTCAGCGGATCGCGGTTGCCGAGGGCGGCCTCGATCGAGGAACGCAGGTAGTCGATCTGGACGCGGAGCCGCGCGCTGGTCGCGACGAAATCCTCGAAATCGGCGCGCGCGACGGAGGCGCCGGACTTGGCGCCGCGCAGCAGCTTCGCCGCGACCTGGTGCAGCCGCTGGTGCTCCTTGCCGATCGCGACGAAAGCCGGCTGGTCACGCAGGCCGTTCGGCGCCTCGTCGTAGAACCAGCGCCCGAAGGCACACTCGCGGTGACCGGTGGCGGCGCTCGCTCCGTGCTCGGACGCGAGGTCGTCGCAAAAGATCGCGCGCAGCACGTCCTCGTGCCAGGTCGCGTGCTGCTCGGTCGTGTGCTTGAGCTGCTCCGCTGCCCGGCGCAGTGTCGAGGGGTCCATCCTGAGCATTGCGGGGCTCCGCAGGGCCGACGTGCGGAGCCTCGGTTACTGTGGCCCGTCGCTCAACTCGAGATGCAAGACGTTAGGGGAGCGTCACACTTTCGGAATTAAATTCGTGCGTGCAGGACTCGTCCGATAGCGTCGGCTCAGGAAGCTTGCGCCTGCTGCATCAGGACCTGCCCGTAGGTGTCGCGCAGCGATCGCTTGTTGATCTTGCCGGTCGCGGTGAGCGGCAGTGCATCGACCAGGACGACCGCGTCGGGCAGTTGCCACCGGGCGAAGTGCCGGCCCAGGTGCTCGAGGATCGAATCGCTCTGCGGCTGGCAGCCCTGGCGCGGCACGACCAGCAGGACTGGACGCTCGTCCCACTTCGGATGCCGCACGCCGATCGCCGCGGCCATCAGCACGTCGGGATGGCCACAGGCACAGTTCTCGAGATCCACCGAGCTGATCCATTCGCCGCCGGACTTGATCACGTCCTTGGCGCGGTCGGTGATCTGCAGGAACCCGTTCGGGTGGATCACGGCCACGTCGCCGGTCGCGAACCAGCCGGGCTCACGATGGGCCGGGGAATCCTCGAGCCGGAAGTAGCCGCGGCAGACCCACGGACCGCTCACCTTGAGTTCGCCCGCGCTCACGCCGTCCCACGGCAGCTCACGGCCCTCATCGTCGACCACCTTCATCGAAATGCCGAAGATGCCATGTCCCGCCTTGCCACGAAGCAGCACCTGTTCTGCCGGCGGCAGCTGCAACTGCTCCGGCCGCAGCGTGCTGACGCTGCCGAGCGGGCTTGTCTCGGTCATGCCCCAGCCTTGGATCACGGTCACGCCGTGGCGGTCGCGGAAGTCGCGGATCATCTGCAGCGGCACGGCGGATCCGCCGATGACCGTGCGCTCGAGCGTCTCGAGCTTCTCGCCGGACTGCTGCAGGTGGTTGAGCAGCATCGTCCAGACGGTGGGCACCGCCGCGGCGAGCGTCACGCGTTCCTCGTTCATGAGCTGCGTGAGCGTGGCCGCGTCACCCATGCGCGGTCCCGGGAACACGAGCTTGGCGCCCGTCATCGGTGCGTTGTACGGCAGGCCCCAGGCGTTCGCGTGGAACATCGGCACCACGGCGAGCACGCAGTCGCGGCCGGAGAGCCCGAGCGAATCGACCAGGCAGCCGCCGTAGGCGTGCAGCACCGTCGAGCGATGGCTGTAGAGCACGCCTTTCGGGTTGCCGGTCGTGCCCGAGGTGTAGCAGAGCGAGCTGGCGCTGCGCTCGTCCAGCGCCGGCCAGTCGAACGTGTCGGGCTGCTCGGCGATGAACGATTCGTAGTCAGGCAACTTGCCCGCCACCGCCGGCGGCATCGACGCGGCCCCGGTCATCACGATCGTGCGCTCGACCGTCGGCAGCTTGCCCTGCAGCGTCGCGATCACGGGCAGCAGCGTCGGGTCGACGAACAGCAGCTTGTCCTCGGCGTGGTTGATGATGAACTCGAGTTGCTCGGGGAAGAGCCGCGGGTTCACCGTGTGCAGCACGGCGCCCATGCACGAGACCGCGTAGTACAGCTCCAGGTGCCGGTAGTCGTTCCACGCCAGCGTACCGACGCGGTCGCCGGCCCTGACGCCCGCCGCCTCGAGTGCATTCGCGAGCTTGCGCGCGCGCCGGAACACCTCGCGCCAGGTCGTGCGGTGCCGAGGCTGGTCGAACGTGACCGAGACGATCTCGGCCTCGGCAAAATTCCTTTCCGCGAACCGCATGATCTCGGTGATCAGCAGTGGCGCTTCCATCATCAGACCGTGCATGCAATCCCCCCGCGAAAGTGTCTAGCGGATAGCGGATAGCGGATAGTAGGAGGCAGCTTGCCGCCGCCACGCCGACGAAGTCGGCCTGCTTACTAACCCCTATCCCCTATCCCTGGTCTAAAGCACACTGGTTACTCGTCCGGCTGCGTCTCGCACCTCGATCGCCGCGTATTCGCAGCGACCGCGACCGCGCAGGAACAGGCTGTTTGCGATCAGCCAGACCCGTACGACCGAGCGCGCCGGCCCGCCGATGATACGGCGATAGTCCGCATGCAAGTCACGACTTTCGTCGAGCCAGCGCCCGAGTTCGGCCGTCCCCGAGCGGACCACGACGTGCGTTTCCTTGTCCTTCCAGGTCGGCAACGGGCAGCGATACACGGTGCCCACGGGCAGGGCCGCACTCCAGTAATAGGTCAGGTCCTGGCCGTCGTCGAATTCCGCCGCGATGCTCAGGTAGTCGTGCGAAGGCAGCGAGTCCTCGCGCAGGTCGGCCGGCAGCTGGCCCACGCGCCAGCGCCAGCGGAGTTCCGTGCCGGGTGCCAGCGACACGTGCGCGGCCCGGCGCAGGATGCCGACGTCGCCGTGGGTGTCGCAGCAGATCGTGGGTTGGCCGTCGCCCGCGTGATCCGCGCGGTAGATCTCGCCGGGGCCGAGGTACCAAAGGTAGTCCCAGCCGTCGGGCGTCACCGGATTCGCGAGCAGGCGCGCGACCTCGGCACGCACGATGTCGGGCGCCGTGCCGGCCCCATCGAGCGTGCGTGCCACGTCGGTCCCTCGCGCCCAGCGGACGAGCAGCACCGTCATTCCGCCGGTCACCTTGCCGTACTCGTCGGCGCCGGTGCGCAGCGTGCCGTCGTGGGTCGCCCACTCGCCGGGGAAGTAGCTGGCGAGCTGCAGCGGGCCGCGCACCGCGGCGGTGAACGTGTGCGTCGCTCGCGTGCCTCGAAATACGGGTCCCGCCGAGCCGACGCGCGCCCAGAGCTGGAACGACGGTGGCACCCAGATGTCGAGCGCTCTCGACAGGAACACTCGACCGGTCGCGAACCAGCTGAGGGAGTCGCCGGCGTCGAGGCTCACGCCGCCGTCGGTCCACGGCGGCCGCGTCGCGGGCAGGTCGACGAAGCGGTGCTCGGTCACGACGCCGGGTGGAAGGGAGCGCAGCCAGGCTTCGAGCGCGGCTCGCCAGGCGGCGGTGTCCAGCGTCGTCGCGGGTCCGGCCAGCCGCCGTCGCAGCGCGCGGCCGCCAAGCTTGAGTGCCACGCCGAGGTCGCGGGCGAGCGGTCGCAGGCTCATCGAGGTCCTCAGCAGTGGACGAGCAGGCGTCGACTCTAATGCAAGGTCGGACGCCCCGCGGCGGTGGCCGGTCGCGACGGCCGCACGGCGACCGTCCGACGTCGCTTCGGCCGGGCGGCCGGACGCTTCACCGCGCGTTGCAGTTCGAGCAGCGCACGCGCCGTGCCGTCCGCGAGCCGCTGCACGTCCGGCAGGGCTTCGCGCAGCGCGATGAAGGTCACGTTGAGGTCACTGCCGTAGTTCGACACGGTGACGTTGAGCACCTGGTGGTGGGCGACCACGGACACCGGCAGCGCGAGCTCGACGCGCAGCCCATTGAAGTACAGCGGCGCGTCGAGCCCCGTCGGATTCGACACGACGGCGTTGGCGAGCATCGGCATCTCACCGAGGTCGAGCGTCTCGATCGCGCTCGCCACGGCGTGCTCGAGGATCGAATAGGCGTAGAGCGCGTCCGGCGACAACGCCCGGACCTCGCCCTTGACGGTGCGCGTCTCGCGCACGACGTCCTGCAGTCGTTGCAACGGCGTGCCGCCCGGACGGCCCATCGGGACCTGCAGGATCGTGATCCGGTTGCCGGCGCCGGCCTGGTCGTGCAGGGCCACGGGCATGTCGGCCACGAGCGGCTTCGTCGGGCGGACGCCGCGCTCTTCGAGGTAGTGGCTCAACGCGAGGTCCACCGTCGCAAGCACCACGTCATTGACCTTGGCGTCTGCGGCGGCGGCGACCGATCGCACCCGTTCGAGCGGCAGGACGCAATGACCCATGACCCGGTTGGGAGAGGGCGGCGTCTTGAACACTTGCGGAGTGGAGACGAAGGGCGCCGACATCCCGGCGCCCAGGCCCAGTTCGCGCCGACCGAGGTGCCAGAACAGACGGACCATGTCGCGGGCCGTACGCGCCACGCCCAACACCGACTCGACGCGTTCGAACGGCGTCGCCGCTGCAGGCCGTTGCACCGCCGCAGGCGCGGTCGACTTGCCGCTGGAGGTTTCCGGCAAGCCGCGCCAGATCGCCTGCGGCGTGCGTCCCCCGGATCGGGAACTGACGGAACCGCGGATCACCTGGAGGAATCCGAGCCCGTCGAGCAGGCCGTGGTGGGTCTTGAAATACAAGGCGACGCGCCCGCGCGCGAGGCCGTCGAAGACGTGCATCTCCCAGAGCGGCCGCGTGCGGTCGAGACGTCGGGAATGGATGTCGCAGACGCGGGCGAACAGCGCCTGCAGGTCGCTGCCGGCCGGCAGTTCGTGCCGATAGAGCTGTTCCGCCGGGTCGACGTGGCTCAGCGTCTCGAGTTGCGGCAACCCGCCCGGCGCGAGGCGGCAATCGAACGGTGGGCCGACCGGACAACGCAGCATGCGCCGGACGAGCGCGTCGGACGGCTTGCCACGCTTGACCGGACGCGGCGCGACGATCGTCAGCACGCCCACGTTCATCGGCCGCTGCACGGTCTCGAGCAGGAAGAACGCTTGATCGATCGACGACATGCGGGGCGTCGGCATGGATCCATCGTAGCGCGTCCCCGCGCGGTGCGATGTTTCGCTATTGGCTAGCTGCGCCGCAGCAAAGCGCAGCCAGCACCGCTCAGACCGAGGACTTGAGCACCTTGAACTCGTCCTCGAGGTTCTGCCGGAGCTCCTCGCCCGCGAACGACGCGATGATGCTGCCGAGCAGCGGGATGCCGCTCGAGATGTCGAAGTTCCAGGCGACGCTGCAGCCGCCCTTTTCGGGCTGCAGCACCTTGGTTCCGACGATCTTGACGGGCACGCCCTTGATGTCGACGACGATGTCCGCGGCGTAGCCGTTCCCGTCGGAGCCCCAGTCCTCGGTGTGCGACACGTCGTTCGTCGCCGGCACGAACTTTCGGATCGCGGCCGGCGGGTTGGCCGGCATCCGGCGCGAGACCCTGAGCTTGACGTTCGGCGTGCGGCCCTCGCGCTTGATCTTGAGGTCGGTGCCGCCGAGCTGCGCGTACACCGCCTCCTGCGCCTTCTGCTCGGTGCAGAGCTTGAACGCCGAACCGACGTCGGTCTTGAGCGTGTGCCTCACCTGGATCTTCATACCGTTGTCCCCTGGTTCTTCTGCCGCGGTCGAAGGATGGATCACGTCCCGAGCAAGTGTCGCACGAACGTCGTCACGGCCGTCACGACGCCAAGAATCACGCCCCACGCGAGCACGACCGACGCGGCGCCGACCGCGAGCCCGATCAGCGTCGCGACGCCGTCGCGTTCGAGCAGGGCCAGCGCGAGCACGCAGACGGCGATGCCCGGGCCGGTGTTTGCGAACGGGATCGGCAGGATCAACACCGCGGCCAGCACGACGCAGGCCAGGCCGATGACACGTTCGAACGCGCCGTCCGCGAGCGCGGTCAGCCGCGGTCTGAGCAGGCGTTCCGCACGCCGGATCCAGGGCACGGCGTGGCTCATGACGCGGGCGAAGCCCGCGCGAGGTACCGTCCGGTGCAGCACGAACCGTGGCAGCCACGGCACGGCGAAGCCGAGCATGAGCTGCAGGGCGAGGAACAGCAGCGGCAGGCCGAGCACGACCGAGACGCCCGGCATGTTGACCGGCAGCGCGTTCGGGGCGGCGAAAAAGAACATCAATGCGCCGAACGCGCGGTCGCCCATCGCGTCGCGCACGTCGACGGCGGCAATCTGTTCGCGCTCGGGGTCGTTCGCGATCGCGGCGAGCATCTCGGAGAGGCGGCGCCGCGCGTTCGGGTCGCGTCGCACCGGCTGCAGCGAGACCTTCATGCGGCGACGCGGGGCGGCACCAGGACCGCGGCGCCGGTGAGGCTGCCGGAGCGCAGCGCCGCGACCGCGTCGTTGGCAGCCGTGAGCGGCCACGTCCGGACTTCGGTGCGCACGGGCACCTGAGGCGCGAGCCGCAGGAACTCCTCGCCGTCGCGGCGCGTGAGGTTTGCGACCGAGCGCAGCACGCGTTCGCCCCAGAGCTTCGCGTAGGGAAACGAGGGGATGTCGCTCATGTGGATGCCGCCGCACACGAC
The DNA here is from genome assembly GCA_036277615.1 of Steroidobacteraceae bacterium. Lineage (GTDB taxonomy): Bacteria > Pseudomonadota > Gammaproteobacteria > Steroidobacterales > Steroidobacteraceae > RPQJ01. Next base: position 17,618 of record DASUMQ010000363.1, read on the forward strand.
CGTGCCGCCCTTGCGGACCGCCCCGAGTGCCACGGGAACCAGTTCCCCGGCCGGTGCGAAAATGATGGCGGCGTCGAGCGTCCGTGGTGGTTGCACGCCGGCCTCGCCTGCCCAGGTGCAGCCGAGACGCCGCGCGAACTGCATTGCGGTCTCGTCGCCGGAACGCACGAACGCGTAGACCTCGCGCCCCTGGTGACGAGCGAGTTGCGCGACGATGTGCGCGGCGGCGCCGAAGCCGTACAGGCCGAGCCGTCGCGCCTCGCCCGCCACGCCCAAGGCGCGGTAGCCGATCAACCCCGCACAGAGCAGGGGCGCCGCATGGACGTCGTCCAGCTCCGCGGGCAGTGCGAGGCAGAAGCGCTCGTCGGCGACCGTGTACTCGGCATAGCCGCCGTCGATCTGGTACCCGGTGAAGCGCGCGTGGTCACAAAGGTTTTCCCGGCCGCGCGTGCAGTGCTCGCAGCGGCCGCAGGTGTAGCCCAGCCACGGAATGCCGACCCGCATTCCGAGCGCTGCCGCGGTGCCGGGGCCGCGCGCATCGACGACGCCGACGATCTCGTGCCCAGGCACGATCGGGTGTCGCACGCCGGGCAGTTCGTCGTCGATGACGTGGAGGTCCGTGCGACAGACGGCGCAGGCATGGACTTTCACGCGGAGCTCGCCCGGCCCGGGTTGAGGGAGCGGACGATCTTCCGGCACTAGAGGGCCGCCCGGCGCGTTCAAGGACATCACCAGCATCGCGCGAATGATACTGGCTGTCCCCGCGCGGACGCTCGTCGTTGCAGTGGTTCGTCAGGCCTGACGCCGCAGATACCAGAGCGCACCGGCCGCGACGACCAGGCAGGCCAGCGCGACTTCATCGGCCACGACGACACGTCGGACCTCCGCGTTGTAGCCGCCGACCGACCAGGCGAGGTAGAGGAACGGCAGAACGCTCGCAAAGCCGACGACGACGGCGGCGACCTGCCACTCCGGCCGGAATGCGGCGACGAGGAAGAACAACCCGAGCAGTCCGAACAGGACCGCCCGGTGGCGCATCAGGATCGCGAGATTCGGCTCTGCGATGTCGAGCCCATACAACGCCGAGAGGCGCTCCGGACCGAGCACGCCCTGCAGCGGCAGCAGGTGAATGACGGCGACGATCACCAGCATGGCTGAGACCAGCAGTCGCATCCGGACACCTCACGACGTCGCGCCGACAGTGCGAGGAGGATAGCAGCCGCGACTTGGAACCGCCGTCGAGCCTGGACGATCGGCGCCCTGGTCGTGTACTGGCTACCGCGCTTCGACCGAGCGGGTCGAGCCATGCGTGAGGCGCTATGCGCCTACGTGCGGCGACCGGTGTCGCACGGCCCGGCACCAACTTCTCCTCATTCCGCGTCGTCACCAGGGCGTGAAACGATTCCCGCAGTCGAACGACAAGGAGTGTCGTCATGCCAGTCTTTCGTCGATGTCTCGCGTCGAACCCGCTGCCGGTGCTCGCGGCTTGCATAGTCGGCCTGTGGGTCGTCTCGTCGCCGGCCCAGGGCGCTCCGGGCGACACCGAAGTGGTGTCCCGCGCCGGCGGCCCGAACAGCATCGTCGGCGCCGGGAGCTGTGGATCCGGCGGCAAGGCGCACGCGTGCCTGAGCGGCGACGGTCGTTACGTCGTCTTCGAGTCCGAGTCGTCGAATCTGGTCTTCGGCGACACCAACGGTGTCAGCGACGTATTCGTGCTCGATCGGTTGCTGCAGCAGACGTCGCGCGTCAGCGTCGGCGCGAACGGTGCGCAGGGCAACGGCGCGAGCGGTCAACCTGCCATCAGCGCGGACGGACGGTTCGTGACGTTCGGCTCGGCGGCATCGAACCTGGTGACCGGTGACACCAACGCAACGTACGATCTCTTCGTGCATGACCTCGCGACGAGGGTGACGGAGCGTGTCAACCTGCGGTCGGACGGTACCCAGGCTACGGGTTGGCTCGTGGGCGCCTCCCCCTCGATCAGCGGCGACGGGCGATTCGTCGTCTTCTACTCGTATGCCGCGATGGTCCCGGGCGACGTCAACGACGACTACGACGTATACCTCCGCGACCGGCAAGCCGGGACCACGCGTCGGGTCAGCGTGGCGCACGACGGGACGGAACCGAACGACAGCAGTTACGAGCCGACCGTCTCCGCGGACGGGCGCTACGTCGCGTTTACGTCTACGGCCTCCAACCTTCTGCCGGACGGCGTCAGCGGTCGAAGCGACGTTTTCGTGCGCGACCTGCAGACGGGATCGATGGAGCGCGCAAGCGAAAGTTCGGACGGCACGGCAGGGGGCGGGTTTGCGTCGGCGATCAGCGCAGACGGCCGGTATGTCGCATTCCTTACGAGTGCGTCGCTCGACGCGACCGACACCAACGGCAAGCTGCATGTCTACGTTCGCGACCGCGCTCTGGATCTCACTGAACGCGTGACCGTCTCCTCGACCGGCAGGCAGGCAAACCAGCACAGCTTCGACCCCGCGATCAGCGACGACGGCCGTTACGTCGCATTCGAATCGGACGCCTCGAACCTCGTACCGGGCGACACCAACCGGAGCAGGGACATCTTCGTGCGTGACCGCTCGACTGGCGGCGTCGAGCGGGCGAGTCTCGCTTCCAGCGGCGCGGAAGCCGATGGCCCTTCATATGCGCCGTCGCTATCGGCCGACGGGCGGCTGGTGACCTTCGTCTCCCTCGCGTCGAACCTCGACTGGCGAGTCGCCCGTGCGATGTACTTGCACGAACTCGGCGGCCCGAAGGTCAAGGCGTACCGCCTGGACCCCGCGCCGGTCCTCGAGTTTGGTGACCAGACGATTACGACCTATAGGATTTTGACGCCTGTAGTCACCAATACCGGAACGATCCCGATCTGGATCGCGTCTGCGTCGCTCGGTGGAACCTCCGCGACGCAGTTCCAGCTGTCACATTCGTGTCGAGGCTGGTTGCAGCCGACTGCCTCGTGCCCGATCAGCGTCACGTTCCGGCCGACCTCGGTCGGGAACAAGCAGGCGCTGCTGGAGGTGACGGCCGCCGAGGCCGTCAAATCGATATCGCTGACCGGCACCGGCGTGCGTGCAGTTTTTGAGCTCACGCCTGCGACGGTCTCTTTCGGAGACGTGCCGATCGGCTCGATCGGTGGTCCAAAGATCGTCGTCGTCAGGAATCTCGGTACGAGCGTCCTGCCGCTCAAGACGTTCTACCTCTCGGGCACTCACGCCAGCCAATTTCGTCGCAACCCCGATTGTCTGTCGCCGATAGCGATCGGCCGCTCGTGCAAGGTGCGCGTGCGGTTCGTGCCCACTTCAACCGGGGTGAAGACAGCGACGCTGACGGTCACGGCCGGCGGCGGTGGAGGCTCGAGGACGGTGGGGCTCTCCGGCACCGGAACCAGCCAGTGAGCTGACGGTCAAGGCACATTGCTGACCGTCTCGCAGGCAGCGGCGGTATCGCCTGCTCCAGCATGGGCTCCCCCATCACAGAGGTCCTGGCCGGTACCGCCGTTGAGCGTGTCATTGCCACTGTGGCCCAGCAACCGGTCGTTTCCGCCCTGGCCGAAGAGCGTGTCGTTGCCTGAGCTCCCGAACACGCTGTCCGCGCCCCCGCCCGCGCAGACGAGATCATTGCCGCCGAGGCCGGCGATGTCATCGTCGCCGCTCAAGCCGGCAATGACATCGGGTCCGGCGGTGCCGGTCAGCGCATCAGCTCCGTCCGTGCCGACCATCGTCGTGACGCGGCCATTGCAGAGCACGGCGGCACCCTCGAACGAACCGACGTCACACGCCGGCCCGCGAGGCCGCGGGCTTCCTCGCTGATCGACCGCCGGGCAGCCGTCATCGTCCGGGCTCGCATTCAGTGCGGGACTGCCCATCGCGAGCGCGTGCGTGCGCGTGTCGGTGTCGCCGCCGTTGTCGGCGAGTGGCAGCAGGATGCCGCCGATGGCCTCGTTGGGCACGATGTCCGTGGAGCCCGGGGTGAATCCTACGACGCCGGCGTCACCACCGTGCCCGAACAGGTTGAAATCATTCGTCGTTACCGTAACTCCAGGAGCAACGCTGATCTCGCGTACGGTGAAGGCCTTGTTGCCGGAAACGATGGAGCGCTGCAGCGTCAACGTCCCGGAACTCACGAACACTCCACCGCCGTCCTGGAGGTAGTACTGGGGCGGCGCCACCAGCGCATTGCCCGTCACCGTGCTGCCCCTGATCGTCAACGTGCCGTCGCTGGCAATTCCGCCGCCGTACGAGCGCGCCGTATTGTTCGAGACGGTGCTGTTGACGAGGGTCAACGTGCCGAGATTGCGGATGCCGCCGCCCGACTCGGTGCCGTGACCTACCCGATTCCCGGAAATTGTGCTGCGCCGGATTGTGGCAGTGCCCACATTGAGGATGCCGCCACTGCCGTGAGCCTGGTTGTCCGCAACCGTCGTTCCTGCGAGAACCAGCCTGCCGCGATTCATGATGCCGCCGCCGGAGTACACCACGGCCTGGTTGCCCGACACCGTGCTGTTGGTCAGCGTAACGCTGGAATCCGCGCTGTTGTAGATCCCGCCACCGCGGTAATGCGCTGTGTTCCCGGAGATCACGCTGTTCGTCAAGGCCACCGTGCCACCGTAACGGTTGTCGATGCCACCTCCGTAAACGCCGTTGAGTTCCTGCCGGTGGCCGGTGACGCGGCTGTCATTCAAGACCAGCACGCCACCGTGATTCGTGAGGCCACTGGCCAGGGTGTCCGTAACGCTGCTGTCGTTCAGCGCCAGATCGCCCTGATTGAAGATTCCTACGCCCGATGGGTCACCGGCGACCGCGCCACTCACGGACGTCTCGTTGAGCGTCAGGTCGCCACTCCCGGCGACCGTAATGAACGTTAGGTGCGATGGCACGGTCCGCGAAATCGTGCTCTGACGACCTTCGATCACGATCCGCGAGGTGATCGTCGGCAGCATCTGCGTGCCGTTCAGTCGCTGCTGGCTGTTTGCGGGCAAGATGATCGAGTCAGGACCGGCGCCCGCGACACAGTCGAGGTGAGGACGCGCGTCGCGGTTGGCGTTGACGATCGCTTCGATCAGCGAGCATTTCCCGTCGGCCTTGACGGCGGGCGGTGTGTTCGGAGCGACCTGCATGATCGCGGCGAACGCGGGGACTTGTCCCAGCGCCAGCAACAGCGAGACGGCACACAACCTGCGTTTCCATCGGCGCTCGATACTGCGTCTCGCGCGGCGTGGCAGCGATATCAGCCGCGCGTAGTGCGTCGTAAAGTGTCGGTAGAGTTCTCGCTGGCGGAGCCTGACGGTGCGCTGACCGGGCTCCTGGAAAACGGCGCGACATGCTTCCTCGAAGGCCCGATGCACCTGCGGGCCCGTGACGGCGATCGACTCGGATGCGGTCATCGTGATCTCCCGAGAGGCGAGGCCCCGGTTGCGGGGACCATCCGCCATCGACTCGAGCGACCGTATCGGGCGATTGGAAACCGCGGTTCAGTCGACTCCTACAACTGACCCAAGCGGCGCGCGCTGCTATCGCATCTCGTCGCGGAGCTTGCGCGACATGATGCGTTCGTAGATCGCCGGCGCGAGGCGGCTGACCCACCACGCCGCGTGGGCCGTGCGACCGATCAGCAACAGGCGGCGGTCGCGTTCGGCTCCGCGCACGATGCGGTCGGCGACGTCATGCGGCTGCAACCGCCGGCCCACGACGACTTGCGCGTGGGTCGCCGTGCCGCCGTCCGGACCGAGTGCATGACGGTCGATGCCGGTGGCGATGAACGACGGACACACCAGCATCACGCCGACGCCGTCGGCCGCGAGTTCGGTGCGCAGGCTGTCGAAGAAGCCGTGCAGCGCGTGCTTGCTGGCGGCATAGCCGGTGCGCGCGATCAACGGTGTGTACCCGGCGACGCTCGACAGCGCGACGACCAAGCCACGGGTGCGCTTCAGGTGCGGCAGCGCCGCACGCGTGAGGTGGATCGCGCCGAACAGGTTGACGTCCATCACGCGACGGAGCACTGCGGTCTGCGTGGCCTCGAACGCGCTGCGGTGCGTGATCCCGGCGTTGTTGACCAGCACGTCGATCCGTCCATACCGCTCGACGCAGTGTCTCACGGCCTCGGCACACGCCTGTTCGTCCGTGACGTCGCAGCGCAGGGCGAGCGCATCGATGCCCGACGATGCAAGCTCGTCGCCGACCGCCAGAACGGCGTCGGCATCGCGATCGAGCAGCACCACGCGACTGCCGCGGCGGCCGAAACTGGTGGCGAGTGCACGGCCGAGTCCGCCGCCCGCCCCGCTGACGACGACGACCGCATCGGTCAACGTGCGCCTCATGCGCGCGTCCCGGGACCGAGGCCGTGGGTCCGGCAATAGAAGTCGAAGACCTCGGACGAAGTCATCTGCGGCACGTACCCGAGCCGTTGCTTGAGCCGCCGGTTCGAGAGCACCGGTCGGTAGCGCAGGAAGTCCACCTGCTCCGGCCCGTACTGCGACAGCCCCAGCGGGTGCAGCACCGCCAGCACGCCGCGCAGCAGCGCCGGCGGCAACGTCACGCAGCGCTTGCCGAGCCGCGCAGCGATGTCCTGGATGCTCAGCGCACCGTCGCCCGCGACGTTGAAGATGCCCGCGGCGTCGGTGCGGATCGCGTGCTCGATCGCACCGACGACGTCGCGATCCCAGACGAACACGAACGGACTGCGCGAGCCGCGGATCGCGATCAGGCGCGGCTTTTCGAACAGCGCGGTGATCTGGTTGCGGGTGGTTTCGCCGAGGATCGTGCCCACGCGGAACACGACCTGCCGTAACGACGGATGGTCGCGCCGGTACTCCGCGAGCATCTCCTCGACCAGTCGCTTGTGGTGCGAATAGGCGAACGCTTCGTTGCCGCGCACCGGGTCGTCCTCGGTGAGCCACTCCGGATTGTCGGCGTGATAGCCGTACGCCGCGCCGCTCGACGTCACGACGACCTGGCGCACGCCCGCAGCGACGCAGGCCTCGAGCACGTTACGCGTGCCGAGCACGTCGACGGCGTACTCGAGTTCGCGGTTCGACTTGGCACCTGGAGTCACGATCGCGGCAAGGTGCACGACGGTATCGATGCCGCGGCTCGCGCAAGGAGCGTCGAGGCCGGGTGTCCGGACGTCGTGGACGTGGTATTCGACGCCCGGCAGTCGCTTCGCGGTCGGCACCTCGCGCACGTCGCTCGCGACGACGCAGTCGAACTCGCCGGCCTGCAGTCGTGGCGCGAGCGAGGCCACGAGCGTACTGCCCAGGTAACCGGCTGCGCCCGTGACGAAGACGCGACGGCCGCTCACGCGGGGACCTCGGCCGGCGCATGCGCGGGCGGCGGCGGGAAGCGCCGCCAGATCGAGGCGAGGGTCGTGCCGACCAGGATGTGCCAGATGCCCCACCAGGCGGCGACGATGGCCATGCCGCCGAGCCCGCCAAAGAAGTTGAACACGAGCACGAGGCCGAAACCGGAGTTCTGGATGCCGACCTCGAACGCCACTGCGCGACGGTCCCCTTCGACCAGTCGGAAGCCGCGGGCCGTGAAATAGCCGGTGATCAGCGCGAACGCGTTGAGCAGGAACACGAACAGCACGACTCGCCCGACGTACTTCAGGAAGAAGTCCCAGTTGGCGACCAGTGCGCCGACCACGAAGAGCACGAAGAACAGCAACGACAGCGTCCGGAACGCGCCACGCGCCCGCGCGGCGAACCGCGGCCAGCGGTGGGCGACCCACATGCCGAGCACGGTCGGGATGCCGAGCAGCACGACGATCGTGCCGAAGACCTCCCAGGCGCTCAGCGTGACTGCGTGGAGGATCGGGCGCGTCGACGGGTTGAGCTGGCCCCAGAAGGACAGGTTGAACGGTGTGAACAGGATCGAGCCCAGCATCGAAAACGCCGCGATCGTCACCGACAATGCCGTGTTGCCGCGCGCGTAGTTGACGAGGAACGTGGAAATGTTGCCGCTCGGGCAGGACGCGACGAGGATCATGCCCAGCGCGATGCTCGGCGAGGGTTTCAGCAGCATCGTGAGCGCCCACGCCACGGCCGGCAGCAGCACCGAGTGCGCCAGCAGGCCGATCAGCGTGCCGCGCGGCGCGGTCAGGATGCCCTTGAAATCCTGCACGCGCATGTCGAGCGCCACGCCGAACAGCACGAACGCGAGGATCACGTCGAGCGCGACCAGCGACTCCGGGCTGAAATTCAGCCGCACCGCGTCGAGTTCGTTCATCGGCCCGACACCGGAGGTGACCTAGCCCTTCGGTTCGAGGTGCATGTCCTTGAAGTGCATGAGGCCGGGCGCCCACATGTGCTTCACCGGATCGACGTCGACGTGCACGACCGCAGGGCCGCCGCTGGCGAGCGCGCGTTCGAGCGCACCTTTCAGTTCGCGCGGGTCGGCCACGCGCTCCCCGTGCGCGCCCATCGCCTCGGCCACTTTGTCGAAGCGAATCTCGCCGAGGTCGGCCTTGATGGTCTCGTCGGGGCCGAGCGACTTGCGGATCAGGGTCTTGAGCGGCTTCAGCGCGAACTGCTGGTTCATCTTGACCATGCCCCACTGCCGGTCGCAGACGACGACATAGACGACGCGCAAGCCGTTGCGGACTGCGGTCTCGATCTCCTGCGGGTGGAAGCCCATCGCGCCGTCGCCGATGATGCAGCAGACGGGTGCGTCCGGCCGTGCCACCGCGGCGCCGAGCGCCTGCGCGACGCCTGCGCCGAGCATGCCGAACTTGAACGTCGACAGCAGCGTGTTCGGCACGCGCATCTCGTGGAACATCATCGCCCAGACCGCGGTGTTGCCGCCGTCCGCGACCAGCGTCGTACCTTCGGGGAACACCCGCTGGCAGACGTGCGCGATGTGCGCGGGATTCATCGGTACGGCGAAGTCCTGCAGCTTCTCGTCGAGCTTGGCACGCTCGGTGCGGATGACGTCGCGGTATTTCGCCAGCTGTCGCCGTCGTGCATCGAGGTTCATGCGGCCGGCGCGGCCCTCGAGCGCGTCGGCGAGCGCGCCGAGGAACAGCTTCGCGTCGGCGAGCGCGGCCACCGTCGCCGGCTTGTTCGCGCCGAGGACGTGACCGTCGAGGTCCACCTGGATCATCGTCTGCTCGGACGGGCGCCGCCAATAGGGCGCCTTGCCCCACCAGTCGGTTTCACCGAGCCGCGAGCCCACCACGAGCACGACGTCGGCGTCGTTGCGGACCTGGTTGTTGAGCTTGATCAGCGGCATCGGCAGCGCGAGCTCGTGCGTCTCGGGCAGCACGCCGCGTGCGGCCCAGCTGGTCGTGACCGGTGCGCAGAGCAGCTCGGCCACGCGACGCAACTCGTCGTACGCGGCCGCGTGAATCACGCCGCTGCCCGCGTGGATCAGGGCCAGGTCGGCGGCCGCGAGCAGCTCCGCGGCCTCGACGACCTGGTCCGGGGCGGGCACCAGCGCGTGCGTGCGACGGAACTGGCGTGGCTGCCAGGTCGGCACCTCGGCCTTGACCTTGCCGTTCATGATCGTCTCGGGCACGTCGAGGTGCACGACGCCGGGACGGCCATCGTGACAGTTGCGCAACGCCGCGCGGCCGAGTTCGGCCACGCGATCGAAGGACACGACCGCGTTGCTCCACTTGGCGAAATGCTTGATCGCGCCCACCTGGTCGAACGCCTGGTACGCGCCGCCCCTGTCGGGGTACACGATCTGCGGTCGCCGGCAGCTCGTGATCGCGAGCACGCGATTGCCTTCGGCGTTCTCGACCACGAGGCCCGGCAGCAAATTCGCGACCCCGGGCCCGTTGCTCGCCATGCAGACGCCCAGCTTGCCCGTGAGCCGCGCGTAGGCGCCGGCCATGTGCGCGGCGCAGGATTCGTGCCGTGGCGTGACGATCTCGATGCCGAGCCTGTGCAGGCTCGAATAGAACCCGAAATAGGTGCCGTCGATGATGCCGAAGACCTTCTCGACGCCCTCGGCCTGCAACATGCGCGCGAGAACTTCGCCGCCACTCGTCTCAGTCATGATCGCTTCCCCGGTCGGCCACGCGCTGTGCGCGTCTTGTCCGCCGACTATACCGCGACGCTTCCGGCGCCGATGCGGGGGAAACTAACTAGCCTTCGAGCGGGGACACTAACTGGCCTTCGCGGTCACGCGGCTCGTCACGAGTGCGGGTGGCGCCGGCGTGCGCGTCGCCTGGAGCCGTTCCACGAACCGGCTGTGCCAGGCGGTGATGTCGTTGCGCCGCAGGACCTCGAGCATCTGCTGGTGGCGTTCGCGACGCTCGGGCAGCCGCATCTGCAGCGCCTGCTGGATTGCCCGTGCGACCCCGCGCGTGTCCTTCGGGTTCACGAGCAGCGCCCCGGTCAACTCGCGTGCCGCGCCCGCCAGCGTGGACAGGATCAGCACGCCGGGATCGTCGGGGTCCTGGGCCGCGACGAACTCCTTGGCCACGAGGTTCATGCCGTCGCGCAGCGGCGTCACGAGCCCCACCTGCGAGGCGCGCATGAACCCGAGCACGCACTGGTGCGGGTAGTTACGGTTGAGGTAGCGGATCGGCGTCCAGTCGGTGTCGGCGTACTTGCCGTTGGCGCGCCCCGCCGCCTGCTCGAGCGAGCGGCGGATCTGCGCGTAGGCGCGGACGTCGGTGCGCGAGAGCGGCGCGATCTGCAGGAACGTCACGCGGCTCTGGTTCTCGGGATATTCCTCGAGGAAACGGGCGTAGGCATCGAACCGCTCGACCAGGCCCTTGCTGTAATCGAGCCGGTCGACGCCGATCACGCAGCGGCGACCGACGAGCCCCGCAACCATGCGCTGCACGGCCTCCGACGAGTGGGCCGCGAGTGCGGCCGCCTGGATCGCGTCGACGTCGACGCCGATCGGGATGTGATCAAGGCACGTGCGACGGCCGCACGCCGCGACGCCGCCGTCGGCCGCGATGGCATCCGGTCCCCAGAGATCGATCACCGCCGAGCGGAAGCACTCGAGGTCGCGCTCGGTCTGGAAGGCGACGAAGTCGAAGTCGATCAGCGCCCGCATGAGCTCGCCGTAGACCGGCAGCGCGCGCAGCGCCTCGACGTGTGGAAACGGGATGTGCAGGAAGAACCCGATCGGCTGCTGGGCGCCGAGCGCTCGCAAATCTTGTGCGAGCGGGATCAGGTGATAGTCGTGCACCCAGATCAGGTCGTCAGGCTCGAGGTGCGGCAGGAGCTGCTGGGCGAAGGTGCGGTTGACGCGCAGGTACGCCTCGTACTGCTCGTCGTGGTAGTGCACCGCGTCGAGGAAGTAGTGAAACAGCGGCCAGATCGCGCCGTTGCAGAAGCCGAGGTAATACAGGTCGTGGTCGGCCTGCGTGAGCTCGATCGTGCCGTAGGCAATCCGGTCGCGGATGACCATGCGTGCGGCGTCGGGCTCGCGGTCGGCGATCTCGCCGCTCCAGCCGAACCAGAGTCCGCCGCGCGCCTGCATGGCCGCGTGCACCCCGAGCGCGAGGCCGCCCGGTGGCACCGAGCGGCGAGGCACGGTGACGCGGTTGGAAACCGAAACCAGGCGGCTCATAAGACGTCTTCCCACGCCCGGCTCAGGCGCACGGCGCAATTGATGATGCCGACCATGCTGTACGTCTGCGGGAAGTTGCCCCACAGCTCGCCCGTGTTCGGCTCGATGTCCTCCGACAGGAGGCCCAATGGCGTCCGGTGCTCGAGCAGCCGCTGGAAGTGCTCGCGCGCTTCGTCGCGGCGCCCGGCCGCGGCGAGTGCGTTGATGTACCAGAACGCGCAGATCGTGAACGCCGTGACGGGCGTGCCGAAGTCGTCGGGATGCCGGTAGCGGAACAGCCAGTCGCCGAACTTGAGTTCGCGCTCGATGGCGGCAAGCGTGCTCAGGAAACGCGGGTCCGTCGCGCTCACGATGCCGAGTTCCGGCAGCAGCACGGAGGTCGCATCGAGTTCGTCGCCGCCGAAGCTGCCGGAGAACGCGTGGCGCGACTCGTTCCACGCGGCGCGCAGGATCGTCTCACGCATCTCGTGCGCGCGGCTGCCCCACCACGCGGCGCGATCCTGCAGGCCGAGCACGTTGGCGATCCGGTACAACCGGTCGCAGCCGGCCCAGCACATCGACGCGGAGAACGTGTGCGTGCGTTCCATGCCGCGGAACTCCCACGGCCCGGAGTCGGGCTGCAGGTAGGTCGCCGAAGCCCGCTCGCCGAGCCGCTCGAGACGCTGGAACAGCCCGTGGTCGCCCGGCGCACTCAGTCGCTGGTCGAAGAAGGACTGCGCGGCGGCGAGCACCACGGCGCCGTAGACGTCGTTCTGCCGCTGCAGGTACGCGAGGTTGCCGACGCGGACCGGGCCCATGCCGCGGTATCCCGCGAGCCCGGTCGCGGTCCACTCGGTGATCTTCGTCTCGCCGGCCATGCCGTACAGCGGTTGCAGCGGCTCGCCCTGCGTCCGGATCGACACGTTGTCGATGTAGCGCAGGTAAGCCTCCATCGTGCGCGTCGCGCCGAGCCGGTTGAGCGCCTGGATCACGAAGTAGCTGTCGCGCAGCCAGCAGTAGCGGTAATCCCAGTTGCGTTCGCTGCCTGCGTGTTCGGGAATCGAGGTCGTGAGCGCCGCGAGCACCGAGCCGGTGTCCTCGTACGTGCAGAGCTTGAGCGTGATCGCGGCGCGGATCACCGCCTCCTGCCACTCGACCGGGATCGCGAGGCTGCGCACCCACTCCTGCCAGTAGTCGACGGTGGCCTCGAGGAACTGCCGCGCGATCGTGAGCGGCGCGTCGTCGAGCGTCTCGTCGGGCCCGATCACGAACGCGACCGGCGCGTCGAGCACGAACCAGCTTTCGTCGGAGGCGTGGGTGCGCGAGGCGTTGGTCGTGACGCGGTAGCGCAGCAGCGGCGTGAAGAAGCAGATGTTGTGCGTGCCCGTGTGGCGCTGCGGCTCGCCGTCGCCGTACCCGGTCGACGGTCGCAGGCGGATGCGCACGACGGGCCGACCCGCGAGCGGTTCGACGATCCGCACGAACTGCATCGGCCGGAAGATGCGGCCACGCCGCCGAAAGCGCGGGCAGAAATCGACGATGCGCACCGAGTCGCCCTGGGAGCCGCGCAGCACGGTCTCGAGCACCGCCGTGTTGCGGACGTAGCGACGCGTCGCATCGACGGGCCCCTGCAGGTCCACCGCAAACACGCCCGTCGGCGAATCGCCGCCGAGCCGGGTGAGCAGCGCGTTGAAGGCCGGGTCGCCGTCGAGCCGTGGCAGGCAACCCCACACGAGACGCCCGAGGCGGTCGACGAGGCCGGCGACCTCGCAGTTGCCGATGACGCCCAGGTCGAGGTCGGGGCCGTGCGCGGGGGTCACGCCGTCGCCCTGCGGCCGAGGAACTCCTCGAGCAACGCGCGCAACTCGGACGGCGCGGTGGTCGACAGCATGGCGGTGACGCGCGGCCCCACGGCGATCGACACGCCGCCGAGCCGCTCGACCGCGTCGAAGCCGTACAGGTCCGTGAGGTCGTCGCCCGCGAACAAGGGCGTGCGACCGGCAAAGGGTGGCTCTTGCATGAAAGCTTCGATGGCGTGGGCCTTCGTGATACCCGAAGGTTTCAGCTCGAGTACATAAGCGCCGGGCTGAACGTGCAGGTCATCCCCGCCGTGTCGTCGTGCCAGTGCGTGCACCTCCCGCTCGAGCATCTCCTGCAGGGTCGCGGCCTGCCGGTAATGCAGCGCGACGGCGCGCCCCTTGTCCTCGAGCAGCACGCCGGGGTGGCGTTCCGCGATCTCGCCCAGTTCGTTCACGAGCGACTGCGGCAGGCTTTCGGTGGGGTGTACGTGCAGGCGGCGCTGCGCGTCGCGGCGCTCGATCCCGTGCAGTCCCGCGGCGGGAAAGCGCGCGTAACCGAACAACGCGTCGAGCTGCGCGAGCGAGCGTCCGCTGATCAGCGCGAGCGCGCCGTCCAACGTGTCGGACGCATCCTGCAGGAATTTCAGCGTTGCGGCATCGACCTCGACATCGTCAGGCGCTGGGCCGAATTCGATCAGCGTGCCGTCGACGTCGAGGAACAAGGCAGCCCCAGCTGGGGTCAGCCGGGGGTGAAGTTTGTGTATCCTCACAAGCCCATCGAGCATAGGAGCGAGCCGAATGCCCCGGAAACTAGAAATAGTCATCGCTACGTTGAAAGGAACTCATCCATGCCTCGGTCACTGCCGCCGCTGACCTCGCTGCGCGCGTTCGAAGCTGCAGCGCGTTCGCTGAGCTTCACCAAGGCCGCGCGTGAATTGCACGTCACCCCCGCGGCGATCAGTCACCAGATCCGCGGCCTCGAACAGTTCCTCGGCGTGACGCTGTTCCAGCGCACGAGTCGCCGGCTCGAACTGACGCGCGACGGACACCTCGCCGCCGAACACTTCCGTGAAGCCTTCGAGCGCATCGCCCGCGGCGTGCAGGCGCTGCGCCAGCAGGGCCGCGAAGGCGAGCTCGTGATCGGCGTATCGCCGTCGTTCGCGACGCGCTGGCTGCTGCCCCGACTGCCGTCGCTCGCGACCGACATGCCGGAGGTGCGCGTGCGGCTCGTCACGAGCACGGTGCCGGTGGACTTCGACCGCGACGACATCGATCTCACCGTGCGCTTCGGACGCGGCAGCTTCGATTCGGTCGTCAACGACGAGCTGTTCAACGAAGTGGTGGCGCCCGTGGCCTCGCCGGCATTCGTGCGGCGCCATCAGCTGCGCCGGCCCGCCGACCTGGCCCGCGTGCGCTTGTTGCAGGACGATTCGATGCGGCGCGTGGGCCGACCGCCGTCGTGGACCGAATGGCTGCGCGCCGCGGGTGAGCCTGGCCTCGAAATCGAATGCGGCCTCTGCCTCGACGACAGTCATCTGGCGTTGCAGGCCGCGTGCGAAGGCCACGGGGTAGCGCTGGGAAGGCTCGCGTACGCGGTCAACGACCTGGCGCAGAACCGGCTCGTCCTGCCGTTTTCGCGCGTGATCGAGCTCGACCTGCACTACCATCTGGTCGTGCCCGAGGCGCGAGTCAAGGAGCCCCTGATCGCGGGCTTTCGCGAGTGGCTGCTGCGCGAGGCACAGGAGTTCCGCGACGTACTCGCAGGCCACGCGAAAGCGGCCTGACCCCGGTCTCGCATCCAAGCACGACGAGTTCGCAGGAGTTGTTCCGCATGCACCGCACACCGCAACGCATTGCCGTCCTCGGCCTGTCCGCCTTGCTGCTGCTGGCCGCGAACGTCATGGCCGCGCCGCAAACCGCCGCGACCGGTTCCGATCCGGCGGCGCTCGATGCGGCGTTCGCGAGTCCCGACCGTCCGGTCGCCGATCGCGAGCAGGATGCGCGACGACACTCGAAGGAAGTGCTCGCGTTCCTCGGAGTGAAGCCGGGCTGGCGCGTGATCGACGTGTTTGCCGCGGGCGGTTACAACGCCGAGCTGCTCGCGCGTGCCGTGGGCGTCAAGGGCCAGGTGATCGCCTACAACAATCCGCCGTACGCGAAGTTCGCGCAGAAGGGCATCGCCGAGCGGTACAAGGGCGATCGGCTCGGCAACGTCAAACAGGTCACCGCCGAGGTGGACGAACTCGAGCTCGCGCCCAACTCGCTCGACGGCGCGCTGTTCGTCATGAGCTACCACGACGCCTACTGGCGCCCGGCCGATGGCACCTGGAACCGGACCAAGCCCGACGAACTCCTCTCGAAGCTCTACGCGGCGCTCAAGCCCGGCGGCGTGGTCGTGGTCCAGGACCACGTCGCGAAGGCGGGCGGTGATCCCGCCAAGGACGCCGACAAGCTCCATCGCATCGACCCGGCGCTCGTGCGGCGCGACTTCGAGAAGGCCGGCTTCCAGTTCGACGGCTCGAGCGACGTGCTGAAGCATGCGGACGACGACCACACCAGGCTCGTGTTCGACGAATCGATCCGCGGCAAGACCGACCAGTTCGTCTATCGCTTCCGCAAGCCCCGTTGAGGAACCTGAGGTTCCCGAATGAGGGAGCGGAGCTTCCTTTAAGATGCCCGGCGCGCGACAACGGGTCGCGCGAGACCGGGACGGTCGATGACGGCTGGTTCACGTGACGGCGTGTTGCGGCTCGCCATGTGGTCGGGGCCGCGCAACATCTCGACGGCGTTCATGCGCTCGTGGGGCAACCGCGAAGACACGGTCGTCGTCGACGAACCGTTCTATGCGCACTACCTCGCGAGCACCGGCATCGAGCACCCGGGCCGCGAGGACATCCTCGCGCACCACGAATGCGACTGGCGCCGCGTCGTCGACTCGCTGCTGGCGCCGGTGCCCCCTGGCGTGCGGATCCTGTACCAGAAGCAGATGGCGCACCACCTGCTGCCCGACATGGGGCGCGAGTGGCTCGGACGGGTGACGCACGCGTTCCTGATCCGCGATCCGCGCCCGGTGATCGCCTCGCTCGCCGGGAAACTGGAATCGTTCGACCTGCTCGCGACCGGGCTGCCGCAGCAGGTCGAGATCTTCGACGACGTCGTCGCGCGCACCGGTGCGCCGCCGCCGGTGCTCGACACGGCGGACCTGCTGCGCGACCCGGCGACGATGCTGCGCAAGCTCTGCGCGGCGCTCGACGTACCCTTCTCGGACCGCATGCTCTGGTGGCCGATGGGACGACGCGAGTCCGACGGCATCTGGGCGAAGCACTGGTACGACCGTGTCGAGCAGTCGACCGGATTCGAGCCGCCCGGGCGCGCCGATGACCTCGATGAGCCACGCCTGCCGCCGGACCTCGCGGCCATCGAGGCGCGTTGTCGCCCGCTTTACGAACGACTGCGCGAGCACCGGCTGCGCGCGTGAGGAACCGGACGTGCTGCAGACATTCGACGAACGCAACCGCCACCTGATCGTCAACGTCAACGGCGAACTCACGCACCGCGACCAGGCGCGCGTGAGCCCGTTCGATTCCGCGGTGCAGGGCGGAGATGCCGTCTGGGAGGGGCTGCGTCTCTACAGGGGCCGCATCTTCCGGCTGGAGCAGCACCTCGACCGGCTGGTCAAGTCGGCGAAGGCGCTGGCGTTCGCGCAGATCCCGTCGCGCGACGTGATCACGACCGAAATCCGTCGCACGCTGGCGGCGAACGACATGTTCGACGGCGTGCACATCCGTCTCACGCTGACGCGCGGCGTGAAGGTCACCTCGGGCATGGATCCGCGGCTCAACCAGCAGGGACCGACGCTGATCGTGCTCGCCGAGCACAAGGCCCCCGTGTACTCGAAGACGGGGCTGAGTCTCGTCACGAGCAGCGTGCGACGCTTTCCGCCCGATTGCCTCGACCCGAAGGTCCACCACAACAACCTGATCCAGTCGATCCTCGCCAAGATCGAGGCCAACGTTGCCGGGGCCGACGACGCGCTGATGCTCGACACGCGGGGGTTCATCGCCGAAACCAACGCGACGCACGTTTTCCTCGTCGAGCCGGGCCGTGTCCGCACGCCGAGGCTGGTCGCGTGCCCGGAAGGCATCACGCGCGCGACGGTGCTCGAGCTCTGCGCCGCGCACCGGATCCCCTGCGAGGAAACCGACCTCACGCTGACGCAGGCGTACGCGGCGGACGAGGTCTTCTGCACCGGCACGATGGGCGAACTCGCCGCGGTCACGTCCATCGACGGCCGCACGATCGGCGACGGCCGGCCGGGGCCGACGACGGCGCGCTTGTCGGCGCTGTTCCGCGAGTTGACGGAGCGCGAAGGTACCGTCGTGACCGACGAGGCGAGGTAACTGCCATGTTCATCGACCGCAGCATCGACCCCACCGCCGACCAGGTCCGCGCGCTGCGTGACGCACCGGACGATCAGCCGATCACGATGGTCAACCTGCTCAAGTTCCGCGCGCAGGCCCGATACGAAGACGGTGAGGAAGCGCCGTGCTCCGGTCGTGAGGCGTACGCGCGCTACAAGCACGCGTTCACGGAGACCGTCGGCGCAGTGAGCCAGGCCAAAGTGCTGTTCTCCGGCCCCGTGCAGCAGGTGTTCATCGGGCAGGCCGGGACGCCGGAGGGCGACTGGGACGAGGTGCTGGTCGTGCGCTACCCGTCGCGCAAGCATTTCCTCGCGATGATGGCCGACGCGACGTACCGCGAAGCGCTGCGGCATCGCTACGCGGGACTCGAGCGAACGGTACTGCTGCAGTGTGCGGTCGGTTAGCGCCGCGCGGCGCTATTTCTGCATCTCGGCGGCGAACCACTTCGACCGCGTGGCCTGGAATTCTGGAAGGCCCTCGCAGCGATCGTCGTGTGACTTGAGTGCGGGATAGGCGCCTTCGGCGAAGACGCCCAGCACGTCGTCGAGCAGCGTCGAGATGCAGCCCACCGTGATGTCGGCCTGCGTGAACCGGTCGGCGACGAGCCAGCCCGACGGGCCGAGGTGCGCGCATGCCTTTTCGAGTTCGCCCAGCGCGCCGTGCATCTGCTCGCGGCAGCGGGCGACCCACGGCTCGTGGAACTTCTCGGGCGGGCGGACCATGCGCTCGTAGACCTGGTCGCGCGACTTCTCCGCGGCACCGGTCGCGAGCGTCATCAATCGCAGCGCTTCCCGCCGGGGGGTGCCGGTCACGGGGAGCAGCGCGCGCGACGGCCCGACGAGATCGTCGAGCGCGTCGAGAATCGACATGGAATCGACCAGCACGGTGCCGTCGTCGAGCACGAGTGCCGGCACGCGGCCGAGCGGGCTGAACTGCCGGATGCGGTCGAAATCGGCGCCGACCGACCAGTCGTGGCGCTGGAACGGCAGGCCGAGCCTCATCATCGAAATCGCGACGCGGCGAACGTACGGCGAATCCAGCATGCCGATGAGCTGCATGGAAGCCTCCTGTCTCCGTCACTCAGCCGCGGAACTCGAGCGGCACGTGCCCGGGTTGCGTCCGGACGCGTTCGAGCCAGCGGCCGACCGCCGGGTAGCGCGCGAGGTCGAAGCCGCCGTCGGCCGCACAGTGCGTGTAGCCGTAGAGGGCAATGTCGGCGATCGAGTAGCGATCGCCGGCGAACCAGTCGTGCCGCGCCAGGCGCGTTTCCATCACGCCGAGCGCCGCGTTGCCTTTCGCGTGCCACTCCGGCACGAGGTGCCGCTTCTTTTCGAGCTCGGCCGGCGGCGCGAACGCGAGCCAGAAGCGCGCGACCGCGACGTACGGCTCGTGGCTGTACTGCTCGAAGAACATCCACTGCAACGCCTCGGCGCGGCCCCAGCGGTCGCCCGGGACGAGCGGCGAGCCTTCGGCCAGGTACCACAGGATCGCGCCGGACTCCGGCAGGAGCCGGCCGTCGTCGAGCTCGAGCAGCGGCACGCGGCCGTTCGGGTTCTTGGCGAGAAATGCAGCCTGGCGCGTCGTGCCGTCGAGCAGGCCGTAATCGACGAGCTTCAGGTCCACCCCGAGCTGGCGGGCCGCGAGACGGACCTTGTAGCAGTTGCCGGAGACCTGCATCTGGTGAAGCGTGGGCATTTCGGCCTGTCTCCTGCTACAGGTGCAGCGTCATGAATACGCTGTGTGCGTCTTCGACGTAGTCGCCGAACGGTCCGCAGAACACGAACCCGTAACTCGCATAGAGCCGCTGCGCCGGCACGAACGCCGGCAACGACCCGGTCTCGAGACTCAGGCGGTGGTAGCCGCGTGCGCGCGCCACGTCGATGATGTGTTCGAGGATGGCGCGTCCCGCGCCGCGCCGTCGCAGCGCGGCCGGCGTGCGCATCGACTTGATCTCGCCGTGCGTCGCATCGAGTTCCTTGAGCGCGCCGCAGCCGAGCAGCGTGTCGCCGTCCCATACCGACCAGAACGTGATGTCGCGGCGGCGGAGCTCGTCGAGGTCGAGCGCGTGCACGCTCTCGGGCGGCGAGAGCGCGTACATGTTCTGCAGGTGCTCGTTCAGCAGCGCGTGGATCGCGGGACGGCTGAGGTCGTCATGTTCGATGCGCATCGCGCGCAATCTTACCGAATTTCGACGGTCCCCTTCCCCGGCAGCGTCACGCGAAACGTGGAGCCCTGGCCTTCCGCGCTGGCCACCGACACCGTCCCGCCGTGGGCTTCGATGAAGGTCTTGACGATGACGAGCCCCAGGCCGGAGCCACCGCCGGGCGCGGGACTGGCCTCTCCCTTGTCAAAGATCCGCTCGCGCAGTTCGGCGGGGATGCCGGAGCCGTCGTCCCTGACCCAGCACTCGACCGTGTGGTTGCTGTCGTCGAGCGACCGGGCGCCGACCACGATCGTCCCGCGCGGCGTGAACCGGATCGCATTTGCGATCAGGTTCTGGAACACGCGTCGCAGCAGGCTGGCATCGGCGTAGACCACCAGTTCCTCGGGCACTTCGTTCAGCAGGTCCGTGCTCGAGGTGCCGGCGACCGGATGCAGGTCGTGGATCAACGACTCGACGAACGGCCAGAGGTCGAACTCGCGTCGCTCCAGGCTGACGCCGACCTCGGTCTGCAGGTTCGCGTTCTCCTCGATCACGCGGGCGATCAATGCGGCCAGGTGATTCACGTTCCGCCGCAACGCCCGCAGCAACTGCGCCTGCTTGTCCGATGTCTGCTGCCCTTGTGCCAGTGTCGTGTCGAGGCTGCTGGCCGCCAGGGCAATCGCATTCAATGGCGTGCGAAGGTCGTGCATGACGAAGGCCAGGTACTCCTCGCGCCGGCGCTGGACTTCCAGTGCCTGCTGCGTCGCGAAGGTCTGGACGGCCAGGCCGATCGCGCAGTCCAGCACTTCGTTGAGGATGTGGAATGGCTTCCCCTGCAGCGGGATGCCGTGCCGGTCGGCCAGGTCGTGAATGCAGCCGCGCAGCAGGTTGTACTCCGCGACGACTTCTTCCACGTCGAAACCCTCGGCTTCGCGCTGCAGGCCGTGGTCGGGCGGACTGGACACGCGCAGCGCGTCCATGACCGATTCCCGCGACTGCGTGTCGAACAACTTCGAGATCTCGTCGATGAGTCGCGGCATGTGGTCGTCGAGTCGCGGCGTGTCGAGGTGCTTCGCGGAAGGCAGTTGCCGGACCTTGGCGCGCCACGCCTCCAGCACGCTTGAGCGTTCCCGCTTGATCAGCGCGGCGAGGCGGTCAAGGTCGTTGTCGGTCTGCAGTGACATGGGCAGCATCCTTGCCTTCGTCGTATTGTTGAGCGGTGCTCGAAGTCTCAGCTGAAACGTCTGCGCGGCAAAGCCTCCCGCGGACCGGTCGGCTTCAGTAAGCTACTGCCCGCCGCGGCAGAAAACGACAGGGTTCCGGACCATGGCCGACGTCTTCGTGTCCTACGCCCGCAGCGACCGGGCGCGCGTCGCGCCACTCGTGGCGGCGATCGAGGCCGAGGGCTGGACGGTCTGGTGGGACCCGGAGATCGCCGCGGGCCAGGAGTTCGACCGGCGGATCGGCGCCGAGCTGAAGTCCGCCAGCGCCGTGCTCGTCGTCTGGACGCCGCGGTCGGTCGAGTCGCGCTGGGTGCGTGGCGAGGCCCGCGACGGCGCCGAGCGCGGCATTCTCGTGCCGGTGCGGTTCGACAACGCCGAGTTGCCGATCGACGTCCGTGCGCTGCATACGACCGACCTCGACGACTGGCGGGGCAATCCGCAAGCGCGTGAGGCGCAGGAAGTACTGCGCGCGCTTCGCGACACGATCGAGCGGCAACGCTCGCTGAAAACCGCGGCCGCAACCCCGCCAGCTGCATCGACGTCCGAGGCGGCTGGCTCAGCCGGCAAGTCCAATCGCATCGCGATCTGCGTGCTGCCGTTCGCCAACATGAGCGGCGACCCGGAGCAGGAGTACTTCAGCGACGGCATCACCGAGGACGTCATCACCGACCTGAGCAAGGTCTCGACGCTGTCGGTGACCTCGCGCAACAGCGCCTTCGTCTTCAAGGGCAAGCACGTCGACGTGCCGAAGGTCGCGCGGGAGCTCAACGTCACGCACGTGCTCGAAGGCAGCGTGCGCAAGGCCGGCGGCCGCGTGCGCATCACGGCGCAGCTGGTCGAGGCGGCGAGCAATGACCACCTGTGGGCAGAGCGCTACGACCGCGACCTGCAGGACATCTTCGCGCTGCAGGACGAGATCTCTGCGGCCATCGTCAAGGCGCTGCGACTCAAGCTGTTGCCCGCGGAGAAGCGCGCGATCGAGCAGCGTGGCACCGAGAATGTCGAGGCCTACAACCTCTACCTGATGGCGCGCCAGCTGTACCTCACCGGCAACGAAGGCGATGCGCGACGGGCCGATGCGATCGTGCGGTTGTGCACGCGCGCGACCGAGATCGACCCGAATTACGCGCGCGCCTGGGCGCTGCTGGCAATTGGACAGTTGAATCGACGCTTCGCCGCAGGCACCAGCAGCGATGGCGGCATGGCGGCGGCCGAGCGCGCGCTGTCCCTGGATGACGGGCTCGCGGAGGCGCATGCCGTCAAGGCCAGCATTCTTGCCCAGGACGAGCGACACGACGAAGCGACCGAGGAAATACGCGCGGCACTCCGCCTCGACGCCGATTCAGCCGAGGTCAATCGCGCCGCCGGCTACCTGAGTTATCGCAAGCACCGTCTCGACGAAGCCATCCGGTACTGGGAACGGGCGACCGAGCTGACGGAGACCGACATCAACTCGGCGGGCATGTTGCTCAGCTGTTATCGGGCCGTGGGTGACATCGAGGCACTGCACCGCGTCGCTCGCCTCGCGCTCGCGCGTTGCGAGAAAGTCCTGAGCCAGGATCCCAACAACGGGACGGTGCTCGGATACAGCGCCTATGCCCTGGCCGCGCTGGGGGATGTCGAGCGCGCCAAGGATCGTATGAACCGCGCACTGCTCGTCGATCCCGACAACCTCAACATGCGCTACAACTTCGCGTGCGTGCTGGTCATTCACCTGCCGGATTACGAGGCGGCGCTGGACCTGCTGGGGCCGTTCTTCGAGAAGGCTGCGCAGGGCTTCCTGAAACACGCCAAGGTTGATCCCGACTTCGAGGCGATCCGCGATCACCCGCGGTTCAAGGCGATGGTGCACAAGGCGGAGGAGCGGCTGAGGCGGGGATAGACGGCGGCGTCAGGCCGTCCACCCCGCAGTCATCCCTGATGCGC
>DASUMQ010000364.1:0-9357 GCA_036277615.1 Steroidobacteraceae bacterium
ATTGTTGCCGGGGTCCTTGGGCTGGGCTACGGAGGCTTCAGCTACACGCAGCAGACACACGAGGTCCGGATGGGCCCGATCGAGCTGCAGGTGCAGGAAAAGCACCGCGTCAACGTCCCGGTCTGGGCGGGCGCGGGCGCGGTCGCAATTGGCGCTGCGCTGCTGCTCGTGGGTGGCAGGCGAACCTAGTCGCGCTTTTCCACGACGACACGGCCGTCGGTGTTCACGAACACGCGATAGCGATGACCATCCTCGCACGTGGCGAGGTAGTCGTCGGTGCCCTGCTGACGCGCTTCGATCACCTTCCCGCACGGCAAGCCCTGCAGGGCAATGACGGCTGTCAGGTCCGAGTCGACCGGTACGTCGCCGGGAGCTTGATCCACGGCAAACGACGTTCCGGCGAAACCTGCCGACACGATGGCCGGCACCAGCAACCTCGCACCTTTGCATTTGCTCACGGCGTGGCTCCTGCCATGCGGTTGAATTCGGTGAACTTCCTGGGATCCTCGAGAATGCTCCACATCGCAGCACGGGATTTGACGATGTCGCGGGCGAGTGGAGGATCGGTGTCCTGCAGCAGCGAGAGCACCTTGAAGAGCAGCATGTCGTAGTTGCGACGCAGTTCTGCGAGTGTCGCCGCGCCTCGACGCTCATGGTAGGCGCGGAATCGGGTTAGCAGGTCGTCGACCTGGTTCTTGAGCGAGAGCTTGGTGAGGACGCCGATCGCCTTGGTCTGCCGAAGTCGGGCCTCGAGGGCCTTGAAGTCGAGAGGAGCCGGCGACGGTTTCTGGCTCACGGCGACCGCGGCATCCTTCGGCACCGCTGATGCAGACGTCGCAGGCGGTGCCGTCACGGCGGGCGCGGCCCGAGGGGCTGTTGCGACTGCTGGAGCCTTCGGGACTGCGGCGTCGGACCCCAACACGGGTGTAGTCGGACGCACCGGATGGGCCACGATCGACGGGGGCAACTCCGTTGCCGCGGCCGTCGCCGGCATCGGTTCAACGCGCTGCTCGTCCGGTGGCGTCACCGCTGCCGGCTCGGCCGTGACCACCGGCGCCACCGGTCCGGCGGCGGCAGTCGCAGGTGCGTGGGCGATGGCAGGCTCCGCGGGTCGAGTGCGCTGCACGCCGGCACACCCTGCGGAAAGCAGGCAGGCCAGCACCATTGCATTACGAGCTGCCAGGATTTTCGCTGTGCCGTCGATCATCGGGTATCGGAGGCTGCAGACGGGATGAACACTTCCCCAAAGAATAGCGCCCCGGAGGTGGGGGAAACTCCCGGGGCGCTCAAACGGCGTCATTTTCAGACGCAAATCAGTACGGGTCTCGTTCTATGCAAACCACGTGTCGTCAGCTTTCCGGTCCCACGCAGCAAGCTGTTTCTCAGCCTCGTCCTTGGCAATGCCATAGCGTTCCTGGATCTTGCCGGCCAGCACGCCGCGGCGACCGGCGACGACGTCGAGGTCGTCATCGGTCAGCTTGCCCCACTGGACCTTTGCCCTGCCCGTGACCTGCTTCCAGTTGCCTTCTATGCGATCCCAGTTCATGAGCTTCTCCTCTGCCAGGTTGAAATGGGCCGTCGCGCGCCGGAACCTCCACCGGCTCACGGGCGAACGGTGATTTCGTTCTTTACGGCCTTCACGCCGTCGACGCTCTTCGCGATGCTTTCGGCAGCAGCCTTCTCCGCCTCGCTCTTCGCGAAGCCTGACAGCATCACAGTGCCCTTCATGGTCTCGACGGTAATCGACGTGCCAGCGACCCGCTCGTCCTCGAGCATCCGGGTCTTCACGCTTGCCGTGATGACGGAGTCGTCGATGTACTCGCCCGTGGTTTCCTGGCCGCGGCTGACCGCACAGCCGGCGGCAGCCAGCAGCGTGACGGCAAGGCCGGCTGCAATCAGGGTGTTGCGAATGGTCATTGGGTGTCTCCGGTGTCAATCCGCGAAGTCACTATAGATGTGCGCTGCCGCCGGGTCAGTGCGGTACCGCACCGAGCCGTTAGGCGCATAATTCAACCGTGAGCAGACGACTTGTTTTCCTGGTTCCAGGATTCTTCGGTTTTACTTCGCTCGGGGCCCTCAGTTACTTCGAAGACGTGGCGCTGGCGCTCTCGAACGCTTTCCGCCGCCGACGCATCGAGGCCCGCATCGTGACGTGCGCAACGCAGCCGACGGCGTCGATCCCGCGGCGCGCGGACGCATTGCGTCGGCAGGTGATCGAGAGCGGCGGCCTCCGCGCCCGCGAGCTGCACTTCGTCGGCCACTCGACGGGCGGGCTCGACGTGCGGATGCTGCTGACGCCCGGGGTCAAGATCGCGCGCGGCAACTCGGAAGAGCGCATCGCCGACCTGACCCGGACGGCGATATCCGTGAGCACTCCGCACCACGGCACGCCGCTCGCCAACCACTTCATCACCGTCCAGGGGCAGACCCTTCTGCTCGTGCTGAGCGCCCTGGCCACGTCCGGGCAGGGCCGCCGAGCGGTCCTCGCCGCGGCGAAGGCCGTCGCGATGATCGCGCGACTCGACGATTGCCTGGGACGGAGCGAAGGTGCGCTGGATCGCGTCGCGGAAGGACTATTGCGCCGGATCAGGTTCGATCGGCGCGATCCGGTGTGGAAATACCTCGGCGAAATAGAACGGGACCAGGGCGCAGTGCTGCAACTCACGCCCGAAGGCATCGAACTGTTCGAAGCAGCCGTGGCGGATCGCGCCGGGATCGACTACGGCTGCGTGGTGTCGGGCGTCCCGCGGCCGCTCGAGCGATTTCGGCTCAAGGAGTTCATGGATCCGGAGTACGTCGCGCTGCGCTCGCTGTTCCGGCTGCTGCATGCGCTGACGGGGCAGGCACACCCGCGATATCCGTATCCGAAACCAGCGAAGGCCACGCAACACTTGCTCGATCGAGGGCTCGGCTTCAGGACCACCACGGCCATCAGCGATGGCATCGTGCCGACGCTCAGCCAGTTGCATGGCCGGTTGCTGCACGCCGCGCGCGCCGACCACCTCGACGTGGTAGGGCACTACACGCTGGCGGGTGGCAGCTCCGGGAACTGGCTGCCGTCCGGCGCCGGCTTCACACGCGAGGCCTTCGACACCACTTGGGAGGCCGTCGCCGCGGCCATCGTCAAGGGGAGTCACGATGGCCGGTGAGCGTTGGCGCGCAGTCACGCGGCACTGAACGTCCCCTGCGGGCTTGACTTTACGATACTGCCGGTATTCCAATACCACCGGTATTCTGGAGAGTCACGTGCGTCCAGCGAAAAGCCCTCCGCGTCGCCGCACACGTCTCGAGATCCAGGCGGACAACCGCGAGCGTCTGCTCGCCGCGGCCGGGCAGGTCTTCCGCCGCGACGGCTACCACGGCGCGTCGCTCGAGCGGATTGCAGCCACGGCCGGCCTCACCAAGGGTGCCGTGTACTCCGCCTTCGAGTCCAAGGCGAGCCTGTTCCTCGAGTTGCTCAGCCGTCGTGCTGCAGAGCGGCGCGGGGAACTCGCGGCAATTTTCACCGCAGCGGTCTCCGCGCGTGACTTCGTCTCCGAGGCGTCGCGGCGCTTCGCTCGCCAGGCGGTCGGCGAACGCGACTGGTGGACGGCGGTGATCGAATTCATGGCTGTCGTCGGTCGCGACCCGGCGCTGCAGCGCAGGTACGCGGTCCACCACGACGCCAGTCGCGATCAGATCGCGACCGCCGTTACGGACTGGGCACGCCGCGAGCGACGCCAGCTGCCACTGCCGCCGCGTCGCATCGCGACAATGGTTCTGGCCATGTCCAACGGCCTCACGCTCGAGGCGCTGCTGGCGCCACGGGAAGTGCCCGTCGCGACCTACGCAGACGCACAGGCTGCGCTGTTCCTCGGCATGTTCGCGCTGACCACGGACCGAGCCCCGCCATGACCTGTCTTGAGAAGCTGCAGACCGGCCTGAGCGCGCTCGCGGAGTCACGGCGACTGACGTCGCACGACCAGTGGAGCCCGGCGCAGCTCGCGAGCTACGGGCACGAACGGCTGCTCGCGCTGCTGGCCCACGCGCGGACCCACTCGCCGTTCTATCGCGACCGGCTGGCCGGAGCGCGCCTGGGTCCGGGTCTCGAACTCGCGTCCCTCCCGGTGCTCGACAAGGCAACGATGCTCGAGAACTTCGACGAGCTCGTCACGGACCGTCGCCTGCATCTCGCGGAACTCGAGCGCCACCTGGCGGAGGCCCACGGCGATCCGCTGTACCTCGGCGACTACCGCATCATGGCGACGGGCGGCACGACCGGCCGGCGCGGCCTGTTCGCATACTCCCGACGGGACTGGCGCGAAGTCATCGGCGGCATGCTCCGCTGGACGACGGGCTTCCTCGGACTGGCCCCGCGGCTGCCACGCCGGCGCCGGATCGCCGCGGTCGCTGCCGACTCGCCCATGCACATGACCGCCCGCATGGGTGCGAGCGTCGACCTGGGCATGCACTCTGTGCTGCGCCTCGATGCGCGATCGCCGCTCGACGAGCTGGCGCGAAGCCTCGATGCATTCCGGCCCGAAGCGCTGATCGCATATCCGTCGAGCGCGGCCTTGCTCGCGGACGAACAGCTCGCGGGACGGCTGGGCATTGCACCCGGGATCGTCTGCACGACGAGCGAGGTGCGCACGGCGGAAATGCAGGAACGCATCGTCGCGGCGTGGGGCGTGCAGCCGTACAACTCCTATGCCTCGACAGAAACCGGCATCCTCGCGGTCGATTGCCACGAACACCGCGGCTTGCATGTAATGACGGACCAGACGCTGCTCGAGGTGGTCGATGCTGATGGACGTCCGGTCCCGGCCGGCACCGCGGGCAGCCGCATCCTGGTCACGAGCCTCGTCAACCGGACGCAGCCGTTGGTGCGCTACGAGATCACAGACCTCGTCACGCTGACCCACGAGCCCTGCCCCTGCGGCCGCCCCTTCCCGCGCATCCTCGCGCTTGATGGCCGCAGCGACGACGTCCTGGCGTTGCCGTCTGTTGCAGGTGGCACCGCGTTGGTGCACCCGCTCACGCTGCGCAGCCCGCTTGCGAAGGTGGTGGGGCTGCGTCAGTACCGCCTCGTCCACGACGTGGACGGGATCACGGTCGAGGCGGTGCTCACGAACCCCGCTGCCGTGGCAGAGATCGTCGAGTGCCTGCGCGACGCGTTGGCTCGGCAAGGCGTCGCTGACGTACCGCTGCGGGTTGCGCCCGTCGTAGCAATTGCGCGACATAACGATTCGGGCAAGCTCAAGCTCATCGAGTCGCGTGTGCCGCGCGCGTCATCCCTTGGTCAGCAGCAGAACTAAGACGCGCGATGCCGGCGGCGTTCAAGGTGATCGTGTAGGGCAACTGGGACCTGGGCGTCACGGTGACGACAACCGGGGGAAGAAGGTGCCGGCCGCCGTCCACCTGAGCAGGTTTGGCGACAGCCAAAGAGGAAGCCCGGCGCGGGCCGGGCTTCCTGCGGCGGTCCGCGGACCCTCAGCCGCTACTTCCGCGAAAATTTGAAGTTTGCGATCGGCTTGGTTGGCGTTGAGTACGTGTCAGGCAGTGCCAGCGTAACCGTCCGGCATGAGTTCTGATCCGCTCTGCTGGTGTTCCAGTTGTATTGGTAATAGCCACCACCGAGGTTCTGCAAACTGACGGCCTGGCCCGCAACATATTCCTCTACCGCACTGACGGCCGTCGAGATGCTTTCGCAGGTTACGCCGGTGACTGTGAGGTGGACCGTCGTCAGGTCCATGATCGGGCCGCTGGCGGTCTCCGCGTAGAACGTTAACGGGATCGTCTTTCCGGCCTTGGCGAGGTTGGTGGCGACCGACGGCTGCGCTACCGGTGGATAGAAACCGATGAGCGTGGCGGGTTCAGGTTCGGGGACGACCAAGGTGCAGCCAGTCGGACTTCTCGAGAAACAGAACGTTCCCGAAAAGGTGCCGTCCGTTCCACCCGTGTCCTGCAAGTCTGAGAACAGAAAGTAGAACGTCGGGACAGCGCTGCCAGCCAACGAACTGGTCATTCCACTGACCGAACCAAAACTTTGCGGGCCGGCGAGTACTTGCAAGCTGACACCGGGATTATCCGGAGAGCCTGCACACTGCAGTCCAATCGTGGCTGTCGTGCTGCGTGTCGCACGGACCGGCGCGCAGAAGGATAAGCCAGTATCAAATACGCTCGGGGTGGCGGCTTCAACGGACGTGCCGGTCACCGAGAATGCCCCGACGAGCTCGGTAGCCGTGTCGGTCGAAATAGTGACTGCGGCCTGCGCCGTGATCGGCCCTGCCAATAGCCCCACGATCAGCAGTCCTGGAATTTTCGACTTCATATAGCCTCCACTTGAATTGTCGGGTGTTCGGGATCAGTGCGGACTCCCGTTGGCGCGCACGTTGGACCCGCCGTGTATCCGCCCGATGTCAATCTGGAGCGATCGTGTTGCCGGTCTGTAACCAGTGCCGCGAAGACCTCAGCGGTCGCATTTGTTCCACCCGTGACGCGTCAAGCGCGCCACTGGACCAACCGTCGGCCCCCGGAACGAAACGTGCTGCGCACGCCGCCCAACTTTTGCGCACGGCCCGCAATCGGCATCCGGGTATCATTCGCCCGGACCATCGCCCACAGGTGCTGCAACCTTGCTCGAGAACCCGGGAGCCGTCGTCGAGTACCTGATCGCGCAGCTGCGCGACGGTCAGCGGACGCCCGACGAAGCACCTCCAGCACTCAAGGATCTCGGATCGTGGGATGCGGCGTCGCTCGAGCAGGCGCTGCAGGAATTGCACGCACACCACCGTGCGGGCCGGCTCAGTGACCAGGACCTGCACGCCTTGAGCCTGATGCTCGACCGATCGTCGAGTTCCACGCCGGACGACGATCTCGACGCGACCGTCGACCTCGAGGTGCCGACGCCGCCGTCGGCGCAGCTCGCACGTGAGGGTCGCCTGGCGACGCAGGTCGAGTTGCGCCGTGGCTCGGTCCTCCGTGACCGCTACGTCCTCGGCGAGCCCGTCGGCAGCGGCGGCATGTCGATCGTCTTCCGTGCCCGCGACTTGCGGCGCGATGCGAACGACGCGAGCGACACGTCCGGAGTCGCAATCAAGGTCCTGCGGCCGGAAATGCGGGCGTCGGGGCCGGCCAACGCGCGTCTCAAGCGCGAGTTCCGGCAGACGCAGGCACTGCGACACCCCGGCACCGTCCGCATGTTCGACCTCGACTGCGACGGCGATACCTGGTTCATCACCATGGAACGGCTCGTCGGCAAGTCGCTCGATGCACGCTTGAGACAGCTGCCCGCAGTGCCGATCGACATGGCCGATGGCATGACGATCGCGTCGGCTTGCGCCGAGGTGCTTGCCTTCGCGCATCAGCAGGGGGTGGTCCACGGGGACTTCAAGCCCGGCAACGTATTCCTGGAGGACGGCGGCACCGTCAGGGTTCTGGATTTCGGCACCGCGCCCGGATCGCCTCAGTCGGCGGTGTCCGATCGCGGCTTGGTGCCGCGTGCCGCGACGCGCGCCTACGCGAGCCCGGAGGTTCTCGCGGGCGAAACGGCCGAACCGCGCGACGACGTCTTCAGCCTGGCGTGCGTCGTCTACGAACTGCTCTCCGGACGACACCCTTTCGGTCGGCTTCCCGCGAACAAGGCACGCGACCTGTCACTCGCGGCCACGCCCCTGCCGCAGTTGTCGTCCGCGCAGAACGCGGCGCTGATGAGCGGGCTCGCGTGGAGTCGCGCAGAGCGTCCCCCGACGGTCCAAGAGTTCATGCGGTGGTTGACGAGCTTCGCGGTCGAGACGATGCCACCGCCAGCCGAGTCGCCGCCGTCGAGCGATCGTTTGCCGTGGCGTTTGATCGGCGTGCTCGTCGCGACGACGGTCTTGCTGTTCGCGCTCTGGCGAATATTCACCGGCGAGGACCGCCACGTCGGCACCGTCACTGTCGATGGCGCTCCCGCCGCGTTGAGCGCCGCGCCCCCGGATGCCGCGCCGATCGTGTCGCCGCCGGCGAACCTCGCCAGCCCCGGCGCGGAGGAATTGGCCGCCCCAACCGCAACGATCGCGGAGGTCCTCCGCGCGGAGGAGCCGCCCGCTCCGCCCTCGGCGATCGCACCGTCCCTGCCCGCCGCGCGGCTCGCCCGACCGCCGGCGCCGGTGGCCGAGCGCGAGCGAACGCAAGTCAGTGCAGAGCGCACATCGATCGTCGTGTCGGAAGGCACACATGCCGCGGTGATACTGTTGCGCCGACAGGCGAACCTCGGCGCGTCGGTGCAGGTGGCGTGGCGCCTGTCGAATGGGAGCGCGCGCTTGCAGGAGGACTTCGACGGGCCTGCGACCGGCACGACACGCTTCCTGCGGGGCCAGACGACCCGTGCTGTCTACGTGCCCCTGATCGACGATACCCTGGCGGAAGGCCAGGAATCGTTTTCGCTGCAACTGTCTTCGCGATCTGCAGCGATTGGACCCGCGGGCGACGTCACGATCACGATCATCGACGACGACGGTCAGTGATCGCGGGCGCTACGACCGCAAGCGGAGGACGGCCATGAGCGATCAAACCCACAGCGGCTCACGCTGGCGGCTCGTGCGCGACGTCGTCGTGTTCCAGATCAAGCTGGGCCTCGAAGCGTTGCTGGACCTCACGCTCATCCCGGTGTCGCTCGCTGCAGCGGGGCTGGACCTGCTGCTGGGCAACTGGCGCCAGCCGCGTTGGTTCCATGCCGTGCTGCGATTCGGGGAACGCTGCGAACGCAGGATCGACCTTTGGGGCGTCGCGGCGCACGACCCGACCGCGGAGATCGACGCCGTCATGCGAAGCGTCGAGACGTTGATCAAGCAGCCTGGTATCGGACCACAGAAGGTTCGTGAACTCAGGCGCTGGGCCGCAATGAGGCTTGCCCCAAGTGGCGACGACCAACCGCAGCCTCCCAAACACGGTGACGACGCGGCGAGTTGAGCCTGGCCTCGTCCTCTTATTGATGCCTGATCAGCCAGGGGAGCGGGCGCCGCCGCTCCCGTGATCCGGTTCAGCTCGCCCCGACCGGTCACTCCAACGGGGTCTGCCGCCGACGCCTCGCCACTCGTCAGGCCCTGTGCCGTGGCATCCAGCATCACGGACCGCACCGACCCGCAGTCGTGACAGTAGACTGCCTGTTCACCTTTTGTACAGCTTTGTTGACTTGCTTTGCCGGTCTGTATAATATTTGTACAACTTATTATCCACGACGTCACGGAATGGTCACCCCCGAACAGTTCCCGATCCGCACCCTCTCCGCGCTCACGGGGGTCAGCACCGGGACCCTCCGAGCGTGGGAGCGCCGGTACGGCCTGCTGCGACCGCTGCGCACGCCCTCGGGCCACAGGCTCTACACGCACGCTCACG
>DASUMQ010000365.1:0-3976 GCA_036277615.1 Steroidobacteraceae bacterium
AGATGTTCGAGGTGGCGATCCAGGCGGCGATCGGCGCGCACGTCATCGCGCGTTCGACCGTCAAGGCGCTGCGCAAGAACGTCCTGGCGAAATGCTATGGCGGCGACATCTCGCGCAAGCGCAAGCTGCTCGAGAAGCAGAAGGAAGGCAAGAAACGCATGAAGCAGCTCGGCTCCGTCGAGATCCCGCAGGAAGCGTTCCTCGCGGTGCTGCAGGTCGGCAAGAAGGATTGAGATGAGCTCGCGCCGTCACAATGTGACGCAAAGCGTTGATTTGTCGAACTAATTACTGAATACTGCGCCGCGTTTACAGGGGTGCCCCTTGGTCTTTGATTTCTCGTTCATCCTGGTCGTCGCCACGCTGGTCACCGGCCTGATCTGGGCCGCGGACGTCTGGGTGCTGAAGCCGCAGCGCGTGCTCGCGGCCAACGGCGACGTGATTGCCGCGCGCGAACCGGTGGTGGTCGAGTACGCGCGCTCGTTCTTCCCGATCATCCTGATCGTGCTCGTGATCCGCTCGTTCCTGTTCGAGCCGTTCCGGATCCCGTCCGACTCGATGATGCCCACGCTGCTCGACGGCGACTTCATCTTCGTCAACAAGTTCACCTACGGCCTGCGGCTGCCGGTGCTGAACACCGAGCTCGTGGCGCTCGGCGAACCGCAGCGCGGCGACGTCGTCGTGTTCCGGCTCCCCTCCGACCCCTCGACCAACTACATCAAGCGGCTCGTCGGACTGCCCGGCGACCACATCATCGTGCGCGAGAAACGCGTCTACGTGAACGGCGAACTGCAGCCCGTCAAGCTCGACGGCATGTCCGAGCCGTACGGCAGCACGCCCTCGGCGCAGTTGGGCGTCGAGCAACTCGGTGCGACGCAGCACCGGACGCTGTACATCGCCGAACGACCATCCGTCGATTTCAACGACGTCGTGCCGTCCGGTCACTACTTCTTCATGGGGGACAACCGGGACAACAGCCGCGACAGCCGTTTCCCGGAGGTGGGATTCGTGCCGGCCGACCACGTCGTGGGCAAGGCCGTCCGGATCTGGCTCAACTGGAACCTGCCGAATGCGCCGATCTGGGGCCGCATCGGCGACGCGATCCACTAGAACAGAGGGAGTAACAGCGATGAAGCAACGCCAGCGCGGCGCCACTTTTCTCGGCATCGTCGTCATCCTGCTGATCCTCGGCTCGGCGCTCTACGCGGGCATCCGTCTGCTGCCGGTGTACCTCGAGTACACGAAGGTCGCGCGCGCGCTCGAACAGGTGCGCGACGAGAACGCCGCCGTCGACACGAATTCGCAGCAGATCCGCAATGCGCTCGAACGACGCTGGGACGTCGAGGACATCAAGCGCATCGGCTGGAAGGAGATCGACATCGCCAAGAGCAGCGACGGCTTCGACGTGACCGCGTCGTACGAGGCGGAGGAGCCGTTCGTCGCGAACGTGTACCTGCTCGTCAAGTTCGACAAGACGGTCACGATCCCGCAGTAGCGACGGTACGTCTTGCGCGACGCGGGTCAGTGGGCCGCCCGGCGGCTCGGGTATCGCTTCCGGGATCCCGCGCTGCTCGAGGCCGCGCTGACCCACCGCAGCGCGAGCCGCACCAATTACGAGCGGCTCGAGTTCCTGGGCGACTCGGTGCTCAACTTCGTGGTCGCACTGCTCGCGTTCCGCGCGTTTCCGGACGCCCCGGAAGGCGACCTGAGCCGCTACCGCGCGGCCCTGGTGAGCGCCCCGACGCTCGCATCGGTCGCGATCTCGCTCGACCTCGGCGAGGAGCTGCGGCTCGGCAGCGGCGAACTCAAGTCGGGCGGCTTTCGGCGCGATTCGATCCTCGCCGACGCGCTCGAGGCGCTGATCGGCGCGATCTACATCGACGGCGGGCTCGAGGCCGCGTCCGAAACGGTCAGCCGCCTGCTCGGCGGCAAGCTCGAGGAGTTGCCATCAGCCGAGATCCTCAAGGATCCGAAGACGCGCCTGCAGGAAGAACTGCAATCCCGCGGGTTCGCACTGCCGCGGTACGCGCTCGAGGAAGTCGGCGGCGAACCACACGAGCAGTGGTTTGTCGCAAGCTGTGAGGCGGCCGACCTCGGGCTGCGCGCCACCGGCCGCGGCACGAGCCGCCGCCGGGCCGAGCAGGAAGCGGCGCAGAAGGTGCTCGAGGCCATCGCGCGCGGCGAGGAGAACGCATGACGGACGAGACGGAACTGTCCCCCGCCGAGGCGAACGTGCGCTGTGGTTTCGCGGCACTCGCCGGGCGACCGAACGTGGGCAAGTCGACGCTGCTGAACGCGCTGCTCGGGCAGAAGGTCAGCATCGTGAGCCCGAAGCCCCAGACGACCCGCACGCGCATTCACGGCGTGCTGAACCGGCCGGGCATGCAGATCACCTTCGTCGACTTGCCCGGCATCCACGCGAAGCAGCCGCGCGCGATGAACCGCTACATGAATCGCACCGCGATTTCCTCGCTCGCCGACGTCGACGTGAACCTGTTCGTCGTCGAGGCGCTGCGCTGGACCGACGAGGACGAGCGCGTGCTCGCAGCGCTGAAGCAGGCCGGGCTGCCGATCGTGCTGCTGATCAACAAGGTCGACCGCGCCCACCCGAGGGCACGGTTGCTGCCCTACATCGAGCAGGTCGCGCAGAAAGCGGAGTTCGTGGAGATCGTGCCGATCACCGCGACGCGCAGTGCGTCGCTCGACAAGCTGCCCGAGGTCATCGCAAAGCACCTGCCGGAACAGCCGCGGATTTTCCCGGACGGGCAGGTCACCGATGCACCCGACCACTTCATGGCCGCGGAGCTGATTCGCGAGAAGCTCATGCTGCGGTTGCAGGAAGAGCTGCCGTACGGCCTGGTGGTCGAGATCGAGGGCATGGGCGACTCGGAGGACGAGCCCGGCAAGTTGTTCGTGCAGGCCGTGATCTGGGTCGAACGCGCGGGACAGAAGGCCATCGTGATCGGCAAGGGCGGCGAGCTGCTCAAGACCGTGGGGCGCCAGGCCCGGCTCGACCTCAAGGCCCATTTCGGCCGGCCCGTGCACCTCGAGCTCTGGGTCAAGGTCAAGGAGGGCTGGTCGGACGACGAGAACGCGATGCGCAAGTTCGGGTACGAGTCGTGAGCAGCGCGCGGCGGGTCAGCCTCGAACCCGCCTTGCTGCTGCACCACTATCCCTGGCGCGACACGAGCCGGATCCTCGAGCTGCTGACGCGCTCGTTCGGACGCGTCGCGGTGATCGCTCGCGGGTCGCGTCGCGCGGCCGCGGCCACGGGCGGGGCGTTGCAGCCCTTCACGGCGTGCCTCGTGTCCTGGAGCGCGCGTGGCGAGATGGGGTACCTCACGGGCGCCGAGCGGTCCTATGCCTCGCTCGTCGAAGGCGGAGAGGGGCGGACGCTCGCGGGCGAGCGGCTCATGAGCGGCTTTTATGCGAACGAGCTGCTGCTCAAGCTGTTGCAGCGGAACGACCCCCATCCGGCCCTGTTCGACGCCTACGCGACGCTGCTGCAGCGGTTGCACTCGCCGGTGGAAGATGCCGCTCGTGCGCTGCGGATCTTCGAGAAGCGATTGCTGGACGAGCTCGGCTGGGGCCTGAACCTCGAGCACGAGGCAGCGAGCGGTGCGTCGCTCGCTCCCGGGCGCAGTTACCGCTACGGCCTCGAAGGCGGGGCGGAGCCCGTCGATGGAGTGGCGGAGGGAACCCTGATATTTTCCGGCGCGTCGCTGCTGTCGCTCGCGCGCGAACGCCTGGACGACCCGCGCAGCCTCGCCGATGCGCGACGGTTGCTGCGGGCCGCACTCGACCGGCTGCTCGACGGACGGCCGCTGCGCACGCGCGAAGTCCTGCTCGAGATGCGCGCGCACGCCGGCGGGCCCGACGACCGTTGAGGGGCAATCAGAGGTTCCTAACTTGCAGCTCACGCATCCGATCAAGCTCGGCATCAACATCGACCACGTCGCGACGCTGCGGCAGGCGCGGC
>DASUMQ010000366.1:0-27387 GCA_036277615.1 Steroidobacteraceae bacterium
GCCTTCCGCCGGAGGTGGCATCGACCCGGGCCTTCGAGCGTTGGTGGCGCGAGCAGGAACGAGCGAGCCCGCACCTGCTCGACGCCCCGGAGGACGTGTTTCTCGCGCAACCGCTGCCGCTGCTGAGGCGCGACGACTACCCGTCCATGCTCGACGTCCACGGCAACGCACTGCAGCTGCAGTACCGGTATGACACGACCGCACCCGACGACGGCGTCACGCTGGTTGTCCCGCAGGCGTTGTTGCGCGCGCTCGACGAGCAGCGGCTCGAATGGCTCATTCCGGGCTGGCTGCGCGAGAAGGTCATCGCGCTGCTGCGCGGCCTGCCCAAGGAGGTGCGGCGCGAGATCGTGCCGATCCCCGATGCCGCCGACCGGCTGCTCGGCCAGCTCCCGCCGTTCGGCGAAGGCTCGTTGCTGCAGGGGATCGCGGCTTTCGCGACGCAGGAAGCGGGGATCGTCGTCGACGAGGCGCAGGTCGAAGCTGTGCCGCTGCCGCCGTGGCTGCGGTTCAACCTGCGCGTCGTCGACCCGGCGGGCCGGGTGCTGCGCGAAGGGCGGGACCTGCAGGCACTGCGCGAGGAGTTCCGCATCAGCGTGAGCGCAGCGCCATTCGGCGAGGCTGCGAGCGAGTGGGAGCGCAGCGGCGTGCGGTCGTGGGACTTCGGCGACATTCCCGCCGAGGTCACCGTGCGACAGGCCGGGCTTCGGCTGCGGGCCTACCCAGGCGTCGAGGACGAAGGCACGAGCGTGCGCTTGGTCCTCTACACGAGCCCGGCGGCGGCGCTGCGGGCCACGCGCGGCGGCCTGCTGCGACTGGCCGCGCTCGCGGTGCCGCAGCAGCACGAACTCGTGCGTCGGCAGCTCGCGACCGACCGCGAGTTCACGCTGCTCGTCGCTGCCGCGGGATTCGGCAAGGACCTGCTTGGGGAAATCGCGGATCGCGCCGTCGACGAGGCCATCCTGGGTCGCGGCCCGCCACGCAACGTGGGTGAGGGCAGCGGTGACGGCCATTCCTCCCTGCCGCGCACCAAAGCGCAGTTCGATTCGCTCGTCGAGCGTGGCCGGGCCGACGCCGTCGACCGCGGGGCCGACATCGCCCGGACCGTGCGTGCGGTCCTCGTCGCGCTCAAGGAGGTTCGATCGGCGCTCGCGTCGATGACGGGCCCGGGCTTCGCGGCAACCCGGGAATCCGTGACCCGTCAGGTCGAAACGCTGCTCGCGCCCGGCTGGGTCCGGCACACGCCGGCTGGCTGGTGGCCGCAGTTGCCAAAATACGTCCGGGCGATCGTGCGGCGGCTCGAGCGTGCGCGCGGCGACGTCGAGCGCGACCGGCGACTGCAGGCGCAGGTCGGGAAGTACGAGGCCGAGGTCTGGCGGCTCGAGGCCTCGACCGTCGCCGACATCGAGGCGACCGAGCGCGAGTGCCTGCGGTGGATGGTCGAGGAATTCCGCCTGTCGCTGTACGCCCAGGAGCTCAAGACGCTGCAGCCCGTGTCCGCACAGCGGCTCGACGAGCAGCTCGCGCTGGCGCAGCGTGAAGCTCGCGGCGTCGGCCGCCGGCCGCAGGCGAGGAAGCGCTGACCGCGTCGGCCGATTACCGGTCGTTCAGGAACGGCTTGATCAGGTCGAGCGGCAGCGGGAACACGATCGTGGTGCTCTTTTCGCTCGAGAGGTCGGCGAGCGTCTGCAAGTAGCGCAGTTGCAGCGCCTTCGGCTCCGCGCCCAGCTGACGCGCCGCCTCAACCAGCATCGCGGCGGCCTGGCTCTCGCCCTCGGCGTGGATGATCTTTGCACGCCGCGTGCGCTCGGCTTCGGCCTGCTTCGCCATGGCGCGAATCATCGACTCGTTGAGGTCGACGTGCTTGATCTCGACGTTGGCGACCTTGATGCCCCAGGCATCGGTGGCCGCGTCGAGGATGCGCTGGATGTCGACGTTGAGCTTGTCGCGCTGCGAGAGCATCGTGTCGAGCTCGTGCTGGCCGAGCACGGAGCGCAGCGTCGTCTGCGCGAGCTGGCTCGTGGCCTCGAACGCGTTCGCGACCTGGATGATCGCCTTGTCCGGCTCGACGATGCGGAAATAGATCACCGCGTTGACCTTGACCGAGACATTGTCGCGCGAGATGACGTCCTGAGTCGGCACGTCGAGCACGATCACGCGCAGGTCTACCTTGACCATGCGTTGCACCAGCGGGATCAGGATGATGATGCCGGGCCCCTTGACGCCCGTGAACCGGCCGAACGTGAACACGACGCCGCGTTCGTACTCATTCAGGATCTTGAAGATCTGCGTCGCCAGCACGACGACGATGACGACGACGATGGCCAGGGTGGGGATGCTGAACATGCGTGTGGACTCCCTCGTGCGATTACTCAGTCGGTCGCCGGTTCGACCTGCAGCGTGAGCCCGTCGACGCTCACGATCCGCAGCCGCTGGCCGGCGCGGACGGGCGTCTGCGTGACCGCGTTCCAGAGCTCGCCGTGCACGCGCACGAGTCCCTGGCGCTCGAACGCTTCGACGGCCTCCGCGGCCTCGCGCAGCAGCCCCTCCCGACCGCTCACGACGGGGCGTTTCCGCGAGCGAACGGCGAACGAGACGATGCCGAGCAGCAGCAGGCTGCCGGCAAACCCCATCCCGGCGATCAGCTGCCACGCGACGCCGAAGCCGGGCGCTTCATTGTCGAGCAGCATGACCGAGCCGATCACGAACGCGACGATGCCGCCGAGCCCGAGCGTGCCGAAGGAGGGAACGAACGATTCGGCGACGATCAGCAGCACGCCGAGTGCGATCAGCGCGAGCCCTGCGTAATTGACCGACAGGACCTGGAACGCGAACAGGGCGAGCACGAGGCTGATCGCGCCCACGACGCCGGGCAACACGCTGCCGGGGTTGTACCCCTCGAGCAGCAGGCCGTAGATGCCGATCAGCATCAGCAGGTACGCGACGTTGGGATTCGTGATCAATTGCAGCAGCTTCGTGCGCCAGTCAGGCTGCACTTCGCGCAGCACGAGCCCGGAAGTCTGCAGCGTGACCTCGCGCACCTGTAGTTTGACGACGCGCCCGTCGAGTGCGCGCAGCAGCTCCGGCAGGTCGTTCGCGACCAGGTCGATCACCTTCGCCTCGAGCGCCTCGTCGGCCGGCAGGCTCACGCCTTCGCGCACCGCGCGCTCGGCCCAGTCGACGTTGCGGCCGCGCAGCTCGGCGAGGCCGCGGATGTACGCGACGGAATCGTTGACGGCCTTGCGCTCCATCGCCGACCCCGGCACTGGAGCGTCGTCCTGGGCCTCAGGGTCTTTGCGGTCGACAGGCCGTGAGTCGTCGCCCGGCGGAACGCCACCGATCTGCACCGGTGTCGCGGCGCCCAGGTTTGTGGCCGGCGCCATGGCCGCCACGTGACTCGCATACATCAGGTACGTGCCGGCGCTGGCGGCACGCGCGCCGCTCGGGGCGACGTAGGCGATCACGGGGACCTCGGAGCCGAGGATCGCCTGGATCATGTCGCGCATCGCGGTCTCGAGGCCGCCCGGCGTGTCGATGCGCATTACGACGAGGTGTGCGGCCGACTCCTCTGCGGCCTCGAGCTGGCGCACGAAGAAATCACTCGTGCCGGGACCGATGGGTCCGGTCACCGGGATGAGCACGGCCTCGGCCCGTGACTCGGGCGCCCCGCGCACGGATGCGAGCGACAGCAGGCCGGCACCCAGCGCGAGGCAACCCATCGCCGCGCGTCGGAGCACCCTTCTGCGTCCTGCCAGTGCCGTCATGACCGCATGATACCGCAGCCCTCGGGAGGGTCGGCCTTTGCCCTATACTTTTCTCGGGTGCAGGAGCGTGGACGAATGCGCGACGGTTTCACTCGAACGAGGATGCTCGGGCGGGTGCTCGCAGTGCTGCTCGGCAGCGCGTGCTGCGGCGGCTCGTTCGCGCAACAGACCGCGCCGCCGCCGGCTCCGGCGCCGCTGCAGGTCCAGCAGGTTCGCCCGGCGCTCAGCGTGGTTTCGGGCGCGGGCGGCAACGTCGTCGTCTGGTCCGGCCCTGACGGCACGGTGCTCGTCGACACCGGACTCGCGAATCGCGCCGTGGAGTTGCTCGAGACCGTTGCGCGCATCGCACCTGGCGAACTGCGCTTCGTGATCACCACGCACGGACACGTCGACCACACCGGTGGCAACGAGGCGGCGGCGGGTCATGGCGCGGTGCTGGTCGGCCACGAGCGGCTGCGCGAACGGTCCGGGCGGGACGTTGCGGTGGTTTCCGGCGAGCGGGGCTCCGCCGCGGCCGCCGCTTTGCCGGTCGTGACGACCACCGACCGCATGGCGTTTCATCTCAACGGCGATCGGCTCGACGTGTTGCCCGTGGCCAGTGCGCACACGGGCGCGGACCTCACCGTGCGCTGGGCGACTGCCAACGTGATCGCGCTCGGGGACGTCTACTGGAACGGCCAGTATCCGATCGTCGACGTCGCTGCCGGCGGGTCGATCGCCGGTCTGGTCGCGGCGGTCGAGGCGGCGCTGGCGCGGTCGAACGCCAGCACCGTGGTCGTGCCGGGACATGGGGCCGTCTCGAACCGGGCGCAACTCGCGGCGTATCGCGACATGCTCGTCGCGGTCGGCCGCAAGGTGCGTGCTGCCGTGGAAAACGGCGAAGGGCTGGAGCAGGTGCAGGCGACACACCCGACGTCCGAATTCGACGCGCGGTTCTTCGGGCCCGGCGTGGGCGTGTCACCGGACGATTTCGTTCGCAACGTCTACGAGGATTTCACGCGGCGCCGATGATCAGGCGGACAGGTCGAAATTGATGCCCTGCGCGAGCGGCAGGTCGGTTCCCCAGTTGACCGTGCAGGTTTGCCGCCGCATGTAGGCCTTCCAGGCGTCGGAGCCCGACTCGCGGCCCCCGCCCGTGTCCTTCTCGCCGCCGAACGCGCCGCCGATCTCGGCCCCGGACGTGCCGATGTTGACGTTGGCGATGCCGCAGTCGGACCCTGCCGCCGACAGGAACTGCTCGGCGTGCTGCAGCCGGTCCGTGAAGATCGCCGACGACAGTCCGTGAGCCACTTCGTTCTGCGCCTGGATCGCCTCGTCGAGCGTGCTGAACGGCACCAGGTAGAGCACCGGGCCGAACGTCTCGGTGCGGACGATCTCCCACTCGCCGCGAGCGACGACGATGGCGGGCTCGACGAAAAAGCCGGGCCGGTCCAGCCGCTTGCCGCCGCAGAGCAGCCGCCCGCCGTTCTCGACCGCCTGCGCCACCGCCGCCTCGAACCGCGTCACCGAGTTGCCGTCGATCAACGGCCCCATCAGCGTGCCCTGCGTGAGCGGGTCGCCGATCCGGACCTGCTTGTACGCACCGACGAGACGCCGCTCGAGCTCGGCCAGGCGCGACTGGTGCACGAACACCCGCCGCGTCGACGTGCAGCGCTGGCCCGCGGTGCCGACGGCTCCGAACACCACGGCCGGCACGACCAGGTCGAGGTTCGCGTACTCGTCGACGATGATCGCGTTGTTGCCGCCGAGCTCGAGCAGCGACTTGCCGAGCCGTTTGGCGACGCGCTGCGCGACGTCGCGCCCGACGGCGGTCGAGCCCGTGAACGAGACGAGGTCGACGCGACGGTCCTCGACGAACCTGACCGCGAGGTCCACGCCGTCGTCGATGAACAGCTGGAAGATCGGCGGATAGCCGTGACGCTCGAGTACGCGGTTGCAGACGTGCTGCACGGCCACGGCACAGAGGGCGGTCTTGGGTGAGGGCTTCCACACGGTGGCGTTGCCACAGATCGCGGCGAGGAAGGCGTTCCACGACCATACCGCGACCGGAAAGTTGAACGCGCTGATCACGCCCACGACCCCGAGCGGGTGCCACTGCTCGAACATCCGGTGGTTCGCGCGCTCGGAGTGCATCTGCACGCCGTAGAGCATCCGCGACTGGCCGACCGCGAAGTCGGCGATGTCGATCATCTCCTGCACCTCGCCGTCGCCTTCGGCCTTGATCTTGCCCATCTCGAGCGACACGAGGCTGCCGAGCGCGGACTTGTGCTTGCGAAGTTCCTCGCCCATGAGACGCACGGCTTCACCGCGCTTCGGCGCAGGCACCGACCGCCACGCCCTGGCCGCGGCGACGGCCGACGCCATCACCTGCTCGTACTGTGCGGGCGTCGTCGCCCGCACGCGGGCGATGACCTCGCCGGTCGTCGGGTTGATCGACTCGATCACGCGTGCGCCGTCGTCGTTCAGCCAGCCATCGCCGCAGCAGGTGCCGGCGTTGGTCTTCTCGAGCCCGAGGCTCTGCAGGAGGGCGTCGATCATCGCGCACCTCCCGCCGCCGCTGCGGCTACGCGCTGCTGGCCCGTCGTGCCGGCCACGATCATTCGCGCGGAGACCTCCTTGCCGCCGCCGTCGGCATAGTGCCGGCCGAAGCGGTTGGCGAGCACGTCGACCAGCGCGAAGTCCTCCTGCCGCACGAAGCCGCGGTACCGGCCGTCGTGCTGCATGACGAGGTCCACGACGGCGCAGATGCCGGCGGCGGTGGTCACCTGGATCGCCGACCAGAGCCGGCCCGCGATCACCTGCGGGTAGATCTTGCTGACGTAGTTCTCCTCGCGCAGCTCGCCGTGCTGGCGTCCGGCGACCGCCACGTAGACGATCACGACGTCCTGCAGCGTCTGCGGCACCGCGTTCTCGAGCACACGCTTGAGCGTGGCACGGTCGAAATTGAGCTTGAGGTCGTTCATGAGCAGGCGCATCTGCGCACAGTGGCCCGGGTAACGGATGGTCTTGTAGTCCATCGCCTGGGCGGTGGCTCCGTAGGTGTCGGCGAGCGAGCCCAGGCCGCCCGAGGTGTTGAACGCCTCGTAGATCATGCCGTCGATCTCGATCTCCTCGAGGCCCTCGAGCGGCGCGACTTCGACCGCGCGACCGTCGACGATCGCTTCGCACGGG
The DNA here is from genome assembly GCA_036277615.1 of Steroidobacteraceae bacterium. Lineage (GTDB taxonomy): Bacteria > Pseudomonadota > Gammaproteobacteria > Steroidobacterales > Steroidobacteraceae > RPQJ01. The sequence goes on from DASUMQ010000366.1 coordinate 6,936, forward strand.
TTGCCGTACTCATTGATCAAACCGTCGGTCGACCAGGTCAGCGAGTACTTGAGCGCGTTGTTGGGGTGCTGGGGCAGGGCGCCCACGCGCAGCTTGACGCTGCGAACCTCGTCGAAGTGCCGGATCAGCGCGTTGGCGGCGATGCTGATGAAACCGGGCGCGAGGCCGCACTGCGGCACGAACGCGCGGCTCGAGCCCTCGGCCAGCGCACGCACGGCTCGCGTGACCGCGACGTCCTCGGTGAGGTCGAAATAGTGCGCATTCACCTTGCGCGCGACCTCGGCCACCTTGACGTTGCAATAGAACGGCAGGCTGGAAATGATCGCGTCGGCCGGATGGACGCGCAGGTGTGCCTCGAGGGCCGTCGGGTCGGCCGCGTCGAACTCGTGCGCACGCAGGTTCTGCAGGCCGTGCGCCGCCACGACGGCGTTGGCGGCGTTGCCGTTGACGTCGGCGACGTGGACGTCGTAGTCGCGGCTGTCCGCGAGAAAACCCGAGATGAGGGCGCCGATCTTGCCGGCCCCTAGAATCAATACCTTCTGCATCGTCTCTCCTGGTACGTCAGCTCCGGCCGCGATCGGGGTGGCGGCGGGCGGCTGCGGTCGGTCGTAATGAGGGGCGCGATTCTGACGAAACGCGCGGGCCGCGCCCACCCCCTGTTTCTTTTGCGCTGCAAACTTTTCCCGTAGGATCGTCGACCGAGGTCTTTTTCACATGAGCGCCGTTCTGCAGACCCCCGACTGGACGCCGTCGAGCTGGACCTCCCGTCCGGCCCAGCAGCAGCCGACTTACCGCGACCCGGCCGCGCTGGCCCGGGCCGTGGATGCGCTCGGCCGGCTGCCCCCGATCGTCGTGTCGTGGGAAATCGAGGCGCTCAAGCGGCAGATCGCCGAGGCGCAGCGCGGCGAACGGTTCCTGCTGCAGGGGGGCGACTGCGCCGAGACGTTCGCGGACTGCGAGTCGGACCAGATTGCGCGCAAGCTCAAGATCCTGCTGCAGATGAGCCTCGTGCTGCTGCACGGACTCAAGAAGCCGGTGATCCGCGTCGGGCGACTCGCCGGGCAGTACGCCAAGCCGCGTTCGGCCGACACGGAGACACGCGATGGCGTCACGCTGCCGTGCTACCGCGGCGACCTCGTCAACCGCCCCGGCTTCACGGCGGCCGAACGCGAACCCGATCCCGAACTGCTGCTGCGCGGCTACGAGCGTGCGGCGCTGACGCTCAACTTCGTGCGCGCGCTGATCGACGGCGGTTTCGCCGACCTGCACCACCCCGAATACTGGAACCTCGGCTTCGTGCAGCACTCGCCGTGGAAGGACCAGTTCGAGCGCATCGCCGCCTCGATTGCCGATTCGCTCGATTTCTTCGAGGCGATGAGCGGCAGCCGCGTGCACGAGGCGAGCCGCGCGCCGTTCTATGCGAGCCACGAGGCGCTGCACCTGTTGTACGAACAGGCGCAGACGCGCTTCATCCGCCGCCAGGAGCGCTGGTACAACCTCTCGACGCACATGCCCTGGATCGGCATGCGCACGGCGGAACTCGCGGGTGCGCACGTGGAGTATTGCCGTGGCATCGCGAACCCGATCGGCGTCAAGGTCGGGCCCACCATGGACGCCGCGTGGGTGCAGGGGCTGTGCCATACGCTGAACCCGGGCAAGGAGCCCGGCCGGCTGGTATTGATCCACCGCATGGGCGCGAAGCTGGTCGAACAGAGGTTGCCTGGATTGATCGAGACCGTGCGCGCGACGAGCGTGCCCGTGCTCTGGATCTGCGACCCGATGCACGGCAACACCGAGACGACGAGCAGCGGGCTCAAGACACGGCGCTTCGAGAACATCGTTAGCGAGCTCGAGGCGGCGTTCCGCGTGCACCGCGACGCGGGCAGTCGCCTCGGCGGCGTGCATTTCGAGTTGACGGGTGAGGACGTGACCGAGTGCACGGGCGGCGCCCGCGGGCTGGTCGACGCCGACCTCGCGAAGGACTATCGCTCGCAGGTCGACCCGCGGCTCAACTACGAACAGGCCCTCGAACTCGCGATGCGGATCGCCACGAACGCCCGCTCGGCCTGATAAATGGGGACACTCCGAATTTCCGGGAGTCCGGAAATTCGGAGTGTCCCCATTTTCCCGCAAATTCGGAGTGTCCCTATTTTCTGCGGAGCGCCGCCTCGGCTTCGAGGCGTGGCACGTCGCGCCACTCGCCGGGCGCCAGGCCCTCGATCGTCCAGGGTCCCACCGCCCAGCGGATCAATCGCAGCGTCGGCAGTCCGACCGCGGCGGTCATGCGCCGCACCTGCCGATTACGCCCCTCGCTGAGCTCGATCTCGAGCCAGGAGGTGGGCACGGTCTTGCGGAATCGCACCGGCGGGTCGCGCGGCCAGAGCCCTCGCGGCTCCGGGATCGAACGCGTCGGCGCGGGGCGCGTCGGCCCGTCATTCAGCACGACACCACGACGCAGGCGCTCGAGCGCATCCTCGGTCGCGATGCCCTCCACCTGCACCCGATAGCGCTTGCCGAACAGCGACCCGGGCTGGCTGATCCGGGCCTGCCACGGGCCGAAATCCGTCAGCACCATGAGCCCCTCGCTGTCGTAGTCGAGGCGACCCGCCGGGTACACATCCTTGACCGCAACGAAGTCGCGCAGGCAGCGCCGACCGCCCGTGGCGCTGAACTGCGGCAGCACCGCGTACGGCTTGTTGAACAGGATCAAGCGCATCGTCTGCACGTCACGGCGCCGGCGATCTGCACAATCGCCACTTGTGGGAGGCAGGGGGGCAAGTCTATCCTTCTTTGTGCGGTGCAAAACGTGCCACGCAGGCGCGCGAACGCTCGGGTTATGCAACAGAGGACGACGACATGACGAACCAGGCTGCTGAACAATTAAGCAAGGCATGGCAGGCCGATTCGCGCTGGGCCGGCATCAAGCGCCCGTACACCGCGGAAGACGTCGTCCGCCTTCGCGGGAGCGTCCAGGTCGAGCACACGCTCGCGCGCATCGGCGCCGAGAAGCTCTGGAAGCTCGTCAACACCGAACCGTACGTCAACTGCCTCGGCGCGCTCACCGGCGGCCAGGCCATGCAGCAGGTCAAGGCGGGCATCAAGGCCATCTACCTGTCGGGTTGGCAGGTCGCCGCCGACAACAACAGCTACATGTCGATGTACCCCGACCAGTCGCTGTACCCGGTCGACTCGGTGCCGAAGGTCGTCGAGCGCATCAACGCATCGTTCCAGCGCGCGGACCAGATCCAGCACTCGAAGGGCGTGAAGCCGGGCGACAAGGATTTCGTCGATTTCTATGCGCCGATCGTGGCGGACGCCGAGGCGGGCTTCGGCGGCGTGTTGAACGCCTTCGAGCTCATGAAGGCGATGATCCGCGCGGGCGCCGCGGGCGTGCACTTCGAGGACCAGCTCGCGTCCGTGAAGAAGTGCGGCCACATGGGCGGCAAGGTGCTCGTGCCGACGCAGGAAGCGATCCAGAAGCTCGTCGCTGCGCGTTTTGCTGCGGACGTCATGGGCGTGCCGACGATCGTGCTCGCGCGCACCGACGCAGAGGCGGCCGACCTGCTCACGAGCGACGTCGATCCGAACGACAAGCCGTTCTGCACCGGTGAGCGCACGCCGGAAGGCTTCTACCGCACGAAGCCGGGCGTGGAACAGTCCATCTCGCGCGGGCTGGCGTACGCACCGTACGCGGACATGGTCTGGTGCGAAACCGGCAAGCCGGACCTCGGCTTCGCGAAGAAGTTCGCGGAGGCAATCCGCAAGCAGTACCCGGGCAAGCTGCTCGCATACAACTGCTCGCCGTCGTTCAACTGGAAGAAGAACCTCGACGACGCCACGATCGCGAAGTTCCAGCGCGAGCTCGGCGCGATGGGCTACAAGTACCAGTTCATCACGCTGGCCGGCATCCACAACATGTGGTTCAACATGTTCGACCTGGCTCAGGAATACGTGAAGAGCGGCATGACCGCCTACGTCGAAAAGGTGCAGGAGCCCGAGTTCGCGGCGCGCGACCGCGGCTACACCTTCGTCTCGCACCAGCAGGAAGTGGGCACCGGTTACTTCGACGAAGTGACGCAGGTGATCCAGGGCGGCCACTCGTCGACGACCGCCATGCACGGCTCGACCGAGGAAGAGCAGTTCCAGGCGGCCCACGCCTGAATGGCTGACGCGCCTCTCCCACGTGCGCGTGGGAGAGGTCGCCACGCAGCGGCGGGCGAGGGCGGGGCTGTTATCCTTGCTCGCCGATGAAATCGCCTGTCTACGACCCCGACTGCACGCTCTGTCCGCGGCTCGCTGCGTTTCTCGACGAGGGCAAGCGCCGGCATCCGGACTATTTCTGCGCGCCGGTGCCGCCCTTCGGCGATCCGCAGGCGCGGCTGCTGCTGGTCGGACTCGCGCCGGGCTTTCACGGCGCGAACGCGACGGGTCGCCCGTTCACCGGTGATTACGCCGGCATCCTGCTGTACGAGACGCTGTACCAGTTCGGGCTCTCGACGGCGCCCGTGTCGGTCTCGCGCGACGACGGCCTGCAACTCATCGACTGCCGGATCAGCAATTCGGTCAAGTGCGTGCCGCCGCAGAACAAGCCGTTGCCCGCGGAGATCGCGAACTGCAATCGCTACCTCGCCGCAGAACTCGCGGACGCGGCGAGTGGCACCGTGCTGCTCGCGCTCGGGGCCATCGCACACAACGCGACGCTGCGTGCCCTTGGACTGAAGCCGTCCGCGTACCGGTTCGCGCACGGCGCGGAACACGCACTGCCGCGCAACTTGCGTCTCGTCGATTCGTACCACTGCAGCCGATACAACACCAATACGCGACGGCTGACTACCGAGATGTTCCACGCCGTGTTCGCGCGAGCCGTGACGCTCGCGGGGATCCACCGGACTGCGCGGACAGGGCTGAGCCGATGAGCGGCGCGCCCACCCTCGCGACCGGTTTCGACCTGCAGTCGTACCTCAAGTCGCTGCCGGCCAAGCCCGGCGTCTATCGGATGCTCGATGCCGCCGGCGGCATTCTGTACGTCGGCAAGGCGCGCCACCTCCGAAATCGGGTCTCGAGCTACTTCCACGGTCGCGCCCACGCCGACAGGACGCTGGCGATGCTCGGCCAGGTGGGAAGCGTCGAGGTGACCGTCACGGCCTCGGAGACGGAGGCCCTGCTGCTCGAGTACAACCTGATCAAGCAGCACAAGCCGCGCTACAACGTGATGCTCAAGGACGACAAGAGCTTCCCGTTCATCCACGTGTCGGGCCACGAGTATCCGCGCATTGCGTTCTATCGCGGCACGCGCAAGCTGCCCGGCCGCTTCTTCGGCCCCTACCCGAGCGCCGCGGCGACGCGCGAGACCATGCTGCTGCTGCAGAAGCTGTTCCGCCTGCGCCCGTGCGAGGACACCTTTTTCGCGAACCGGTCGCGCCCGTGCCTGCAATACCAGATCAACCGTTGCACGGGACCGTGTGTCCGCCTCATCACGCCCGAAGCCTATGCGCAGGACATCGCCGACGCGACCAAGGTGCTCGACGGTCGCAACAATGAACTGATCGAGGACCTCGGCCGACGCATGGACGAGGCTTCCTCGCGGCTCGCGTTCGAGCAGGCGGCACGGCTGCGCGACCAGATCCAGATGCTCAAGTCGATCCAGGCCACGCAGGTCATCACGCGCATGGCGGGGCACGACATCGACGCGGTCGGCATCGCGTGCGAAGGCGGCGCGACCTGTGTGTCGGTCGTGTTCGTGCGCGGTGGCCGCAACCTGGGCAGCTCCAACTATTTTCCGCGCGGCGGTCTCGGCGACGAGGCGGAGATGCTCGCCGGGTTCCTGAGCCAGTACTACTTCGCGCGCGAGGTCCCCGCCGAGATCCTGCTGTCTCGCTCGATCGAGGGGATGGAGGCGCTGGAGGAGGCACTGACCGGGAAGGCGGGACACCCGGTCAGCCTCCGCACCGGCGTCCGCGGTACGCGCGCGCGCTGGCTCGAGATGGCGCGCAACAACGCGCAGCTCGGCTTGCGCATGCGGGCCTCGACGCGGGCGACGATCGCCGACCAGCTCGAAGCGATCGGGCGCGAGCTGAACCTCGGCCGGACGCCGCAGCGTCTCGAGTGTTTCGACGTCAGTCATTCGATGGGCGAATCCGCCGTTGCCTCGTGCGTGGTGTTCGGTCCCGAGGGCCCGGTCAAGAGCGATTACCGGCGCTTTAACCTGCGCGAGATCACACCCGGCGATGACTTCGCCGGCATCGAACAGGCGGTCGAGCGCCGCTTCGCACGCGTGCTCAAGGGCGAGGCGCCCATGCCCGACCTGCTGATGATCGACGGCGGCCCCGGCCAGCTCCACGCCGCGACGAACGCACTCGCTCGCCTCGGCATTGCCGACCTCGCCGTGATCAGCGTGGCGAAAGGCGCCGACCGCAGGGTCGGGCAGGAGCGGCTTTTCTTTCCCGGTCAGGAGACGCCGCTTATACTTTCCGACGATTCCGCGGCGTTGCGGCTGATCCAGCGCGTGCGCGACGAGGCGCATCGCTTCGCGATCACGGGACATCGACAGTCCCGCGACCGCAGTCGCCGGGAGTCGTGGCTCGAGGAGATCCCGGGGCTGGGGCCCAGGCGGCGCAGGGAACTGCTCAAGGCGTTCGGCGGATTGCAGGGCATCCGCCAGGCGTCGGTCGAAGACCTCGCCAGGGTGCACGGGATCAGTCGGCAGCTCGCGGTAGAAATCTACGAACGCATGAACCCAGGGCCGGCGTGAGAATCGAGCAGATCCCCAACGTCCTCACGATTGGCCGCATCCTTGCCGTGCCGCTCGTGGTCGCACTGTTCTACTGGACGTCGAACCCGTGGGCCGATCCGCTGGCAGCGTTCGTGTTCATCTTCGCCGCGATCACCGACTGGATCGACGGGTATCTCGCACGCAAGCTGCAGGTGACGACGCCGCTCGGCGCGTTCCTCGACCCGGTGGCGGACAAGCTCATGGTGGCCACCGCGCTCGTGCTGCTGGTGTCGAAAGACCCGCATTGGGTCATCGTGATCTCGGCAATGATCATCGTCGGTCGCGAGATCACCGTGTCCGCGTTGCGCGAGTGGATGGCGCACCTCGGTGCGCGTGCCAAAGTCGCGGTTTCGTCGCTCGGCAAGTGGAAGACCATCGTGCAGATGGTGGGGCTGAGCTTCATGGTCTACCGCAACGACCTGTTGGGCCTGCCGATCTACCGGATGGGCGTCGCATTGCTGGTCGTGGCGGCCGTGCTCACGTTGTGGTCGATGGTGTCCTATATGCAGGCGGCGTGGCCCGAATTGCACCGCGTACCGCCATCCGGCCGGGGCCCCGGGAGTTGACAGCCGGGCGGCAGCCCACCAAAATTCGCGTTCCACGAGACTTGGCTCTCGTGGGGCCCACCATGCGGGAATAGCTCAGTTGGTAGAGCACGACCTTGCCAAGGTCGGGGTCGCGAGTTCGAGTCTCGTTTCCCGCTCCAGTTTTTCGCGTGACCCCGGGCCCTCCCGGGGTTACGTTTTTCTGGCGGGCCGAAGTGCGCCATCACGGCTAGGTGGCAGAGTGGTCATGCAGCGGCCTGCAAAGCCGTGTACGCCGGTTCGATTCCGACCCTAGCCTCCACAGACGAGCGTCACAGTCGGCCGATTTGATGTAGAGCGCAGCGTAGAACCAGACCGCGACGATCGTGGTGCTTCTGGTGACGCGTCACGGACGTCGTGGGCTCAGGCGAGGCGGCAAGCTCAACAATGTTCGTCATGAACGACGAATCGCTGCGGATGGTCTCAGACGAAGCGTGCGGCGCGGTTGAGTGCGAGCAACTCGGGCCGTGGAGCAGCTCAGATAGCTCTACGGTGGTAACCCCATCTTCACCAACATCTCCGCGTAGCGGACGTCGTCGCGTATGCGGGCGAGGAGCGGATCGAACTTGATCTGGACGAGCGTCCCGTCGTGCTGCGCGTAGGCGCGCTCCAGCCACGCGAAAGCCGAGTCCCGCTCGTTGCGCCACGCGTATACTTCGGCGATCTGGTAGGCGTTGCTCTGCGCGAAGTTGTCGATCAACTCATCCAGGGCCCGCTGAGCCTCCACGTGCCGCCCCAGGTCCGCCGCCGCCATCGCGACGCCTGTCTGGCGCCGCCCGGCGCTCGCGCGCTCGAACTCCGCCAGTGCGGCCTCCGGATTGCCTTCGAGCAGTGAGGCGACTCCCAGGTTGAATCTGGCGATGCCGTGCTCCGGGCTGATTTCGAGTGCGCGGTTCGCCGCGGCGCGTGCCTCCGCGTAGCGACCGGCGGCGTTCAGCTGGATGCTGCGACGGAACCAGGTATCGGCCGAGAGCGGGTCGCGCCGGGTTCCCTTGAGATTGATCTCGAGCGCTTCGTCCAGCCGACCCAGGCTGGCGAGAAAACACGCGTAGCACGTGTAGGCCCGGTAGGACCCCGGATCCAACTCGAAGGCGCGAGAAAGGTCCTCCTCGGCGCCGGCCCAGTCCCAGTTGATGTTGAACCTCAGGAATCCGCGCGCTGCGTACCCTTCCGACATCCCCGGATCGAGTTCGACCGCACGATCGGCCGCCACCAGAGCACGCGCCTGTGCCGCCCGCACTTCCGCCAGCGTGTTGCCAGGTGCGCGCGCCACCTCGTTCTCCGAGACGGCCAGGCCGGCATAGGCGGAGGCGAACATAGGATCCAGCTCGACCGCCCGCCCGTAGGCGGTCACTGCCCGTCGAAAATCATCTGCGCTCCCGCGGTTGAAGAATTGCCGCCCCAGGAGGTACTCGTTGTACGCCTCGAGGCTGGTCGTGCGATACGGCGCACTCGCGCGCACCTTTTGGGGCAGGAGCTTGACCTGGAGCGCGGCGACCACGGCGCTCGAGATCTCATCCTGAACCTTGAAGATGTCGCCCAGGTCTCGCTCGTAGGTCTCGGACCAGAGGTGGGAAGCATCGGCCGCCTTGATCAACTGCGCCGTGATGCGGACCCGGTTGCCGGATTTCCGCACGCTGCCCTCCAGCAGGTTAGCAACGCCAAGCTTGGTAGCGATCAGCCGCAGGTCTTCATTCCGGCCTTTGAACTGGAACGAGGACGTCCGGCCGATCACGCGCAACTCCGGAATCCCGGCAAGCAGATTGAGCAGTTCCTCGGCCAGTCCGTCCGCGAAGTACTCCTGGTCCTTGTTCTCACTCATGTCCACGAACGGCAGCACGGCGACGGATGGGTCGGTTGCTACCGCCGGCCTCACCGACGCGCTCGGCGCGTTCGCCGCGGCACTGGCCGCCTCGTCGTGTCCGTACACCCAGAAGATGCCGCCGCCGAGCAAGAACAGCAGCGTGATGATGGTCAGCTCGGCACGACTCACCCTGCTGCCCGCGATCGCCGTGATACCACGCAAGCACGAGTACCAACGGAATCGCGATGAGCAAAGCCAGAGTCGCGAATCTCCGGATCTGCCCGGGCCAGCCAAAGGTTTCACTGGTGAACGCGAGGCCCTGCAGGAATCCCCAGGCGCCAGCCAGGTATGCGAGGCCCCACTGCGCTACCTTGCGGTCTCTCAGGCGGCGCCAGACGCCTGCGATGTCGGTCGTCCCCTCGATGCCCATCTGGACTTTCCCCGCTTCCGTGGACGGGTCGTTGGCCAAAATTCCAGAGTCTCGATGGTCGGCAGCTTCCTCTCGTAGTTGACGGGTGACAAGTAGCCGTGGGCGGAGTGGGCGATGCGGCTTGTGCCAGCCCTCGAGCCATTCGAGAATCGGCAACCGGCGGTTCGATCGCCGCCGACGTCGCCGACGGTCAGCCCTTCGCCTTTCGACCGCGGGCGGCGGGCTTCGGACCACGCGCTTACCTTTGCGAACAGCTTTCTTCGCCGCCGGCTTCTTTCGCTCAGCCGTGCCCCTGAGGTTCCCGTGGGTCTGGGTTGCGACCTTGCGGACGTTACCGCCGGCTCCTTGAAAATGGCCACCGCTTGGTTAAGGTCCTCAACGATGCGCTCCCGCGTAGCCCGCAGCAGTTGCGCCGTCGATGCCGTGGAGCTGTTGCGACGCGAGGGCTTCCGCGCGCATCGCTTGAGGAGGGCGTCGCAGACCGGCGCACCCGTGGCGGCAGGCTGGCGCTCGCGAGGCCGGCCAGTGACACGGAGAAGGCCCGTCGGCCAGGGGCGCGTGCGTGAACGGCGTTCGACTCGGGTTGCGGGAGAACCTCTGGCAATTCTCACTGCTCGTCGTCGTCAACGCGTTCGTCGGCGCGATGGTCGGGCTGGAACGATCGATCCTGCCGCCGCTCGCCGAGCAGGAATTCCAGCTGGTCGCGCGCACCGCGGTGCTGTCGTTCATCGTGGTGTTCGGCGTCACCAAGGCTTTCACCAACTACCTCGCCGGGCGCTGGTCCGACCGCTTCGGTCGCAAGCACGTGCTGGTAGCAGGCTGGCTGGTGGCGGTGCCCGTGCCCTTCCTGCTCATGTGGGCCCCGTCATGGTCCTGGGTGCTCGCGGCCAATGCGTTGCTTGGGGTGAGCCAGGGCCTCACCTGGTCGACGACGGTGATCATGAAGATCGACCTCGCCGGTCCGAAGAACCGCGGACTGGCGATGGGCCTCAACGAGTTCGCAGGCTATTTCGCCGTTGCCGGCAGCGCCCTCGCCACGGGTTACGTTGCTGCGCGCTACGGGCTGCGCCCCGAACCGTTCTATCTCGGCGTGGGCTTCGTCGTGATCGGCCTGCTGCTGTCGATCTTCCTGGTCCGCGAGACCACGCACCACGTCGCGCACGAGTCGAGGCTGCACGGGGACCTCGCGTCGCACGACCTGCCGAGCCAGCGCGAGATCTTCTGGCGCACGACGCGCACGGATCGCAACCTGTCGAGCGTCAGCCAGGCGGGACTCGTCAACAACCTGAACGACGGCATGGCCTGGGGCCTGTTCCCGCTGATCTTCGTCGGGGCTGGGATGAACCTCAGGCAGATCGGCACGCTGGCGGCCATCTATCCCGCCACCTGGGGCGTCGTTCAGCTGTTCACTGGCGCTTGGTCCGATCGCGTGGGGCGGAAATGGCTCATCGCGTCGGGCATGTGGGTCCAGGCCGCAGGCATCGCCGTCGTCGCCCTGGAAAATGGGTACGCCGGCTTTGCGGCGGGCGGAGTGTTGCTCGGCATCGGGACCGCTATGGTGTATCCGACGCTGCTCGCAGCAATCGGGGACGTGGCCCATCCGTCGTGGAGGGCCTCCTCGGTGGGCGTTTATCGCCTGTGGCGCGACCTGGGTTACGCGATCGGAGCGTTGCTGGCCGGTCTTGTCGCCGATGCGCTCGGGTTATCGGCCGCGCTGTGGGTCGTAGCGGCGATCACGCTCGCCTCGGGCGTCGTCGTCGCCACACGCATGTCGGAGACGCTGCAGCGCGCGCCGGAGGCATCGGCCGCGGATGCCGATGGCAACTGAGTGGAACCGTCGCAGCTCGATGCCTTACGCAGCTTGCGACCGCTCGTCGTCGTCGACGTCCGTTCGCCGGCCGAGTTTGCCGCCGGCCACATGACCGGTGCGGTCAACGTTCCGCTGGATGCGCTGGACGATCGGCACGGGGAGTTGCGGAGCGATGTGCTGCTCGTGCGGCAAGGGCGGTGGACGGTTTGAGGTCGCCGTAGCGGTACTGTTGCCGGGGGTACCGTCCCACCGCACGGCGTGTCTTACGCTACCGCGCGTGTCGGAGACCACGACCACCTGCCCGCTCGCGTGGATCCAAGCAGCCGCGGATGAAGGGCGCTGGTTCGACCCAACTGTGGTCTTGGATTTCCAGATCGTCAACGTTTGCCCCACGGCCTTTTGTGTAGTGACACTGCTGCGTCGTTGACCAAGGCCGGCGATTTGCACCGTACGCCCGCCCGATCACCGCGTACTGGTGCCGATCACCCGGACGGCAGGGTTCGGGAGGAGCCGGGGCGGTGCACTCGGGCGTCGGCGTGACACCCTCCCGATGTTGGAGCATATTTGGATCAACGAGCCGCGGGACAAGAATTCCAATCCACAACGAGAACGTCTTGCAACGGGGAGGGACTCGTCATGTCGACGATCTATCGTCTTGTCTGGGTATTCCTGGTCGCTGCCATCGTGACCGCATGCGCGGCGACCGACACGGATCTGGTCACCTGTCAGAACGACCAGGAGAAGCAGACGTACAAGCTCAAGTTCAAGCTCAACAGCGACGGCTGTGTGGAACAGGTGCTCAAGGACGATGACACTGATGGCAATACAGTCACTGTCGACCGGTGTGACACGGTCGAGTGGAAGGTCAAGAAGGACACCAAGAAGAAGTCCGTTGCGTTCGAGACTGCCGATGGAAGTCCGTTCGACTGGTCCGACTCGGGCTACAAAGACGGGACGATCGTAGGTGAGGTCAAGGCGGACGCCGCGGCGAAGTCGTACAAGTATACGGTCCGGACGGAAGGTCCCACCGACGGCTGTCCCCTCGATCCGATGATCATCGTGCAGCCCTGAGGATCGCCACGCGCTGCCATGAGCGACACGCTCGACATCCTCAACTCGACGCTCGCGTCCTCGCTGCGACTCTGGCGCGGCACGCTCGCGACGCCCGCACTGCGGCGACCGAAGAAACTGCTCGAGCTGTACGAGTTCGAAGCCTGCCCGTACTGCCGGCTCGTGCGCGAAGCGCTCACCGAGCTCGACCTCGATGCGCTGATCTACCCATCGCCGCGCGGCGGCACGCGCTTCCGGCCGAAAGTGACAAAGCTCGGGGGCCAGCAGCAGTTTCCTTACCTGGTCGACCCCAACACCGGACGCGCGCTGTACGAATCCGACGCGATCATCCGGTACCTGTACACCGAGTACGGTAAACGCCCGGTGCCGACGAGACTGCTGCGGCCGTTCGACGTGGCCTCCGCCACGCTCGCCAGCGTTCCGCGCCTCGCGGCGGGCACCACCGCCCGCCCGTCGAAGCCCGCCGCGAAGCCGCTGGAGCTGTTCAGCTTCGAGTCGAGTCCGTACTCACGGCGAGTGCGCGAGCTGATGTGCGAACTCGAATTGCCGTACGTGCTCCGCAACACCGGCAAGGCGCGCTGGCAGGACCTCGGGCCGCCGTCGCTGCGGGCCAGGCTGTTTCCGGACCTGCCGGTCGAGGGGCGCAATCGCAAGGCACTGCTCCAACGGACAGGTCGCGTACAGCTGCCGTACCTCGTCGATCCGAACACCGGCGTCGAAATGTTCGAGTCGGCAGAGATCCGGAAATACCTGCTCGCGACCTATTCGAGTTCGAATCCCAGCATCGAGAGGCACCCGCCGGTCAGTTCGGCCCCCACTCGCCACCGCCGTACGTCGCGCCGGACCACCAAACGCAAACGCCCGGCGTGATGAGCCGCTGAACTGCGGCCACGGCCCACGCCAAAACCTTGATGGGTCAGCCCGGAATGCCCGCCCGAGCGTACTCGGCGAGCCCCTTGGCCGCGAGCCAATCGGGATCGTAGAACCTCGACAGGTACTTGGATCCGCCGTCGCACAAGATGGTCACGATCGTGTGGCCCGGGCCCAGGTCACGGGCTACGCGGATGGCGGCAGCGACGTTGGTGCCGCTGGTGCTGCCGAGGAACAGGCCCTCGTCGTACAGCAGCGAGTACGTCGTCCGCACGATGTCGGCGTCCTCGACCTGGACGGCGTCGTCGATCGGCGAGCCCGCGAGGTTGGCGGTCAAGCGTCCGATGCCGATGCCCTCGGTCACGGCGCTCGACCCGATCGACTTGAGCTCACCATGCTTGACCCAATGGTAGAGCGCGCTCCCGAGTGGGTCCGCGAGCACGATCCTCACGCCCGGTTTCTGTTCCTTGAGGTACCGTGATACGCCACCGAGCGTGCCTCCGGTGCCGGTCGCACAGGTGAATGCGTCGATGCGACCTTCCGTATCCCGCCAGATCTCCGGACCGGTCGTCGCATAGTGTGCGTCGCGATTCGCGGTGTTGTCGAACTGGTTGCCGACCGCGGCACCCAACTCCGCGCCGATGCGTGGCGCGAGTTTCTGGTAGTGATCCGGGTCGGAGTAGGGCACCGTCCTGACGATCCGCACGTCGGCCCCGAGCGTGCGCAGCCACGCCGCTTTTTCGGGCGATTGATTGTCCGGCATCACGATCACGCACCGATAACCGCGTGCGTTGCAGAGGTGGGCGAAACCGATCCCGGTGTTGCCGGCCGTACCTTCGACCAGCGTGCCGCCCGGCTTGATCAGGCCGCGCCGTTCGGCGTCGTCGAGGATGCCGCGCGCGGCGCGGTCCTTGACCGACCCCCCCGGATTCAGGAACTCCGCCTTGCCGAGAATCTCGCAGCCGGTCGCATCGCTGGCGCGGCGCAACCGGATCAACGGGGTGTTGCCGATGGTGCCGGACAGGCCCGCGCGAATCTCCTGTTTCATCCGCGCCAGCGTACTACATCCATCGGCCGCACCCGCTCATCGCCGCGTCGATGTCATGCGCTCATGCCGGGTTCGTCGCGTTGCGCTGGCGTGCCGAGAGCGTCTCCACGAACCGTGCCAGGGTGGGCGAGACCGCGCCGCGCGGAATCATCGCGTCGATCAGCTGGAAGCGACCTCGCGTCGCGATGGCTCGCTCGAGCGCAGCCGAGAGCTCCGCACGCGTACGGACCCGGACGCCGTCGCCCCCTAATGCCGATGCACAGTCCGCGAAGTTCCAGTCGTCGAGCTCGTAGAGCGTCGAGTCCGGTTGGAACAGCCGCAGCATCTCCCAGCTCCGGTTGTTGAACACGATCACGATCGGGTCCCAGCCATAGCGGCGACAGTTGCCGAGCTCCCAGCCGGTCATCTGGAACGCGCCGTCGCCGACCAGCACGAGCGGGCGACGTCCGGTCGCGGCCTGCAGCCCGAGTCCCGCCGGCACGCCGTAACCCATCGTGGCGTAGTAGCCGGGCGCGACGAGGTCCGAGTGCCCGATGTCGAAGGCCGCGAACATGCAGTCGCCCATGTCGGCGGCGATCGGCAGCGAACCGTGCCGCGCGAATGCCCGGTTGACGGCGGCCGAGATGTCGAGCGGCGTGATCGGACTGTCGTCGGCCTCGAAGTCGAATCGTGCGGGCTGTGCGAGCGTCGGGAAGTGACGTGCGGGGATCGGGTGGTCCTGGAGCCGCGCGAGCAGTTCACCGACGAACGCAGCGAGCGGGATGTTGGGGTAGCGGTGGTATCCGACGCTGACGGCGCGGTCGTGCGCGAGCACGGTTCGACGCGGTGCGATCGCCTGCGCAGAGACGCCGAAATTCGTATCGGTCGGCGTGACGCCGACGAGCAGCAGGCAGTCGGAGTCCTCGACGAGGCGAGTGATCGCGGGATCGCCGGCTGTGCCTAAATACGCACCGACGAGCGGCGAGGCGTCGTCCGATAGCAACCCGTGTCCCATGAACGACGTCACGACTGGGATGCCGAGCGTGCGACACAGCGTGGCGACGTCGGCCTCGAGCCGGAATCGGCGCACCTCGACGCCGAGCATCATCACCGGCGAGCGCGCACGCTCGATGCGCTCGAGCACTTCGTCGACGAGGTCGCTCAAGGCCTCGCGCGAATGACCGGGCGCCGGCAGCTTCGGGACCGGTTCGCACGGAGCATCGACCAGGTCGCGAGGAAACTCGATGTAGACCGGACGCGAAAAGGTCACGCAGCTGCCCAGCACGCGGGCGAGCTCTTCGGGTGCGCGTCGCGGGTCATCGAGACGCGTCTGGTCACAGGTGACCTCGCGAAAAATGGCGAGTTGCGAATCGAGCGTCTTGACCTGGTGGTGCAGCTTGAGCAAGCCGCGGCCTTCGTGCGTTCCCGGTGCGCCGGAGACGACGACGAGCGGTACCTGCTCGGCGTAGGCCGACGCGACGGCGTTCAACATGTTGAGCGCGCCTGCACCGTAGGTCACGAGCGCTGCGGAAGGCGCCGACGCGATGCGGGCGGCGGCGTCGGCCGCGAAGCCCACCGCGGGCTCATGGCTCAGCGTGTGAAGCGGCAGCTTGCCCCACGCCTGCGTCGCCTTGAACAGCGGCAGCGCGAAATCGCCCGGGATGCCGAACAACTGCTGCACGCCGTGGTCGAGCAGGCCCTGGAGCAGCGCCTCTGCAAGCTTCATCGAGGTCTCCGCGCCCGGGCGGTGCGCCGGCGTTGGGCGACCTTACCGCAGCAACACGCGCGGTTCATTTCGCAATCCGCAACCGCGAGCGGCGGCGCGAGACGCCGGAGCGGCCCCGGAGAGCGCGGAACTCCGGAGTGCGCCCCACCTGTAGCCGTTCCGAGGCGCACGCCGGGCCGAGGCGTGCGGTGACCGCGATGAGGCGCTGTGCGCGGCGACGCGGAGGTGCGAAGCTGTGCGACGGAGGACGCCGATGCTCAAGTTCCTGCTCTGGCTGCTGCTGTTCGTCGTGTGCTGGCCGCTCGCCATCCTGGCGCTGCTGCTGTGGCCGATCGTGTGGCTGTTGCTGTTGCCGTTCCGACTGCTCGGCATTGCCGTCGAAGGCGTGTTCGAGCTGTTGCGGGCGTTGCTGCTGTTGCCCGCGCGCGTGCTCGGCGGCGGTCCCGGCCGGGCCTGATCAACCGCCGAACAGGCGCTCGCTACCCGCGGGCGGGGTATGTGCATACCGGCGGGGCCCGAGCACTTCACCGCCGTACTCGGCGGCCGACGACGCCAGCCACCGCCAGAAGCTGCCGAAGTACGTGCGCACGACGAGGGTTCGATAGCGAGGCGCGTCGTCGACCTGCCAGAGCTGCACGTGCAGGTGCGCGACCAGGGTCGCCGCCACGTGGCCCGCGGTGAACGCTCGCGGGTCCAGGTCGATCGAGACGCCCTTGGCCAGCACGTCGCGCACCCGCGGTCCCTCCAGTTCTAGCATGACGCGACTGTCGCTCTGGTCGAAGACGGCGGCGACGCCGGCGAACGGTCCCGCCAGCCTCGACTCGAAGTCGGTCGTGGCCGATTCTGCCACCGCGAGCCACTGCGCCGGGCCCGTCCACAGGAAGGCGAGGTCGTGGCCGAGTTCGACGTGGGGTCGAACCGGCAGGGTGCACCCGAACGACCGTTCGGCAGCGGAGGCCGCGGCGGTGGTCTGACCGCGACGCGCCACGACGCTGGCCAGCGCCACGTCCGTGAGTTCGTGCACACGCAGTCCCGGCGCACCAATCGGCTGGCCGAAACGTCCGGGGACCCAGGCCAGGTCGTGCTCAACCACGCAGGCGCGCTCCCTCGCGGTCGACGAACACCGTCGGCCTGACCTCGACCAGTGTTTCCGTCCCGCGCAACGGGTCGCAGGCGAGCACGTGCTCGCCATGACGCTCGGGACCGCGGGCGAGCAGGCCCAGCCCGATCCATTGCTGCAGGTTCGGCGAGTATCCCGCCGACGTGACGTGGCCGAGGTCGTTGGCCGCGGTGCGTTCGGCGCCCTGCGGCACGAAGTGCATGCCGCCGGCGATCCTGGCCTTGCGGTCGACCGGGAGCAGCCCCACGAGCCGCGGCCGGGCTGGATCGACGAGGTGGGCGCGGCGCGCCAGCGTGGCGCCGACGAAATCCTTCGTGCCCGAAAGCATTCGCTCCAGGCCGAGGTCGTGCGCGGTCGTCTGGCCGTTGAGCTCACTGGCCGTCATGTGGCCTTTTTCGATGCGCATCACATTGAGCGCCTCGAGCCCGTAAGCCGTCACACCCAGGTCCGCGCCCGCCACGAACAGGGCCTCCATCAGGGCCTCGCCGCCGCGCGCAGGCACGGCGACTTCGTAGGCGAGTTCGCCCGAGAACGAAATCCGGAACAGGCGCCCACGCTGGCCGTCGCGAAGCGCGATCGGCCGGGCGGCCATGTACGGGAGCGACGCGTTCGAAATGTCGCAGGCCGGATCGAGCACCCGACTGAGCAGCTCCCGCGAGCGGGGCCCGGCGACCGCGTACTGCGCCCACTGGTCCGTCACGGAGACGAACTGCACGTCCAACTCGGGCCACAGCACCTGATGACAGAAGTGCATGTGCTGGTAGACCTTGACCGCGTGGGCCGTCGTGGTCGTGATCACGAACCGGTCGGGTGCGAGCCGCGCGGCGGTGCCGTCGTCCATGACGAACCCGTCCTCCCGCAGCATGATGCCGTAACGCACCCGGCCGACCGCGAGGCTCGACATGACGTTGGCGTAGAGCCGGTCGAGGAAGGCGCCCGCATCGGGCCCCTGCACGTCGATCTTGCCCAGCGTCGAGACGTCGCAGACGCCGACGCGGGTGCGCACCGCGAGCACCTCCCGGCAGGTGGGCTCGAACCAGTCCTGCTCGCCGACCAGAGGGAACCACTGCGCGCGCAGCCACGGACCGGTTTCCATGAACACGGCGCCGCGTCGTGCCGCCCAGGCGTGTGACGGCGGCAGTCGCGTCGGCCGGAAGTCCCTGCCACGGTGATGGCCGGCGAGTGCGCCCATCGTCACGGGCGTGTACGGCGGGCGGAACGCCGTGGCGCCGGTCGCCGCGATCGAGCGCGACGTTCGCTCGGCCATCAGCGCGAGTCCCGTGACGTTCGAGGTCTTGCCCTGGTCGGTCGCCATGCCGAGCGTCGTGTAGCGCTTCAGGTGCTCGACGGACCGGAACCCTTCGCGTTCGGCCAGTTCGACGTCGTTCGTGGTCACGTCGTTCTGGAAGTCGACGAAGGACTTGCCGCTGCAATTGCGCACGCGCCAGAGCGACTCGCACCGCGTCGATTCTCGTTCGCCGGCCGGGGCCGGCGGCACCGCGCGCGTGCAGCCGACGGCATCTGCGGCGGCCACCCCCGCGCGGTGACCGCTTTTGAGCGCGTCGGCCAGCGCGAACTCGCCGTTCGCGGCGCCGGCCACGACGAGGCCTGCCGGAACGTCTCCGGGCACGAAAATCGCGCGCGCCTCGTCGAAGCGCGGTCGCGCGCCCCGGTGCGACGTCAGGTGCAGCGTCGGTGTCCAGCCACCCGACGTGGCCACGAGGTCACATCGGATTCGGCGGCTGCTCCGCGCGTGTGTCCGGATTTGCACCGTGTGCACGCCGTGTGCGCCGTGCGCCCGCGTGACGACGCCCGCGACGCATTCCACGTCGGGCAACTGGCGCGCGAGTTCGCGAACCGTCTCGGGATTGCGCGCATCGACGACGGCGGCGACTTCCGCGCCCGCGGCGCGTAGGTCGGCGGCAGTGGCCCAGCCGTCGTCGTTGTCGGTGAACACGACGGCGCGGCGGCCCGGTCGCGCGGCAAAACGATTCAGGTAGCTGCGCACCGCGCCGGCCAGCATCACGCCGGGGCGATCGTTGTCGCCGAAGGTCAGTGGCCGCTCGATCGCGCCGGCCGCGAGCACGGCCTGTCGCGCGACGATGCGCCAGACACGCTGCCGCGGTTCGAACGCCGGCGGCTCGGCCACGTGGTCGTGGATGCGCTCGACCGCGCCGTACATCCCGTCGTATGCGCCGAACACGGTCGTGCGCGGCAGGACGCGCACGTCGGGCATCGACCGCAGTTCCCTGACGACGTCCTGGGCCCACGCGGCGGCAGGTTGGCCGTCGATCGTTCGACGCTCGGCCAGCGCGCGCCCCCCGAGCACGAAGTCCTCGTCCGCGATTACGACGCGGGCGCCGGCACGCGCCGCCGCGAGCGCCGCTGCGAGGCCTGCGGGTCCGCCGCCGATCACCAGCACGTCGCAATGCAGCCAGGCCTTGTCGTAATGATCGGGGTCCGGTTCGAGCGGCGGCTTGCCGAGGCCCGCGGCGCGACGGATCAGCGGCTCGTAGACCTTCTCCCAGAACGACGCGGGCCACATGAACGTCTTGTAGTAGAAGCCCGCGACGAAGATCGGGGAGAACAGGCCGTTGACCGCATTGACGTCGAAACGCAGCGATGGCCAGCGGTTCTGGCTCGCCGCTTCGAGCCCGTCGTACAGCTCGACACCGGTCGCGCGCGTGTTGGGCTCGCGCCGCGGACCGCTGCGCAACTCGACCAGCGCATTCGGTTCCTCGGGGCCGGCGCTCAGCAAGCCGCGGGGCCGGTGATACTTGAACGAGCGACCGAACAGCCGTACGCCGTTGGCGACGAGCGCAGAGGCGAGCGTATCGCCGGCGTACCCGACGTATTCCCGACCGTCGAAACGGAAGCGTCGCACGTCGTTGCGGTCGAGCAGACCTCCGGCCGCGAGACGGGCGGGCTGGCGAGCGTCGCTCACGCGGTGGACTCCGTCGGGCGCGCGGGCGTCGCCCGCGTGATCGCGTGCGTGCGCGTGTCGCGATCGACGACGAGCCACGCGTGACAGCCCGCGGCGTGGAACCAGAGCTCGCGGTGCGGGCCGGCGGGGTTGTCCCGGAGGTACGCGTATTCGAAGAACGCTGCCTCGGCCGCAGGATCGGCGGGACCGGGCCGACGCAGCGTCGCATCGCCGAGGTAGGTGAACTCCTCGTGGGTGCGTGGGCCGCAGTGGGGGCAGGGAATCAGCATCGACGGCGCGTCAGTGCAGGTTGGG
>DASUMQ010000367.1:0-9794 GCA_036277615.1 Steroidobacteraceae bacterium
CTTGCCTTGCCGGTGATCGGCCCGTGGGCCGTGAGTGCCGCGGCCGGCTACCCGCGGCTGATGCAGGGCCCGATGGTCGGGGCAGTCACGCCGCGGTCGATCACGCTCTGGGGCCGCACAGCCGGTCCGCAAGCCGTGACCGTCGAGTGTTCGCGCCGGCCGGACCTGGCCGATGCGCGCACGACATCGCCCGTCATGAGCCGTGCCGAGGACGACTGCACGTGGCGGATCGAGGTTGAAGGGCTCGAGCCGGACACCCGCTACTGGTATCGCGTCCGTGTCGATGGCGAAGTCGACCGCTACCGACGCACGCCGTTCGCCACGCGCACCGCGCCTGCCGGCCGCCGACCGTTCCGCGTCGTGTTCGGCTCGTGTTCGCGCGTCCAGGTCGACCCCGAGCAGCGCATTTTCGCTGCCGTGACGCGTGCCGAGCCCGACCTCTTCTTCTGGCTCGGCGATCACGTCTATGGCGATACGCTCGACCCGGGCGTCCTCGCCGAGGAGTATCGCCGGCAACGCAACGTCGCGTCGCTCGAACCCCTGCTCGCGAGCGTGCCGCAGCTCGCGATCTGGGACGACCACGACTTCGGACTCAACAACAGCGACCGTACGAGCGCGATGCGCGAGGCGTCGCTGCAGGTGTTCCGGCGCTACTGGGCCAACCCCGCGTACGGGCGCGACGGTGCGCCCGGCGTGTATTTCCGCTACGCGTACGGCGGCGTCGACTTCTTCTTCCTGGACGGGCGTTATCACCGCGACCCGAACATCACCGCGGACGGACCGTCCAAGACGATGCTCGGCGTGGACCAGAAACGGTGGCTGCACGAGGAACTGCGTGCGAGCCGTGCCCCGCTCAAGCTGCTGGTCTCGGGCAGCGGCTGGTCGACCGGCGACGGCCCGCAGGGCGACACCTGGGCGGCCTTCCTGCACGAGCGCAACGAACTCTTCGACTTCATTCGCAATGAGCGCATCAGCGGCGTCGTGCTGATCTCGGGAGACACGCACGCCGGGGAGCTCAACTGCATTCCGTGGTCGGAGCGGGGCGGGTACGACCTCTACGACCTCGTGAGCTCACCGCTCGCGCAGCTGCCGACGGCGACCTGGATGGACCTGAAGCCCGAGCATCGAGTGCGCCCAGTGTTCGCCCGTGGCACGAATTTCGGTGTGCTCGACTTCGCATCGGAACCCGAGCCCGCGGTGACCTTCACGCTGCGGGACGAGCGCGGGGATGCGATCTGGAGCGCGTTGCGACTGACGGCTGCCGAACTGGTCAACGGCCGCGCGACGTACCGCGATAAGACCGCGTCGGCCTGACCGCTCAGTCGAGGCCGAGTGCGCGCGCGATCGCGTCCCACGAGACGAGCTTGAAGTTCTGCGTGGCCGACGGCGTCAGGTTGCGGCCGTCCTGCACCACCAGCAGGCCGCGTGGAAAGTCCTCGCCGAGCGGCGCGCTCACGACGTCGAGGCCGTCGGTCTCGGACGCACCGTCGATGTTGCGTGCGTCGGCGACGATGTGGAATTTGCCGACGAACGCGTTGTCTCCTTCGCGACGGTACACGGCGTAGTTGTCCTCGCCCTGGTTCGAGACGACGAGGTAACCCTTGCCTTCGGCGCCGACCCAGAGCGACATGCCCTCGACGTCCGCCGTGAGGTGCCCACCCTCGGTGCGATCGACGGCCGTGCGCGCCGTGCCGCCACGCGGATCGGCCGCGTATTTCCAGAGCCCGGTGTCTTCCTCACCGACGTAGAGATGACCGAGTTCGTCGTCGGCGACACAACCTTCGGCCTGCGACCCGACCTGCACGTCCCGGACTGCCGTCGCGCGCACCTTGCCGCGTCGTTCGTCGAGTCGCCACTGCCGCATCAACCCCGTGTCTGCGTCGTTGACGAAGACGTAGAAGCGTCCATCTCGCGCGCTGTGATACAGGCACAGCCCGTACGGATCGCGCAGGCCCGTCTCCGACGCCTCAAGCTCCACGGGCACGAGGCGCCGTGTCGCAGCATCGATCCGGTACAGGGCAATCGTCTTCGTAGTGCGATTGCTGGCGGCGACGATCGGCGCGCGTCCGCGCGTGAACGGGAACCCGTCGCGGACGTCGACGTTGTTCATGCGTCCGTCGGGCAGGGTCTGCAGCCGCCGGCCCGTCAGGTCGTAGACCTCGAGCCCGAGTTTCTTGTTGGCGCCGATCACGAGGCTCTGTGCGGGGTCGGTCGGGTGTACCCAGATCGCGGGATCGTCGGCGGCGTCGCCGTACGTCGTCACGGGATCGGTCTCGGCGGTCGGCTCAACCGTCACGGCCCGTGGCGGCGTGGCGCTGCGCTCGGGCGCGGCTGCGCGTCGTGCGAGGCCGAGCGCTTCCGCGAGGCCGGACCACGGGATGAGCTTGTAATTGGCGTAGGCATCGCCGTTGTCCTCGTCCGCGACGAGCAGTGCGCCGCCCGCGAATCCGGGCAGCGAGCCGGCGACCAGGTCGAACGCTTCTGTCTCAGCCACCGCCGGAATTTCTCCGGCCGCCTCCAGCACGACGCGACCGAGCCGCGCCCCGTCGAGGTCGTAGACGCGCAGTCTTTCGGCGCCCACGTCGGCAGCGAGCAGGTACGCGGTGCCGGCGTCCGCCCGGTAGAGCGCAAGGCCTTTCACTTCCTCATCGAGCGCTCCGAACGGCGCCAGCGCGTCGAGCTGCCGCGGCGCCGCGTCTGACTCGGGCTCGGCCCCCACGCGCCAGAGTCCGGTCGTCTCGACCGCGACGTACAGCGCCTGGCTCGCGTCGTCGGCGACGCAGGCACCCGCACCGCGGCCGAACGGCAGCCGCCGGATCGCGCGGGTTACGACAGATTCGCCGCGGGTCGCGACTTCCCACTGCACGACGTCGCCGTCGTCGGTGGCGGTGAGCAGATACAGGCGACCCGTGATCGGGCTGCGATAGCTGCAGAGTCCCGTCATTTCCGCCCCGACCTCGACCGGCGGGGCCGGCACCGGACGCAACGTGCCGGAGCCGGGGTCCACGGCGTAAAAATGCAGCAGACCGCGGCGCACGTCACCGACCGTGACGAGATCGATCATCGACCCGACCAGCGGCACGGCATAGCGTACGTCCACGAGGTCGGCCTGGATCTCGGCGACGCGCTGCCGGGATCGCCCGTCCAGACCGAACACCTCCAGCCCGGCGCTGCCGCCGGCGCCAAGCACGAGACTGCGTTCCGGCGCGGAAGGATGCAGCCAGAACGCGACGTCGTTCGCGGCGTCTTCCGCGCCGGGCCTCGTCTGCAGGACCGGTGCGACCGTGACATCGCGGCCGGCGGTCGCCCCTGCGGCAGTGTCCGGTGCGGCGTGCGAGGATGCCAGCCAGGCGGTTCCGAGGAGCGCAGCGATGAACTTGCTTCGATGCATGACAGTTTTCCCCAACGGGCGACCAGGGTGCAGCAACCGATAGAACTTGAATTCTATTTGATGGAGAAATTAGAATCAAAATTCCGGACGCTCCGGTGACGTCCGGCGCGCGCAGTTGACCGAGGTTCGATGAACGGATTGTTGCGCATCTTCGCCTCGGGACCCGACCAGCCGTTGATTGCGGACCGCGAGCAGGTCGACCGGCTGTTCCGGAGCACGCGCCTGCGGATCCTCGTCGCCATCACGCTGGGGTACGGGCTCGTCTACACGTGCCGGCTCGCGCTGTCGATGGTGAAGAAGCCGCTGATCGACGAGGGCATCTTCACGCCGACCGAACTCGGGCTGATCGGCTCTGCGTTGTTCTACACGTACGCCGCGGGCAAGCTGGTCAACGGCTTCCTCGCCGACCATGCGAACGTGCGCGTGTTCTTCGCGTTCGGCGTGCTCGTCTCCGCCTGCATCAACGTTGCGATGGGGTTCTCCACGCTGTTGTGGCTCTCGGTCGCCCTGTGGGCGCTCAACGGCTGGTTCCAGGGTTTCGGCGCGCCGTCCGGCGTCGTCGCGCTCGCGCAGTGGTTCGGCAACCGTGAACGCGGCCGCTTCTACGGCATCTGGAGCACGGCGCACTCGATCGGCGAAGGCCTCACCTTCGTCGTGGTCGGCGCGGTCGTGGCCGCGCTCGGCTGGCGTGCCGGCTTCTGGTTCCCCGGCCTCACCTGCATCGTCGTGGCCGGTGGCATCTATTGGCTCATGCGCGACCGCCCGCGCACACTCGGGCTGCCGACCGTCGCCGACTGGCGCAACGATCACTGGGACGGCTCCCGCGCCGCCGCGCAGGCGCCGGCGGGGGTCCTGCGGCAGCAGATCGGCGTGCTGCGCATCCCGGCAATCTGGGTGCTCGCCCTGTCGAGTGCCCTGATGTACGTGACGAGGTACGCGATCAACAGCTGGGGCGTTCTGTACCTGCAGGAAGTTCGCGGCTACTCGCTGGTCGAGGCCGGCAGCTTCCTGATGGCGAGCACCCTCGCCGGCATCGTCGGCTGCCTGGCCTTCGGTTTCGTCTCCGACAAGGTGTTCAACGCGCGCCGGCCGCCGGCCAACCTGCTGTTCGCAGTCTGCGAACTGGCCGGGTTGCTGCTCGTGTTCTACGGGCCGCGCGATGCGGCGTCGCTCACGTTCGCGTTCATCCTCTACGGCGTCGGATTGAACGGCCTCGTCACGTCCCTCGGCGGGCTCTTCGCGGTCGACATCGCGCCCAAGCGCGTCGCCGGGGCCGTGATGGGCGTCGTCGGCATCTTCAGCTACATCGGTGCAGCGCTGCAGGAGCACGTGAGCGGCTACCTGATCGAGCGCGGCATGACCGTCGTCGACGGAGTCCGGCACTACGATTTCGGCCCGGCGAGCACGCTCTGGATCGGCTCGTCGGTGGTTTCCATGCTGCTGGTCGCGACGCTCTGGCGTGTGCGGCTACGCGACTGAGGGGATCCGATGCTCGGCAACGGCGAGAGCTCGTTCGACCTGGTCACGGTCGGCAACTACACCAAGGACACGATCGTCACCCAGGCTGGGACGCGCCAGGTCGACGGGGGCGGCTATAGTTACGCCGCGCACGCGGCACGCCTCGCCGGCATCCACGTCGGCGCGGTGACCCGGCTCGCCGCGGAGGACGCACACGTCGTGGAGCCGTTGCGCGAGCGTGGCGTCCGGGTGTTCGCGCACACCTCGCCCAGTTCGACGCTGATGCGTCTCGAGTACCCGACGTCCAACGTCGACGAGCGGATCCTGACCGTGGCCGCCGTCGCTGACCCGATCGGGCTCGCCCACGTCGATGGCCTGCGGGCTCGTGCGTTCCTGGTCAGCGCGTCGGTGCGCGGCGAGGTGCCGCTCGCCGTGCTGCGCGCGCTGCGCGAGCGAGCCGAGATCCTCGCGCTCGACGTGCAGGGATACGTGCGCGTTGTGACCGATCAGGGACGGCTCAGGTACGAGGCCTGGCCCGAGCAGGCCGAGGTGCTCGGACTCGTCGACGTGCTAAAGAGCGACGCCGTCGAGGCCGAGTTCCTGACGGGACACGCGGACATCCGCGCGGCCGCCGACGCGCTCGCGGCGTTCGGCCCGCGCGAAATCGTGCTGACGCACAAGGACGGGCTGCTGGTGCGCGCTGCGGGTCGGTACCACGAGGCGCCATTCCTGCCGCGGCCCTTACGGGGGCGCAGTGGGCGAGGGGACACCTGCGTCGGCTCGTACACTTCCCGACGGCTCGAGACCGATCCCGCCGGCGCCACTCGCTGGGCCGCTGCCGTGACGACGCTCAAGCTCGAGGCTGAAGGTCCGGTACGCGGCACATACGCCGATGTCGACAGGCTGCTTGCCGAACGGTTTGCGGCATGACGCACGACGGCGGTCCGAACCGGCGCCGGGTTTGCGTACGTGCGGCGCTCGTCGCGTGCTGTCTGGTGGCCGGCTGTGCGTCGCCGCCCGCAACTGCGCCGCCCGAGGACGTTCGGCGGGCGGCAGGCGATTGGGGTTTGCTGATCTTCGGCGATCACGGCTACGACCTTCGCTATCTCGAGGCCGAGGATTACGAACCGCCGCTCGCGTGGGAGCAGTTCGTCGCGAAGGAGCGTGCGGAGTGGCTCGAGGACAAGCGGCCACCCGAGGAGTTCGCGCCGCCGGCCGCCGCGCGACACGCGAACGGTGGATGGGTGGCGGCATCCGGTTTGCAGCCGGTCGCCTCGGCGATGACGCAACACTGCCGTGGGCCCGCGCGGTGCGATTTCGCCGTCATGCTCGGCGACAACATCTACCCCAACGGCGCTACGCGCGGCGCTGACGGGCACGACGACGCCACACGGTTCGACCGACTTTTTCGTGAGCCGTTCGGTGCCTGGCAGGACTGGAGCCCGGACTTCCGGATCTACGCCACCCTCGGCAACCACGACTGGAACACGTCGCGCGAGGGCGCGCTGGACGAGGTGGCGTGGCTCGGACGGACGGCGCCGTTCTACATGGACGGCCTCGTCTATCGCGTGAGACCGCCCGCCGCGCAGGGCGCCGTCGAGCTGTTCGTGATCGACACGACCGTACTGCTGGCCGGACACGCCGTGTTCGAGGATGCCCTTGCCGACGATGGCAGCGAGTTGCCGGCGACCGAACTCGAAGTGCCGGATCCCTGGACGAAGCCGGCCGACACGACGGAGCGCGACATGGCGGCGTGGCTCGAACGATCGCTGGCCGAGTCGACCGCGCGCTGGAAGATCGTGGTCGGGCACCATCCTCTTTGGTCGTCCGCGGGCAGCAAGTACGAACAGGCGCGCGTGCTGCGGCGGTTGATCCTGCCGGCGCTGTGCAGGCATGCGGACCTCTACCTCGCGGGCCACGATCACACGCTCGAACTGCATCACGACGACTGTCGCGAGGCGTTGCCGGACGCACAGGTCGAACCGTTGCCGAACGTGGTCGCCGGGGCGGCGGCCAAGCAGCGCGCGCTCAATTCGAACTTCATGCGGCACCAGGCGCGAAAGTATCCGCAGCTGCGCACCGAGTGGGCGCGTGGTCTGGTGTGGGGGTTCGCGCACCTCGCAGTGTCCGGAGACGCGGCGACGCTAACCTTCGTCCAGACCCCCGACGACGGCTCCGGCAAGGCGGTGCCCGTGCACGTGGCGCGCTTCGAGCGCCGCTCCGCCGGGCGCGGCGGACGCTGATATCGCCACGACCGCCGACGCCCAGACGCGCGGCGATCGATTTCGCTTGCGCGCCGCGACGGCGGCCTGCGCTGACTGGGTTACAATGAAACTCCCGCGCGGCCGTAGCTCAGTTGGATAGAGCATCAGGCTTCGAACCTGAGGGTCGGGGGTTCGAATCCCTCCGGCCGCGCCACCGCAATGGAAAAAGGGCCGCCTCGCGGCGGCCCTTTCCTTCCTCGGTCACCCGCCCGACGCGGGTCGCCGGCGTCAGAACCGCCAGGCTGCCGACACCCACAGCGCATTCGCGTCGTCGACGTCGTCGATGTCGATGACCTCGTACTCGAGACGCGTGTGCAGGTGTTCGAAGAGCGTGAGGCCGATGCCCGCGCCGTAGACGAGGTCTTCGTTGCTGTCGTCGACGACGTCCAGGTCGTCGACGTCGATCTTCACGTCGTAGAACAGATAGCCCGCCTTGGCGAACAGCTCGACGGGGCCGAGCGGCAACGTGCCGACCAGGTACGGTGCGAATCCGTTGATGTCGGCGTTGACCCGCCGCGCGTCGATCGTGTCCTCCGGATTGCCGAGGTCGATATAATCGAGCTCGACCCCGAAATACGGATTGAAGCGCCACCCTGCGAACGCCTTGAATGTGGTGTCGTCGGCATCGAACGATCCGACCGTGTCCGTCACGTCCCCGACGTCGTCGATCTCGACGTTGAACCGCCCGGCGCCTGCGCCGAGATATAAGCCGCTTTCGTCGGCCGCGTAAGCGGCCGTGGTTCCCAGCGCCAGAAGAATCGCCGTGGCTACGCTTCGTTTAATCATGCTGACCTCACGTTCCTTGTGATTGACGGGCTGCTGTATACGGTCGGTGGCTGCGACCGGCTATCGGCGCAACGCCGACACAGCGAGCCCCACTTTGATTCGCGTGCCGGGTAAACTGTGCACGAAGCGGCACGGATCGCGGACGTTCGAGGTCAGAACGGCGCGGCTATGCCATTCGATCAAGAAATTTTGAATGACCAACGAATTTGGTGCGGTCAGAACGACCGGCGCCGGCCTGTCCGCGAACCCTACGAAGAAATGATCCAAATCAAACCCAAGTCCCTTCTGCTGCGCGCAGCGATCGCCCTGCAAGTTTTCCCGCTGCTCGTGCAGGCCGACGACGCGTCGGACACCACGGCGCTCGAGACCGTCACGGTGACGTCGCAGAAGGTCACGGAGAACCTGCAGAAGACTGCGGCGGCGGTCACGGCGGTGTCCGGCGACGCGCTCGTGAGCGCCGGCGCGTACGACATCCGCGCCGTGCAGAACCTGATGCCCTCGGTACGCTTCCAGGCCGAAGGCGCGTCGACGGAGATCTACATCCGCGGCGTCGGATCCACGCTCGACCTGCCGAACATCGAGCCGCCGACTGTATTCAATTTCAACGGTGTCTACATTCCTCGCGAAGGCACCAGCGTCGGGCTGTTCGACATCGCCAGCGTCGAACTGCTGCCCGGGCCGCAGGGCACGCTGTACGGTCGTGCCGCGCTCGGCGGCACCGTCAACGTCGAATTCAACCGGCCGTCGGATGAACTCGAGTCGAGCGGGCTGCTGGAGGTCGGCGACTATTCGCTCGTGCACGGCACGTTCGTGCAGAATCTCCCAGTCACGGACACGTTCGCGTTGCGCGGCGCGTTCGATTACATCGAACACGACGGCTACCTGGAGACGGGCGCGGATTCGAAACAGGACTATGCCGGACGCATCTCGGGTTCGTACCAGCCAGGCGACTCGCTCGACGTGTACGTCTGGCTGCACGGAGCGAGGAAGGAGGGCAGCTCGCCCAACCTGGTGCGCCGTGGCTTCAACGACGGCACGTTCGACGGCGATCCCAATGCGTACGATCATGACGACCCGTGGGACGACCGCATCGACCCGGGCGCGCCGACCGCATCGCCCAACGATTACGAGAGTTTCGGCGCGGGCGCGCAGGTCGACTGGCGGCTGGACGGCCATACGCTCACGTACCTGCCTTCGTATTTCCACCTCGACTGGGACGGGCGGTACTGGCTCGAGAACATCGGCGCGCAACTGACCGCAAACTACGACCAGGTGACGCAGGAACTGCGCATCGCGAGCGACGCCGATGCGCGGCTGCGCTGGCTCGGCGGGCTGTATTACTACCGGGTCGCGAACGACGGCGACTTCTTCACCTACACGAACACACCGGCGCCGTTCCCGCTCGCGCAGATCTCGGATAACCGGCTCGAAGGCTACGCGGCCTTCGGCCAGGCCACTTACGAACTGACGGGGTCGTTGCGCCTGGTCGCAGGCGGCAGGTTCAGCTGGGACCAGCGTGAAGGGCGCGGCCGGACCGCGGATGGCACGCCCTACACGGCCGACGAAGACTACGACCACTTCGACTGGAAGCTGGGCGTCGAGGCAGACCTCGGCGACAGCGCCATGGCGTACGCCAACGTGCAGACCGGCTACCAGCCGGGCACGTACAACATGTTCCCGGCCACGGACGACGACTCGAACCTGGTCCGCTCCGCGTCGATGACCGCGTACACCGCCGGCATCAAGACGCGCTTCCTCGACGACCGGCTGCAGGTCAACGACGAGGTCTTCTTCTACGACTACGAAGACCTGCTCGTGCAGTCGTTCAACTTCAACACGTTCCTGCTGACGACGTTCAATGCGGCGGAGAGCCGGATCTACGGCAACCAGCTCGA
>DASUMQ010000368.1:0-2370 GCA_036277615.1 Steroidobacteraceae bacterium
CCTGCCGCGGCTTCGGCCGCGTGATCGGCGTCGACTGGGGCCTGGTGATCCCCGACGAGCGCAAGACGCTGCGCAGCGGCGCGATCAAGCCGCTGCAGACCCCGGCCTGGAAGGAGTGCCAGGACGACCTGATGAAGTACGCCGGCGAAGCCGGCATCCCGCGCGACACCGCGTGGAGCCTGCTCACGCCCGGGCAGCGCGAGTGGGTGATCGACGGCACGCCGCAATGGCGCGGCAACTGGAACAAGCAGTGGTACGGCATCCGGCGCTTCTTCGGCTACCTGGAGAGCAAGGCCTACAAGATGCACATCCGCGTGCTGCTGTCGAAGTACCGCAGCTACACGCCCTGCGGCACCTGCGGCGGCGCGCGCCTGAAGCTGGAGGCGCTGCTGTGGCGACTCGGGTCGAAGCAGGATGCCGATGCGGTAATCGCGCCCGCGCGGCGCTTCATGCCGGTGGGCGTGGCGTGGACGCGCGAGCAGCTCGAAGCGCTGCCGGGACTGTCGCTGCACGACCTGATGCAGTTGCCGATCGCGCGGCTGCGCTCGTTCTTCGAGCGCCAGCGCGCCGGCGACGAGGCGCTGAAGCTGCTCTACGACGAGATCCGCACGCGCCTGAAGTACCTGTGCGACGTCGGCATCGGCTACCTGACGCTGGACCGCCAGAGCCGCACGCTGTCGGGCGGCGAGGTGCAGCGCATCAACCTGACGACCGCGCTCGGCACCTCGCTCGTCAACACGATGTTCGTGCTCGACGAGCCGTCGATCGGGCTGCACCCGCGCGACATGGGCCGCATCGTCGAGGCGATGCACCGCTTGCGCGACGCCGGCAACACGCTGGTCGTCGTCGAGCACGACCCGGCGGTGATGCTGGCCGCCGACCGTCTGATCGACATGGGGCCGGGGCCGGGCGAGCGCGGCGGGCGCATCGTGTTCGACGGCGTGCCGGCCGAGGTGCGGCGCGCCGACACGCTGACCGGCGCCTACCTCGGCGCGCGCAAGCACGTCAGCGGCGGCATCAAGCGCTTCGTCACCGACGCGACGCCCAAGCTGGTGCTCGAGGGCGCGACCGAACACAACCTCAAGTCGCTCACGGTCGAGTTCCCGCTCCAGCGCCTGGTCGTGGTGACCGGCGTCTCGGGCTCCGGCAAGAGCACGTTGATGCAGGACGTGCTCTATCCGGCGTTGGCGCGCGCCTTCGGCAAGGCCACCGAGACGCCGGGTGCGCACGAGCGCCTGCTCGGCACCGACTGGCTCGTCGACGCGGTGTTCGTCGACCAGAGCCCGATCGGCAAGACCGCGCGCTCGAACCCGGCGTCCTACGTCGGCGCCTTCGACGCGATCCGGCAGCTGTTCGCCGACTCGGCCGTCGCGCGCGAGCGCGGCTACGGCGCCGGCATGTTCAGCTTCAACGCCGGCAACGGGCGGTGCCCGACCTGCGGCGGTTCGGGCTTCGAGCACGTGGAGATGCAGTTCCTGTCCGACGTCTACCTGCGCTGCCCGGATTGCGACGGCCGGCGTTTCCGCGCCGAGATCCTCGACGTCAGGATCGTGCGCGGCGACCGTCGCTTGAGCGTGGCCGACACGCTCGATCTCACGGTCAGCGAGGCGGCGCGCCTGTTCGCCGACGACCGCGAGGTGGTCGCGCGACTGCAGCCGATCGTCGACGTCGGTCTCGACTACGTGCGCCTGGGGCAGCCGGTGCCGACGCTGTCGGGCGGCGAGGCGCAGCGGCTCAAGCTCGCCGGCTTCCTGGCCGAGGCGGCGCAGCGTCCGAGCCAGCGCGTGGCGAACAAGGGCACGCTGTACCTGTTCGACGAGCCGACCACCGGGCTGCATTTCGACGACATCGCCAAGCTGATGCGCGCCTTGCGCAAGCTGCTCGACGCCGGCCATTCGGTGATCACGATCGAGCACAACCTGGACGTGGTCCGCGCCGCCGACTGGGTGATCGACCTCGGCCCCGAGGGCGGCGAGGCCGGCGGCGAACTGCTGTTCGCGGGCCCGCCGGAGGAGTTGCGGCTGCTGCCGAATTCGCACACGGGCAAGGCGCTGGCCGACTACGAGCAGACGATCGGAATTGCATTCACCGCAGAGGAACCGAGGACGCAGAGGTCCGCAGAGGGGACTTATCTGGGCGTTCCTCTGCGGACCTCTGCGTCCCTCCGTTCCTCTGCGGTGAACGACCCCGAATTCATCCGCATCGTCAACGCCCGCGAACACAATCTGAAGTCGATGAACGTCGACATCCCGCGCGGCAAGTTCTCCGTCATCACCGGGGTGTCGGGGTCGGGCAAAAGCACGCTCGCGTTCGACATCCTGTTCAACGAAGGGCAGCGGCGTTACCTCGAGTCGCTCAATGCGTATGCGC
>DASUMQ010000369.1:0-2073 GCA_036277615.1 Steroidobacteraceae bacterium
GGTGGCATCTGGGCCCTGGGTCAGGGCCGCTGGCAAGCCGGCCCAGGCCGGCAAGTCGTCATTTCAACTGGCCGCGGATCTCACCGAGCCGATAGTCGCCCGGGCCGGAATTCGGCGGGTCGATGCCGTCGTCCGTGTGCACGTTGACGTACACGTTGCCGAGCTTCAGTTCCTCCACGAGGTCCGCCAGCGTCGCGCCGGTCAGCGGGCCGATGAGGTCCGCGCCGGTGAGCGTGCCCTCGGCGAGCACGCCGGAGTACTCGCCCTTTTTCGCGGCGGTGCCGTTCGGGAACAGCTTCGCGACGAGCGGGCCGTTCTGCGAGGGCTGACCCAGGTGCAGGTCGGCCGCCGATGCATTGACCAGCCGGTTCACGGTTACCTTGTAGGTGGCGCTCTTGCCGTCCGCGCTGACTGCGAACTGGACCGCACCCGTGGCCTCGGTCTTCACCGGTTCGGGCAGGTTCTGCGCGCCGTCCATCGACGCGTTGTACACCGCCTCGGCGCTCGCGGCGGTAGCGAAGCAGGCAAGGGCGATTGCGATGGGAATCAGGGCGCGACGGGTGCCGAACATGTTTCCTCCAGCCATCTCCGATCCGTGGCGCAATGAAATGCCCGGGCGGTCGCGCCGGGAATACGTAATTGGTGAGGCGGGTTTTCGTTCTGCGCCGAGTCGGGCGCGAAACGCCGACCACGTCGGGAACGTCGCGCGACCGCGCCCTCGGCTACGGGCGGTTTGCGCCGCCCGCAACGACGTACGAATCGATCACGCGCTCCAGCGCCGCCTCGCAGACGCGGCAGAACGGCACTGCGTTACGCGTGAACATGATGCAGTCGAGCTGCGGCCGGTAGTACGCCTGCGCATCGTAATTGGCGCCCTGGAAGGCGCCGACCGCCGTGCGGTGGGGTTCACCCGCGAACAGTCGGGTCGCATGGGCCTGCTCCTCGCGGAAGAGCGCGTCCATCTCGCTCTCGGGCCGGCGCTCGGCGCGGATCTGCTTGCGGCGCGCCTGCGCATCGCGCTGGAACGCTTCGAATTCCGCCTTCGGCCAGGGCGTCGGCACGGGCGTGCTGCGCGCGACGAGGTTGCGCCACTTGAGCGCGTCGGCGTCGAGCAGGGCCGTCACGTTAGGCTCCCACGGCTCGACGATGACGTCCTGCACCGGCGCATAGGCGACCGGCGAGGTGTAGTACTCGTCGGCGAGCGCCGCGAAGTGGTGCCCGAATTCGTGCACGAACAGGTAGTCGGCCCAGGTGCTGTCGACCGCCACGGTCGAGTAGAGGTTGTAGATGCCGCCGCCGCCATAGGTCTGGCCGTTCGCGAGGATCACGATGGCCTCGTACGGGGCGCGCGACGCTACTTCGCGCAGCGCGCGGTTCTCGAACGTGAGCACGTAACGCTCGCTGCCGAACGCGTCGTAGGTGGCGCCCACGGGAGTGGCGTGCTGGATGCCGGTCGATGGTCGCGAAATGCCGGACGCCTGCGACGGCGGGCAGAGGCCCCAGACATTGAAGTCGCTGCGGCGCCGGGCGAACGGCTGTTGCGCAAACAGCGCCGCCGTCATGCGTTCGGCGTCCTGACGAAACTCGGCCGCGCACTCGGCCGCCGTATACCCGTCGCCCAGCAGCAGCAGGTCGACTTTCTGCGGCGGCGGGCCGTGCTGTTCGACTGCGATCAGTTCCTGTGCGGGCGGCGGTGCGCGCTCGACGAACATGTCGGTCGTGTCGAGCTTCGTCTCCCACACCGGCTGGAACGCCTGGCGGGCGTCGCGCTTGTAGATCCTGACGTGAATCGGCCCCGGCTTGGCCGGCGCGGGAAACCGCAGGGATTCGTGAAACGTGCGATGGCCGTGGCCGGCCTCCTCGGTGGTGACCCACTCGCCGAACACGGAGGCGAAACCGCGTCCCTGCAGCAGCGTACCGTCGGCATCGCGCACCTCGTACCGATAGACGCCCGATCGGCCGTCATCCACTGCGCGCGCGGGATGCCCGGGCCAGGGCAGCGGCTCGAGACGCAGGCGATCGACCGCGAAGACTTCTGTGCCCTTGCCGCCGGTGTGGAAATAGTCGAGCCGG
>DASUMQ010000370.1:0-11706 GCA_036277615.1 Steroidobacteraceae bacterium
CGCCTTGAATTCGGCCTGTACCGCAGCGAGCGTCTTCGGCTGCTCGTAGAGGTCCACCATCGTCGCGGCCAGCACCTTTGCGGCACGCAGCATGCCCTTGTGCCCGATCGACATGCCCGACGTCGCCACGACCGGCCACGCGTGCCACGGCGCATCCTTGGGCGATGTCGCGACCGTCACGTGCAGCGTGGGGGCGACCCAGCTGATGTCGGCGACGTCGGTCGAGCCGCCTTCCTGCGGCTGGTTTTCGAGCGGATGGATGCCCGGGAGCATGCCGACCTCCGGCACGCCGGTTGCTTTCTGGATCTGCTTCGCGAAGGCCTGCTCCTCGTTCGTGTACGTGGCAGGTCCGAGCCAGAGCAGGTTCGAGTGCAGCAGGCGCGCCCCGGTCTCGTTGACGAGCATGTTCCACGAGCCACCCTGCACGGTCACGGTCGCCTGCGTCTCGGTCATCGTCGCCGCGCCTTCGGCGAGCTTGCGCGTGCGGGCGAGCAGGCCTTCGACTTCGTCGCGCTGCCAGTCGCGCAGC
The DNA here is from genome assembly GCA_036277615.1 of Steroidobacteraceae bacterium. Taxonomy (GTDB): domain Bacteria; phylum Pseudomonadota; class Gammaproteobacteria; order Steroidobacterales; family Steroidobacteraceae; genus RPQJ01. Next base: position 530 of record DASUMQ010000370.1, read on the forward strand.
CAGAGCCAGACCCGGCCGTATTCCGGCACGACATTCGGCACGTCGCCGGCCGCCGTGATCGTGTAGTGCATGCGCGAGGTGGGCCTGATGTGTTCGCGCATCAGGTTCACGCCGTCCGTGAACAGCTCGACCGCGTCGGCGGCGCTGCGGCCGTTCCACGGGTCGCTCGCGGCGTGCGCCGCCTTGCCGCGGAATTCGATGCCGAGGTCGACCATCGCCTGGCTCGACACCATGTCGGCCTGCGTCTCGTCCCCGGGATGCCAGGCGAGCACCGCGTCGATGCCGTCGAACAGGCCCTCGCGCGCCATGTAGACCTTGCCGCCGTAGTTCTCTTCGGCCGGGGTGCCGTAGAACCTCACCGTGCCCTTGAGCTTCCCAGCAGCGATCTGCTCCTTGATCGCGAGCGCCGCACCGAGGCTCGCGGCGCCGAACAGGTTGTGGCCGCAACCGTGACCGCCCGCGCCGGCCTGCAACGGCTCCTTGACCGCAGTCGCCTTTTGCGAAATGCCGGGCAGTGCGTCGTACTCCCCCATGACGCCGATGATCGGCCGACCCGATCCATAGGTCGCGACGAATGCGGTCGGCATGCCCGCGACGCCGCGTTCCACTTTGAATCCCTGCTGCTCGGCGTAGTCGGCCAGCGCCGCCGCCGACTTGTGCTCCCGCAGCGCCGTCTCGGCATAGGCCCAGATCCGGTCCGACAACGACGTCAGGTCCGTGGCGTACCGGTCGACCGCGTTGACGGCCGCCCGCTTGGCCGGCGTCTCGCGCGCGGGCGGAACGGGCGCGGACGGCTTGGCTGCGTCGGCCAGTGTCGCGTCCGCCGCCAGCATCAGCAGCGCGGCGCCGATCGTCATGCGTAGCGATGTGACCAAGATACCTCCGGACGGAATGAGAATCGCTGACTGCGGTGCGGCCTCAGGTTACAGCGAGGCTTGCTGTCCATCCAGACGCCCTGTTTCGGTCATCCCGAATGGCGCGCCGATCGAAGAGGTCGATAGTCGACCGATGCGGCGGCCGGACCACGCCCGCATCGGATCCGTTGCAGGGGAATCGGTCCGCAAGAGGGGAATCAGCCATGCGATTGACTCGAGTGACGGGCGTCGCCGTTGCGGCGGCGTGTGCCGGACTGGTCGTGGCACCGTCCGTGCAGGCGAAGAGCGGCAACTACCACGCGCAGATCTACCGGACCTCCTACGGCATTCCGCACATCAAGGCCGAGGACTGGGGCAGCCTCGGCTACGGCTACGGGTACGCATTCGCGCAGGACAACTTCTGCGTGCTCGCGCGTGACGTCGTCAGCGCCAATGGTCGACAGTCGAAGTACTTCGGCGTCGGCACCAACAACGCAAACCTCGCGGCCGACGTTACCTACAAAATGGTCAATTCGACGGCCCGCGTGAACGCGGCCTGGAGCGCGATCGATCAGCAGACCCGCGACCTGCTGAGCGGCTATGCCGCGGGCGCCAATCGATACCTGCGCGAGACAGGTGCTGCGAACCTGCCCGCCGATTGCCGCGGCGCGGCGTGGGTGCGCGCCATCGACGGACAGGACGTGCTCAGCGTCCTGCGCAAGCTGATGGTGCGTGCGAGCACGGCGCAGTTCGCGCCGGGACTGCTCGCGGCTTCGCCGCCGGCCACGGTTGCGTGGACGTCTGTGAGTTCGCTCGACGTCAAGGTCGCCTCGATCCCGCTCGACGAGACGCCGGTCAGCATCGATCCGGCCGAATTGCCCGACTGGTCGCCCGAGCGCTTCGGCAGCAATGCGCTCGCCCTCGGCGGCGACCTGACGGGCGGCGCCGGCGCGCTGCTCGGCAATCCACACTTCCCCTGGTTCGGCATCGAGCGATTCTATGCGGTGCACCTGACGATCCCGGGGCGCTACGACGTCATGGGGGCGTCGATCTACGGCTTCCCGATGATCAACATCGGCTTCAATCGTCACGTTGCCTGGAGCCACACGGTGTCGACGGCGCGACGCTTTGTCCTGCGCGAGTTGACGCTCGCCGCCGGCAACCCGCGCGCCTACGTCTACGAGGGCACGGTGCAGACGATGACGCCCGAGCAGGTGTCGGTCGAGATCCTCGGCGCGCCGGCGCCGTACGTGCACACGATCTGGCAGACGCAGTTCGGGCCGGTCGTTGTCCCGGCGGCCGCGGCCGCGTGGACCACCACCCGCGCGTATGCGCTCACCGACGTGAACCTCGAGAATTCGCGGGCGTTCGCCATGTACCGCGAGATGGGGCAGGCTCGCAGCGTCGACGACATCGCGGCGGCGCTCTCCCGCCACGTCGCGATGCCGTGGGTGAACACGATCGCCGCCGACGCGCAAGGCAACGCGTATTACGCCGACATCACGACCGTGCCGAACGTCACGAACGCACAACTCGCCGACGCCGAATGCCGCGGATCGCCCGTCGCACAGGCGCTTTCGGCGGCGCGGACGTACACGACGAACGGGGCGCTTGCGAAGTGCGACCCCGGCACCGACGCCGATGCGCCGGTACCGGGCATCTTCGGGCCCGCCAACCTGCCGAGCCTGCTGCGCCGTGACTACGTCCACAACGCCAACGACAGCTACTGGCTCACGAACCCGCAGCAGCCGCTGGAGGGATACTCGCGCCTGATCGGCACCGACGAACGCGCGCCGCAGGGATTCCGCACGCGGGTCGGGCACGACCAGGTCAACGATCGCCTGGCCGGCATCGACGGCTTGCCGGGCACGGGATTCTCACGCCAGTGGCTGCAGGACGTCCTCTACTCGAACCGGCACTACAGCGCCGACATCATGCTCGACGGCGTGCTCCAGCTCTGCGCGACGGAGAACCTCTCGGTCACCGTCGGCAGCGTCACGACCAATGTGGCCCAAGCCTGCGAGGTGCTCTCGGGCTGGGATCGTCGCAACAGATTAGAGAGCGTCGGTGCGCACGTCTGGACGGTGCTCTGGGGCCGCGTGACGTCGGGGCCGACGAACGGCCTCCCTTCCGTCTCTGGCGTGCTCTATGCCGTTCCGTTTGACGCGAACGATCCGGTGAATACGCCACGCGGGCTCAACGTCGACCATGCGAACGTCCGCACGCGCGTGATGGGCGACCTCGCGTTGACGGTGCAGACCTTCGCGTCGAACGGCATTCCGCTCGACCGGGCCTGGGGACAGGTGCAGTTCGACGTCCGCAACGGCCAGCCGATCCCGATCCACGGTGGATCCGGCACGTCCGGTGTCTGGAACGCGATCGCGCCGGGCAGCCTGGTGCCGAACACGGGTTACACGCCGATCTTCGCAGGCTCGAGTTACATCCAGGCGGTCACGTTCCGCGACAGCGGCCCGGATGCGCGCGCAATCGTCACGTACTCGCAGTCGAGCGACCCGGCCAATCCGCACTACGCCGACATGACCCGACTGTTCTCCAGCTACGGCTGGGTGCAGATGCCGTATGCCGAGCGCGAAATGCGGCAGGACCCGAACTTCGAGGCGCTCACGATCAGCGAAAAGTGACCGGACGCCACCTCTCCCGCCCCGGCGGGAGAGGTGTCAGCCGCGACCGCGGTACGGGGGCACGCCCTGCTCCGGGATCCACAGGCCCGCGGGTGGTCGTCCGGTCTGCCAGAACACGTCGATCGGCATGCCGCCACGCGGATACCAGTAACCGCCGATGCGCAGCCAGCGCGGCTGCAGGAATTCGACCAGCCGGTCCGCGATCGCGATCGTGCAGTCCTCGTGGAACGCGCCGTGGTTGCGGAAGCTCGTGAGGTAGAGCTTGAGCGACTTGCTTTCGACCAGCCATTTCGCCGGCGCGTAATCGATCACGAGGTGCGCAAAGTCGGGCTGGCCCGTGACCGGGCACAGCGACGTGAACTCCGGCGCCGCGAACCGCGCGAGGTAGACCTTGCGCGGGTGCGGGTTCGGCACGCGCTCCAGCACGGCCTCGGCGGGCGTCGCCGGCTGCGTCGTCGCATGGCCCAGTTGCCTCAGTCCGGCGTAGATCGAGCGCGCCGGCTTGTTGCGGCCGCGCGCGTCGCTCACTTGACGGTGCCCTTGGCGTAGATGCGTTCGATCTCGTCCATGATGGTGTTCATCTCGCGCATCGCCGCATTGAACGGTCCCGACGTCGTCATGTCGACGCCCGCGTCCTTGAGCAGATCGACCGGGTACTTCGACGACCCGGCCGACATCAGCCGGAGGTAGGCGTCGCGGTTCTTCTGCCACGCACCGGACTTCTTCGCGGCCTGGCCGATGATGCCGTCGGCGAGTTGCATGCCGCCGATCATGCTCGTGGCGTACTGGTAGACGTAGAAGTTGCGATAGAAGTGCGGGATGAAGGCCCACTCGGCGCCGTAGTGCTCGTCGACCTTCACCACGCCGGCGTCGTGACCGTAGTACTGGCGCAGCAGCCCGAGGTAGAGCGCGTTGAGCGAATCGCCCGTGAGCGGCTCGCCGCGTTCGACCATCTCGTGGATCTTGAGTTCGAACTCGGCGAACAGCGTCTGGCGAAACAGCGTCGTGCGCATGCTGTCGAGGTAGCTCGAGAGCAGGAACAGCCGCGTGCGGTCGTCCCGGGTCTGGTCGAGCACGTGGTGGAGCAGCAGGTTCTCGTTGAGCGTCGAGGCGACTTCCGCCACGAAGGTCGAGTAGTTCGAGGTCGCCCAGGGCTGCTTCTCGTTCGACATGAACGAGTGCATCGAGTGCCCGGACTCGTGTGCGAGCGTGGAGACATCGGTCCACGCGCCGTTGAAGTTCATGAGCTGGTAGGGATGCACGCCGTAGACGGTGTTGCTGTAGGCGCCCGCTTCCTTGCCCACGTTCGGCATGAAGTCGACCCAGCGGTCCGCATAGCCCTTGCGCAGCGTCCCCACGTACCCGTCGCCGAGCGGTGCGAACGCGTCGAGCGTCATCTGCATCGCCTGCTCCGGCGTGTACTTGAGCTCGATCTTCTGCACGATCGGCGCGTAGAGGTCTTCGTAGCCCAGCTGGCCCACGCCCATGATCCGCTGCCGGAGCTTCAGGTAGCGGTGCAGCGTCGGCAGGTTCGTGTGCACGTCGTCGAGCAACTGCCGATAGACGCTGCGCGGGATGTTGTAGTCGAACAGCGCCGCGTCGACCGAGCTCGGGAACTTGCGGACGTCCTTGTACGCCACGTGCGACAGCACATGCGAGTTCAGCGTCGCGGCGAACGTGCGCTTGAAGTCGTTGTACGCGGTCCAGAACGAGCGAAACGCGAGGTCGCGGTCGGCCTTGTTCGGCGAGGCGCGATACTTCTCGTATGCCGCTGCATCGAGCCGTACTTTCTGGCCGTCGGAGAACGTGACCTCCGGGAACGGCAGGTCGGCGCTGCGCAGCACCGACTGGACCGTGCCGCCCGCCTCACCGAGGACCGACATGCGCGCCAGCACCTTTTCCTCGGCCGGGCTGAGCGTGTGTGGCGTCGCGCGCAGTACGTCGTCGAAGTACATGCGGTACTGCGCGAGCCTGGGCTCGGTCTTCAGGTACTCGTCGATCTTCCCGCTTCCCACCGCGATCAATTCCGGACGCATGAAGGAGACTGCGGACTGGAAGTCCGAGTAGACCTGCGACATCTCCTGCTGCATCTGCATCGTGCGTCCGACGCGCGTGTCCTCGCTGTAGCGCTGGAACGCGAAAGAATAGAGTCGCTCGGCCTGCCGCACCGCCTGCTCGTAGGCGGTCATGGCGGCGAGCAGGCTCGCTGCAGACTCCCCGAGCTTCCCTTGGTGGGCTGCGACACCCGGAATGGACTTCACGAAGTCCTGTTTTGCGGCCGCCCACGCCGACTCGTCCGGATACAGCGCCGACAGATCCCACCGATACTTTTCCGGCACGTCCGCCCGCTCGACGGCGTGCGTGATCGGGCTCAGGCTCAGCAGGGAAAAGGCAAGGATCGTCCAGATTCGAGCATGGACCGGCATCGAAAACTCCCGAAACGGCGAGGCGCCGCACGACCAAGATGCGGCAGCTTGCCTACTCGCGGGAGTCGCCGCAACGTGGCCCGTCCTGCTAGTATTGCTGCGCTGCAGCCAACCACATTAGAACGAATACAGCAACGGGGCACAGAGTGGCGATAGCAAACGGCTCGCGGATCCCCAGGCCGCCAAGGGCGCTGTGGACCATGCTGGAGGGCCGCGCCCTCTTCGAGATCGCGCTGCTGCCGGCGCTGTTCCCGGTTCTGCTCAACACCCCGGCCGGCGACGGGCACCCGGTCCTGCTGGTGCCGGGGTTCACGGCGGGCGATTCGACGCTGATCGGCTTGAGCGCGTTCCTGCGCGCCCGCGGCTACCACGTCGAGACCTGGGGCTTCGGCCAGAACACCGGCTTCAAACTCAAGTTCAGCCACGCACTCGAGCAGAAGCTGCGTTACATGCACCACCGCCACAAGCGCAAGGTGAGCATCGTCGGCTGGAGCCTCGGCGGCGTCTACGCCTTCTACGCAGCCCACTCCGCACCGGAATGCGTCCGCAGCGTCGTCTCGCTGGGGAGCCCGATGCGGTTCTCGGTCAACGAGTACGAAGTGCCGCTGGTGGTCAAGGCGATCTATCGATACCTGGCGCACCCGATGGGGCCGGTCGCGCATCTGGCGAACGTGCGCTCGAAGGTGCTGCGCTCGCCGCCACCCGTGCCGTCGACGTGCATCTTCTCGATGACCGACGGGGTCGTGCCCCCCGAAGCGGCGCGCATCGACGACACGGACGACGACCAGCACGAGAACATCTGGGTGCCCGGCAGCCACGTCGGGCTCGGGTTCAACGCGGCGGTGATGTGGGTGCTGGCGAACCGGCTCGCGCAGCCCGAAGGCCAGTGGAAGCCGTTCGAGCCTGACGGTGCGGTCGGCAACGCCTATCGTCGGCTGGCCGGGTGGTTCGGTCCACCCGAGCAGGGCCAGCGCCGCGGCGTCGCGGTGCCCGGCTAGGCAAGGCCTGGCCGGGCAAGTGACCAGCGGTTAGTGTCTAGTGGTCAGTAGGAAGGCGGCTGTGCCGCCGCGCCGACCTCGTCGGCTTCCTGCTGGACACTAGCCACTGGCCACTAGACACTTTCTCCATGGACGTCACCACCACACCCTCGATCGAAGGCCGTCGGATCGTCCGCTACCTCGGCGTCGTCGCCGGCGAGGCCATCATGGGCGCCAACGTCTTCAAGGACCTGTTCGCCGGCGTCCGCGACATCGTCGGCGGCCGCTCCGGCACGTACGAGCGTGAACTGCAGCGCGCGCGGGAGATCGCGCTCGACGAACTGGAGCAGCGGGCGCGATCGCTGGGCGCGAACGCGGTCGTCGGCGTCGACCTCGACTACGAAGTGCTCGGCCAGGGCAACAGCATGCTGATGGTTTCGGCGAGCGGCACGGCGGTGGTCGTCGAATGACCGCGGTGCCTAGTGGCCAGTGGCTTGTGGCTGGTCAGCAAGAGAAAAAAGGCCGGCGATGCCGGCCTTGCTTTTCGTGCTAGCCACTAGCCACTGGCCACTAGCCACTTCCTCAAGCCGCCTTCTTCCGCGTCGCGGCCTTCCGCTTCACGACGACCTTCCTGATCCTGCGCTTCGCGCGCCCTTTCGGCTTGCGGTCGGCGACCGCCAGGTATTCCTGGAAGCTGTCGCGAATGCACTGCGCGAAGAACTCGGGGTCCGGCAACTGCTCGCGGCACGAGGTCGGCGAGATGAAGATCATGCCGTCATAACTGGTGACCGCGAACACGAGCCCCATGCCGTCGGAGATCGGCATGATCGCCGAGAAGTAGGTCATGCGGGCGCCGTCGAAATAGAGCGGCGTCGTCGGTCCCGGCACGTTCATGATCGTGCACCCGGCGAGCGGTTCGTGCACGCCGACGTCGAGCGACGAGCCTGCGAGCAGGCGTGCCGACAACGCGAGCGTCGCGGCGGGCGCGTGCTTGGTGATGTCGGTGAGCTCCTTGGCGCTCACCGCCTGTTCGAGGTCCGCGTTCGCCGCCGTGTGCTTCTGGATCGCGCGCAGGCGCTTGACCGGGTCTTCGATCTCGGTGCCGAGCGAGACGCGGATCAGGCTGATGCCCGGGCGCTCTTCGCCGCTGATGTCGGAGCGAACCGAAACCGGCGCCAGTGACACGAGGCTGTCCTTCGGCAGTTCCTCGTGCGCGTTCAGGTAACGCCGCAGCGCGCCGCCGCAGACCGCGAGCACTGCATCGTTGATCGTCGCGCCGGGCACGAGCGCGCGGATGCGCTTGAATTCGTCGATGAAGAAGCGCCGCGATTCGAACACGCGGTGCGGCGACACCTCAGAATTGAAGCGCGTAACCGGCATGCGCTCGGTGCCGAACCAGAGGTCGCCGAGCGACCCCAGCACGGCCGGGCCGATCTTGCCGAGCGCGCGCGTGAGCGGGCCCGCGAACATCAGCGGCCGCACGATGTTGTTCACGAGCGCGCGCGAGAGCAGCGACACGGAACCCGGCGGGGACTCCGGGAACCAAGGCTCCGGCGGCTCGGGCGACGGCGGTGTCGGCGTCGTGTCGTGCAGCAGCGTCATGATCTCGGCGCCGCCGCGAAAGTCGATTGCGGCGTGGTGGATCTTCGCGAGGATCGCAAAGCTGTCCTTGGGCAGGTCGAGGAATGCGTCGAGGCCCTCGACGAGGTAAAGCTCCCACAGCGGCCGCGACAGGTCGAGCGGCCGCGCGTGGATGCGCGAGGCCTGGATGCAGAACTGGCGCCAGTCGCCCGGCTTCGGCAGGGCGATGTGACGCACGTGGTACTCGAGGTCGAAGCCTTCGTCCTCGATCCAATACGGAAAGTCGAGCTCGAGCGGCACACGCAGCAGCTTGTGACGGAAGATCGGCGAGAGGTGCAGCCGGCTCTCGACGTGCTTGAGCAGGCCCTTGAACCGGACGCGGCCTTCGGCTGCGGTCGAGGGGTCGTAGATCGAGATCAGCGTGATGTTCGAGTTGGCATTACCCGACTCGGCGTACACGAACCGGGCATCCTCACCGCGCAGTTGCCGCATTCTCATCGTCCTCTGGTGGCGCCCGACACGAAGTGGGCGCGCCGTTGCGAGTCTAGCACTGCTTGCTGCGCTGCAACTAAACAGGGATTGGACGCTCATGGTCCTCGCCTTGGCGGTCAACGCTTGACCTTCAGGAAGCCGCCCGAGGAGCGCAGGCCCGCGCGGAGGCGACGCATGCCGGCCAGCCAGCGGTCGTAGTCGGACGCCTTCCGCTGGAAAAATCCGAGCACCTCGGCGTGGGTCAGCAGCAGGAACTGCTCCCGCTCGAGGCCGTCGACGATCGCGCGCGCGGCCTGCTCCACCGTCAGCACGCCCGGCACCGCTCCCTCGGGCAGCGTCTCGTCGAAGCCGGTGATCGCGGTCGCGACGTACTGCGGGCAGACGACCGAGACGCGAATGCCGCGCTCGGCGTAGGTGATCGCGAGCGACTCGGCTAGACCGACCGCCCCGTGCTTGGTCACGCTGTAGGCCGTGTCGCCCACCTGGCTCAGCACGCCGGCGGCCGACGCGACGTTGACGAGATAACCTTCCCCGCGCGCGAGCATGCCGGGCAGCAGCGCACGCACCGCGTACACGTGCGCCATCACGTGCACGTCCCACATGCGCTGCCACATCGCGTTGGGTGCCGAGAGCGCGTCGTCGAGGTCGAGTTCGGTCACGCCGAAACCCGCGTTCGACACTAGGATGTCGACGCGGCCATAGTGGCCCAGCGCCGCCTGGACGGCCGCGTTCACCGCGGCCTCGTCCGACACGTCGCACTGCACGCCGAGCCCGCCGAGTTCGGCCGCGGTGGCGCGCGCCCGCTCGCCATCGAGGTCGGCGACGACGACACCGGCGGCGCCGCGCGCGAGGAACTCACGACACAGGGCGCGGCCGATGCCGCGGCCGGCGCCGGTCACGAATGCGATCTTGTCGTCGATTTTCAAGGGCAATGGGCCTCAACGCGGGAGGTAACGGGCGAGCTCGAGCTTCGCGATGTGATTGCGGTGCACTTCGTCCGGACCGTCGGCGATCCGGAGCGTGCGCGCGCTCGCATACGCCCAGCCCAGGCCGAAGTCGTCGGTCACGCCGGCGCCGCCGAACAGCTGGATCGCCTGGTCGACGACCTGGCAGGCGACGTTCGGCGCGACGACCTTGATCATCGCGATTTCCTTCTGCGCAGCCTTGTTCCCGGCGACGTCCATCTTCCACGCGGCGTGCAACGTCAGGAAGCGGGCCTGGTCCAGCTTCATGCGCGCGTCGGCGATGCGCTCCCGCCAGACCCCCTGTTCGGCGAGGCGCTTGTGGAACGCCGTGCGCGACATCGCACGCTTGCACATCGCCTCGAGCGCGCGCTCCGCGGCGCCCAGCATGCGCATGCAGTGATGGATGCGCCCGGGCCCGAGTCGCCCCTGCGCGATCTCGAACCCGCGTCCTTCGCCGAGCAGCAGGTTCGACACCGGCACGCGCACGTTCTCGAAATCGACTTCCGGATGTCCGTGCGGCTCGTCGAGGTAGCCGAAGACCGGCACGTGACGCACCAGGCGCACGCCCGGCGTGTCCATCGGCACGAGGATCATCGACTGCTGCCGGTGCCGGTCCGGGTTGTCCGGGTCGGTCTTGCCCATGAAGATCAGCACCTTGCAGCGCGGGTCGGCGGCGCCGGAGGTCCACCACTTGCGACCGTTGATCACGTACTGGTCGCCGTCGCGGACGATGCGCGCCGAGATGTTGGTCGCGTCCGACGAAGCGACCGCGGGTTCCGTCATCGCGAAGCCCGAGCGAATCTCGCCGGCCAGCAGCGGCTCGAGCCAGCGTCGCTTCTGCTCGTCGTTGCCGTAGCGCACCAGCACTTCCATGTTGCCGGTGTCGGGCGCCGAGCAGTTGATCGCTTCCGGGGCGATGTGCGAGCGGCCCGTGATCTCGGCCAGTGGCGCGTATTCGAGGTTCGTGAGGCCGGCGCCGTGCTCCGACTCCGGCAGGAACAGGTTCCAGAGTCCCGCGGCGCGCGCCTTCACCTTGAGCTCTTCCATCACGCGCGTCGGCGTCCACGCACGACCCTGCGACTTGTTCGCCTCGACCTCGGCGAAGAATTGCGCCTCGTTCGGGTAGACGTGCTCGTCCATGAACGCGAGCAGCCGCGCCTGCAGTTCCTTGACACGCGGGGACAGTTCGAAATCCACGAGGCCTCCTCGTCAGTGACGCTTCTGCCGCGGCGCGAGCATT
>DASUMQ010000371.1:0-10145 GCA_036277615.1 Steroidobacteraceae bacterium
TCGCTCGAGGCGCGTGCCCGGCGCCAGACGACCGCGGCGATCCGGGCGCTGCAGGCGCTGCGGCCGCACGTTGCGCGCGTGCGCCGGGACGGCGCCGAGGCGCAGGTGCCGATCGCTGCGGTACGGGTCGGCGACGAGGTCGTCGTGCTGCCGGGGGAACAGATCCCGATCGACGGCACGGTGCTCGAAGGTCACAGCCACGCCGACGAATCGCTGCTGACCGGTGAATCGCTGCCGGTCGCCAAGACGCCCGGCGATCATGTCACCGGGGGCGCCGTGAACGGCGAAGGTCGGCTCGTCGTGCGCACGACCGCGGTCGGCGCCGAGACCGCGCTCGCACGGATCATCCGGCTCGTCGAGGACGCACAGGCGAAAAAAGCCCCGGTCCAGCGCGTCGTCGATCGCGTGAGCGCCGTCTTCGTGCCGATCGTGGTCGCAATCGCGCTCGCGACGTTCCTGGGTTGGGGTGTCGTCGGCGGCGACTGGAACGTCGCGACGCTGAACGCGGTCGCCGTGCTGGTGATCTCGTGTCCGTGTGCGCTCGGGCTCGCGACGCCGACTGCGATCATGGCCGGCACCGGCGTCGCGGCGAAGGCCGGTATCCTGGTCAAGGACGCCGAGGCGCTCGAGGCGGCGCGCGACCTGCGCACGATCGCCTTCGACAAGACCGGCACGCTGACTGAGGGCACGCCGCGACTCGTGGCCAGCCGGGGATTCGCGGTGACCGACGACGAACTGCTCGCGCTGGCCGCCGGCATCGAGTCCGGCAGCAGCCACCCGCTCGCTTCCGCCGTGCTCGGTGCCGCTCGCGAGCGTTCGGTAAGACCGGTGACCGTCGAGCGAGTCACCGTGCTCGCGGGAACCGGCGTCGAGGCGCGCATCGACGGACGCGACCTGCTGCTCGGCAACGACCGGCTCGTGCACGCGACCGGGCTCGACGTCGCTGATCATGCGCACGTGAGCGCCGAGCACGAATCGCAGGGGCGCACCGTGTCGTGGGTGATCGAGCGTCGCGAAGGCCAGCCATGCCTGCTCGGGTTGCTCGCGTTCGGTGATGCGCCGCGATCGACGGCGCGCGCAGCGGTCGCGGCGCTGCAGGCGCTCGGGCTGCGCACCGTTATGGTGTCGGGTGACAACCTTGACGCGGCCCAGGCCGTCGCGCGGGACGTGGGTATTGCCGCGGAGGACGTGATCGCCGAGGTGCTGCCCGGCGACAAGGCGGCCGTGGTCGAGCGCTTGCGGGTCGGCGGGTCGGTCGCCATGGTCGGCGACGGCGTCAACGATGCGCCCGCGCTCGCCGCCGCCGACGTCGGCTTCGCGATGGGCAGCGGCACGGACGTCGCGATGCACGCGGCCGGCGTGACACTGATGCGACCGGACCCCCGACTGGTCGCCGACGCGATCGACATCTCGCGTCGCACCACGCGCAAGATCCACCAGAACCTGTTCTGGGCGTTCGTCTACAACGTCGTCGGCATTCCGCTCGCGGCCGCCGGACTGCTGAACCCGGTCGTCGCGGGCGCGGCCATGGCGTTTTCGAGCGTGAGCGTCGTGTCGAACACGTTGCTGCTGCGGCGCTGGACGCCGCGGACCGCGCGTTGACGTGAGGGAATGCGAATGCGCAGGAGCACCAGGCAGCCACGGCCCGAACTCGCCGAGGCGCGACGCGACGGGTATCACAACATCGGCGCAGCCTCGAACCTGACTGGCGTCTCCGCCAAGATGATCCGGCACTACGAGGAGATCGGGCTGGTCCCGGCCGCAAATCGGACGTTCGCCGGATACCGGCTGTACGGCGAGGCCGACCTGCACCGGCTGCGTTTCATTCGCCGCGCGCGCTCGCTCGGATTTTCGATCCGGGACATCGGCGAACTACTGAGCCTGTGGAGCGATTCCCGCCGCGCGAGCCGCGACGTCAAGCGCCTGGCGCAGTCGCAGATCGCCGAACTCGAACGCAAGATCGCGGACATGCAGTCGATGCAGCGCACGCTGCGCGAACTGGCGCAGCGGTGCCACGGGGATTCACGGCCCGAATGTCCCGTGCTCGACGACCTCGCCGGATGACAAGCGCGTCTTGCGCGACAATCGGAGTCGGAAAGATCCCGCACGAAGCGCGCGGTGAACTCTGCGCTTCGGACCGGTCCAAACCCTCGGTGAGCGCCGCACTGCGGTCGCTGCCTCGAATGGCAAACTGGAGGGATCTCATGGACGAAGATCGCGTGGAAGGCGCCGCCAAGAATATCGGCGGCAAGATCAAGGAAGGCGTCGGCAAGGTCGTGGGTGACGAGAAGCTGCGTCGCGAAGGCCAGCTCGACCAGGTCAAGGGCCGTGCCGAGAACGCCATCGGTGGCATCAAGGACGAGGCGCGCGAGGAAATCGAGCGCAAGAAACGCAATCCCTGACGCCTGACCGCACTCCGCGCGTCGATGACGGCGCGCAGGTGCATCGCAACGCAACGCCCCCTGCCGCGTCCGCGACAGGGGGCGTTTTTCTCAGGCAGCCCTCAGGCGCGAACCAGGCGGTTGTCGACGAGCTGTGCCACGACGCTCGGGTCGGCGAGCGTCGAGATGTCGCCCAGCTGTTCGGCCTCGTTCGCGGCGATCTTGCGCAGGATCCGGCGCATGATCTTGCCCGAGCGCGTCTTGGGCAGGCCCGGGGCCCACTGTATGTAGTCCGGCGTCGCGATCGGCCCGATCTCGCGCCGTACCCAGTCACGCAGCTCCTTGCGCAGCTCTTCCGTGGGTTCGGCGTCGAGCACGAGCGTGACGTACGCGTAGATGCCCTGGCCCTTGATGTCGTGCGGGCAGCCGACGACCGCGGCCTCGGCGACGAGGTGGTGCGCGACGAGCGCACTCTCGATTTCCGCCGTGCCGAGGCGATGGCCCGCGACGTTGAGCACGTCGTCGACTCGACCGGTGATCCAGTAGTAGCCGTCCGCGTCGCGCTTGGCGCCGTCGCCGGTGAAATACTTGCCCGGGAACGTGCGGAAGTACGTGTCGATGAACCGCTGGTGGTCGCCGAACACCGTGCGCATCTGGCCGGGCCAGCTGTCGACCAGCACGAGGTTGCCCTCGCAGGCGCCTTCGAGGGTGTGGCCGTCGTTGTCGACGATCGCGGGCTGCACGCCGAAGAACGGCTTGGTCGCGGAGCCCGGCTTCTGCCCGATCGCGCCCGGCAACGGGCTTATCAGGATGCCGCCGGTCTCGGTCTGCCACCAGGTGTCGACGATCGGGCAGCGGCCGTCGCCGACGACACGGTGATACCACTCCCACGCTTCCGGATTGATCGGCTCGCCGACGGTTCCGAGCAGTCGCAGGCTCGACCGCGAATGCTTCCTGACCGGGCCGTCGCCCTCGCGCATCAGCGCGCGCAGCGCCGTGGGCGCCGTGTAGAAGATCGTGACCTTGTGCTTGTCGCAGACCTGCCAGAACCGGCCCGGGTCCGGGAAGTTCGGCACGCCTTCGAACACCAGCGAGGTCGCGCCGTTCGCGAGCGGGCCGTAGACCACGTAGCTGTGACCGGTCACCCAGCCGACGTCGGCGGTGCACCAGTAGACGTCGTCTTCGCGCAGGTCGAACACTGCTTCGTGCGTGAGCGACGCGTAGACGAGGTAACCGCCGGTCGTGTGCAGCACGCCTTTCGGCTTGCCGGTGGAGCCCGACGTGTAAAGGATGAACAGCGGATCCTCGGCGTCCATCGGCTCGCACGGGCACTCGTCGCGCTGCGCGTCGACGAGTTCCGAGTACCACTGGTCACGCTGGTACATCGCGACCGGTGCCCCCGTGCGCTTGACCACGAGCACGTGCTTGACGGTCTCGGTGCCCGGGGACGAGAGCGCCTGGTCGACGTTCGCCTTGAGGGGCACCTTCTTGCCGCCACGCATGCCTTCGTCGGCGGTGATCACGATGCTCGAGCTGCAGTCGGCGATGCGGCCGGCGAGCGAATCGGGTGAGAAGCCGCCGAAGACGACCGAATGGATGGCGCCGATCCGCGCGCACGCGAGCATCGCGACGCCCGCTTCCGGAATCATCGGCAGGTAGATCGTGACGCGGTCGCCCTTGCCGACACCGAGGCTCTTCAACGCGTTGGCGAGCTTGCAGACGCGTCGATGCAGCTCGCGGTACGTGATCTTGGCCGACTCGTTCGGGTCGTCTCCTTCGTGGACGAAGGCGACCTTGTCGCCCCGAGTGGCGAGGTGGCGGTCGAGGCAGTTCCAGGCGACGTTGAGCTTGCCGTCGTGGAACCAGCGGATGCGGAAATCCCTGGCATCGAAGCTGACGTCCTTGACCTTCGTGTACGGCTGCGCCCAGTCGAGCCGCTGGCCCATGCGCGCCCAGAACGCCTCGGGGTCGGCGACCGACTCGGCGTAGAGCTTCTCGTAGTCGTCCTTGCGATAGCGGGCGCGGGCGGCGAATTCCGCGGGCACGTCGTACAGGGCCTTGTGCATGGTCGAATCTCCCTTCGTCCCCCCGTCCAGGCGGGGCGCTGCTACGTAGCGGTCGAGGTCACTGGATCGCCGCGCGCACGCGCTCGGCGTGCTCGCTCAGCCGCGCCGGGTCGGCCATGTCCCGCGCGTGGAAGCGCAGGTCGATGCCGGCGTGGCGCGGCACGACGTGGAAATGGACGTGGAACACGCTCTGCCCGGCGGCGGGGCCGTTCAACTGCGCGATCATGATCCCGGGTGCGTCGAAGGCTTTCTTCACCGCCCGCGCGACGCGTTGCGTCGTGCGGATCGTCGCCTCGAGGTGCTCGGCGGGCAGGTCGAACAGGTTTTCGGCCGGATGTTTCGGGATCACCAGCGCGTGACCGTCGGCCTGCGGCATCACGTCCATGAACGCGAGCGTGCGGTCGTCCTCGAACACCTTGTGGGCCGGGATTTCGCCACGCAGGATCCGGGCAAAGACGTTGTTCGTGTCGTAGGCCATGGCCGTCGGGCCCGCGGCCCGCCGAGGTGTCAACCGGGAGGCCGAGTATAGCGGCGCCTCCGGTCGCGGCCGCCCGCATTCGACCAAAGGATGAGGAACCTCCGATTCATTCCCGCATGGGCGTTCCCTTGGGCTACTGGCCGAAGACCCATTCGACGAGCGCGGTCTGGATCGCCTCGCCGGCGCCCTGCGACGCGGTCGCGTGATTGAGGAGCACGACCGTCACGAAGGTCCGGCCGCTCGCGGCACTGACGTAGCCCGCGAGCGCCGTCACGTCGCTGAGCGACCCGGTCTTCATGCGCAGGCGGCCCTGCATCTCGGGCGCACGAAACCGTCGTTTGAGCGTGCCGTCGGTGGCCGAGAGCGGCAGCGATGCCGCGAACTCCGGCATGTACTGGCTCGTCCATGCGACGAGCAGCACGTCGGCGAGGCCGGCCGCCGTGATCCGCTCGTTGCGCGACAGCCCGGAGCCGTTTTCGATCACGAGGTCGGGGATCCTGATGTCGTGGCTCGCGAGGAACTCGAGGATCGCCTCGCGACTCGCCATCGTCGTCGCGGGACGGTCGGGGTAGCGCTCGGCGGCGAGCGTCAGGTAGACCGAGCGTGCCATCGCATTGCTCGAGTACTTGTTGACGAGCCGGATCACCTCGGCGAGCGTCAGTGATTCGTGTGAGTACAGCAGTTTCGCGTCGGCCGGCAACGTCTCGAGCCGCATGCCGCCGCCGAGCGTTCCGCCGGACTGCTGCCAGAACGTCTTGAACAGGCCGAACGCATACTCCGGCGGCTTCATCACCGCGCGCGACGTCGAGAACTGTCCGCACCCGGCAGCATAGCGACCCGCGAGCACGACGCGATTGCCCATCGCGCCTTCGGGCATGCCGATCGAGATCCCGCCCGAGCCGCGACGACAGGGCCCGGCATCGAGTCGCACGTTGCTGTCGAGCGCGAGGTTCGCCGGCCAGGGATTGGCGCTCGCGCGCACGGTGCCGGTCGCGACGTCGGGCACGGCGTTGATCGCGACCGTCTGGAAGTTCACGAGCAGTGCATCCGGCAGCACGTTGTAGGTGTTGTAGGGCCGGTTGTCGAACGCCGCGCGGTCGTCGCCCTGCGGGGCAAAATGCGTGTTGTCGATGATCACGTCGCCGGCGATGCGCTGCACGCCGGCCTGGCGCAGGCCGTTCACGAAGCTCCACCAGCGCTCGGCCGTCATGAACGGATCGCCGCCGCCGAGCAGCACGAGGTCGCCTTCGAGCACCTGGTCGCGCACGGGTCCGGTCGCGTAGGCGCGCGTGCGCCACGTGTAGGCCGGACCGAGCGTCTCGAGCGCCGCAACCGTCGTCAGCACCTTCATCGTGGACGCCGGGTTGCGCGACACTTCGGAATTGAAGCTGACCAGCGGCTCCTCGCGACCGACCTCGCGCACGTAGATGCTCAGGCTCGTGGCAGGCACCTTGCGGCGTGCGAGCACCTGTTCCACCTCGGGCGGCAGGTACGGCTTGTCGCGCGCGACGGCACAACCGACGGCGCCGACGTACAGCGCGGCGACGAGCAGCAGGCGAGGGAAGCGTCGCGACGCGGCGCGGTGAATCGTCGGTCTCGGCATGATCTCCGCCGAATCATAAGCGAAGGCACCGGCGTGCGCGGCTATACTCGCGCCTCTTCGATAACCACCGATTCACTTCCGACGGGACCATGCGCAAGATCTGGAACACGGCACTGAAAGGCCTCGTGGCGATCCTGCCGCTCGGCCTGACCGTCTACGTGGTCTACTGGCTCGCCGTCTCGGCAGAGCGGCTGTTTTCCCGGGTGATCAAGCTCGTCGTGCCCGAGCCGTATTACTGGCCCGGCCTCGGCCTGCTGACCGGCCTCGTGGTGCTGTACTTCGTGGGCCTTGCCGTCAACGCGTACGTCGTGAGCCGCGCGCTGCGCATTTCCGACCGGCTGTTCGCGCGCATCCCCGTCGTCAAGACGATCTACCTCGCGATCCGCGACTTCACGCGTTTCTTCCCGTCGTCGGGCCAGGGCAGCGACCTGCGCCGCGTCGTGCTCGTGCCGTTCGGGCCCGGCAAGGTGATCGGCTTCGTCACGACGGAGTCGGGCGACATGCTGCGCCGCTCGCCGGGGGCCGAGGACACGATCGCGGTGTACCTGCCGATGAGCTACATGGTCGGCGGCTACACGGTCTTCCTGCCGCGCGAGCTGGTCGAGCCCACGGCGCTCACGGTCGAGGAAGGCATGCGCATCGCGCTGATGGGTGGCGTGCGTGGCGCCGGCAATGCCGGGACGGTTGGCGCGAAGGTCGCGGAAGAGGCACGCTGACGTGCAGGCGGTGATCATCCCGGTCACGCCGTTCGCGCAGAACTGTTCGCTGGTCTGGTGTCCACGGACCCTCGAAGCCGCCGTGATCGACCCGGGCGGCGACCTCGACAAGGTGCTCGGCGAGGTTCGCAAGCGCGGCGTGAAACTCACGAAGATCCTGCTCACGCACGCGCACGTCGATCATGCGGGCGCGACGGCCGAACTCGCGCGACGCGAATCGCTGCCGATCGTGGGGCCGCACAGGGGCGACAAGTTCTGGATCGACGGCCTGCCCGAGCAGGGCCGGATGTTCGGCTTGGGCCCCTGCGAAACGTTCGAGCCCGACCAGTGGCTCGACGAGGGCGACCGGGTGAGCGTCGGCGAGGTCGAGTTCGCCGTGCACCACTGTCCTGGCCACACACCGGGGCACGTGGTGTTTCATTCCGCGCCCGACAAGCTCGCCTTCGTCGGCGACGTGCTGTTCCAGGGCTCGATCGGCCGCACCGATTTCCCCGGCGGCGATTACGACACGCTGATCAGCGCGATCCGGGACAAGCTGTTTCCGCTGGGCGACGACGTGCGGTTCGTGCCGGGGCACGGCCCGATGTCGACGTTCGGACAGGAGCGTCGCACGAACCCGTTCGTCGGCGACGCGGCGGTCGGAAAATAGGGACACTCCGAATTTCCGAACTCCCGGAAATTCGGAGTGTCCCCATTTTCCGGTTACTCGCGGTGGTCTTCCTTGCGGCGGCCGCGTTTCACGCCGGCGCGCTTGTCGGTCTCGACCCAGCCGTCGACGGAGACGCCCATGTCGCGCGCGCGGCGGAAGCCCTTGCGCCGGTCCTGGTGGTGTTCGTAGCGACAGGTGCAGTCCGCGCGATCGCACGCCTTGAGCGGCAGTTGCGGTGCCTCCCGCGACAGGAAACGCTGGCCGCGCAACTCGCGCGCGGGCGCGCAGCAACGCGGACCGGTGGCGATCGACACGGCGTGGTGGGGCGACGTCTTCTTGACCGGCGCGGCCGGCTTGGCAGGTGCGGCCGACGGCTCCGGCGTCCCAAACAACCCTTTTGCGCGAGCAAAGAACGTAGCGGCCACGGCGATTCCTTTCCAGAGTGCCCGGACGCTAACCGGAGCGGACGGGACGGTGGCGTGACGGCGGTCCCAGTTCCGCTATTGCCCGCCCAGCCCGACCGGTCGAAACTGCCGTCAAAGAGCAAACCGACATGCCCCCGACCCTGGAATCCCGCCACCTCCACCCGCCGCGTCCGTCAGAGTTGCCCTTCCGCTCGATCTACCGTCACGGTTTCGTGCGCGTGGCGGTCGGCACGCCGCGCGTCGAAGTCGCTTCGCCGGCGGCGAACGTCGCGGCCACGATCGAGGTGGCGCGGCAGGCCGCGGGCGAGCAGGCGATCGTGGGCGTGTTTCCGGAACTCGGGCTTTCGGCCTATTCGAACGAGGACCTGTTCCAGCAGGACGCGCTGCTCGACGCCTCGCTCGGCGCGCTGCGCACGCTGGTCGAGGCGAGCCAGGACATTGCCCTCACGTTCGCGGTCGGGCTGCCGTTGCGCGCGGACGATCGGCTGTTCAACTGCGCCGTGCTGCTGCGCCGCGGCAAGCTGCTCGGCGCGGTGCCGAAGACCTACCTGCCGAATTACCGCGAGTTCTACGAGAAGCGGCAGTTCGCCTCGGGCCAGCAGGCGGTGTCGCCGTCGCTCAACCTGCTCGGCCAGACGGTTCCGTTCGGGTCACGGCTGCTGTTCGCGGCGACGAACCTGCCGGGGTTCGTGCTGCACATGGAAATCTGCGAGGACGTCTGGGCGCCGTTGGCGCCGAGTACGTTCGCCGCGCTCGCCGGCGCGACGGTGCTCGCCAACCTCTCGGCGAGCGACGTCACGGTCGGCAAGGCCGACTACCGGCGACTGCTCTGCGCCTCGCAGTCGGCCAAGTGCGTCGCCGCGTACCTCTATTCCGCGGCCGGACCCGGCGAGTCGACGACCGACCTCGCCTGGGACGGTCACGCGCTGATCTACGAGAACGGCGAGCGGCTCGCGGAGTCCAGCCGTTTCCCGCTGATGGGCGGGTACATCCTCGCGGACGTCGATCTCGACCACGTGCGGCAGGAGCGCATGCGCTGGACGACCTTCGGCGATTGCGTCCAGTTCAATCGCGAGCAACTGCAGGATTTCCGTCGCATCGAGTTCGAGCTCGACGTGCCGCCGGACCGCGTCTCGCTGCGGCGACGCATCGAGCGCTTCCCGTACGTACCGTCCGACCCGGCACGACGCGACGAGCGCTGCGCCGAGGTCTACGACATCCAGGTCGACGGCTTGCGCAAGCGGCTGGCGGCCACCGGCATCAAGCGTGTCGTGCTCGGCATTTCGGGCGGTCTCGACTCGACCCAGGTTGCACTCGTCGCCGTGCGCGCGTTCGACCGGCTCGGCCTGCCCCGCAAGGACATCCTGGGCTACACCCTGCCCGGGTTCGGCACGAGCCGGCAGACGTTCGAGAACGCGCACGCGCTGATGCGCTCGCTCGGCATCACCGCGGGCGAGATCGACATTCGCCCGTCCGCCGAGCTGATGCTGGCGCACATCGGGCATCCGTACGCCGAAGGCCAGCCGGTCCACGACGTCACGTTCGAAAACGTGCAGGCCGGCGAGCGGACCTCGCACCTGTTCCGGCTCGCGAACCTCACGGACGCGCTCGTGCTCGGCACCGGCGACCTCTCGGAGCTCGCGCTCGGCTTCACGACCTACGGCGTCGGCGACCACATGTCGCACTACAACGTGAACGCATCGGTCCCGAAGACGTTGATCCGACACCTGATCCGGTGGGTCGTGGCGACGCGGCAGTTCGACCAGGCCACGCTCGACGTGCTCACGCGCATCGCCGATACGCCGATCTCGCCGGAACTCGTGCCGG
>DASUMQ010000372.1:0-6184 GCA_036277615.1 Steroidobacteraceae bacterium
TTTCACCGTGCCGGTGAAACCGGTCTGCCAGCCCGTACTGCTGGATCCAGGAGGATTAGGCCTTTCGTCGAATGGCCAGTTCGATGTCGCGCCATTGTTCTGCATATTCTTCTTGTAGAAATCCAGTTTCAATCGCGCAACGTTGTTTCCGGGAATCCATTTGATCTGACCATCGCGGACCCAAGCGTTGCCCTTGTCGGGCGTGCAACTGACCGTCGTACCCTGCAACGTTACAGTGATTTCCGTGGTCATGAACCTTCTCCCTTGAAGTAACCCTTCGAGTCACCCCACCAACTTCTTGTATTCCGGGTCCGCCAGAAGACTGCGGAACTCCGGCGCTGAACGCAACTGCTCGCGCGGATACCCCAGCCTGATCATGTCCGACACTGCCGCCAGGGCGGTCTCGCGGTCGCCACGATCCGCAGCCGCGACACCCCGGTAGTACTGGACGTACAGGAGTTCGGGACCGGCGCGCAGGGCCTCGTCGAGGTAGGCCAGCGACCGCTGAGCCTCGCCGATGCGCCCGTAGTAGTAGCCGACTTGTGCCCGCAGGATCGAGTCGTTCGGCGTCGACGCGAGTTCCTGTTCGGCGAGTTTGATCGCCCGTCCATACACCCGCACTGCCTCTTCCCGGCGCCCCTCGATCTGCCAGAGTGCGTCGGCGAGGTTGCCGTGGACGACCTGGTCGTGCTCGCCGAGTGCGACCGCCTTCTCGAAATTGCGGGCGGCGTCGTCGAAGCGGCCGAGCACGAACTGGATGGTCGCTACATTCGAGTACGCGCCCCTGGACGGTTCCAGTTTCAGCGACGCCGCGTATGCCTTCTCGGCCGACGCAAGATCACCCTTGAGTTGCAGCGCGGCCCCCACGTTGCTCCACGCCACGGCGCTCGCCGGGACGAGTTCCGTCACGCGACTGAACGCTGCCAGCGCTTCGTCGGCGCGCCCCCGCTGGAACAGGAAGCGACCCAGCGCCATGTGGGTGCTCCAGTAGGCCGGTTCGATCTCGGTGGCCTTGCGCAGGCTGGCCTCGGCTTCGCGCGCGCGTCCCAGTCCCTCATATGCCTGACCCAGGCCCAGGAGGGCATCCGCATCGCGGGGATTGCGAGCGATGACCCTCGAGTACGAGTCGGCTGCCGGGCGGAACTTGCCATCGGAGACGTACAGCCCGGCCAGCGCCTTCTCGGTATCGATCAACGTCGCGTCGAGCGCCAACGAGCGCTGGCAGGCCACCTCTGCCTCGTCGAGCGCCCGACGATCGCGGCTCTGGTCGAACGACCGGGCAAGCGCTCGACACAATCCGGCGTGCGCCCCGGCAAAGTCCGGGGCGATGGCAATGGCCGCCCGGAACGCCTGCTGCGCCTCAGCCAGTGAGCTTCGGTCACCCGGCTGCCGCAGCAAGGCCAGGCCCTCCAGGTACGGGTCGACCGCGCGGGCATCGAGCAAGGTTGCGCGCGCGGCCGCCGCGCCTCCTTTGGTGTCCATGAGCACCACCTGCAGGGCCGCCGTGACGGAGCGCGCGATGTCGTCCTGCAGCGTGAGCACGTCACGCCACGCCCGGTCGAAGTTGCCTGCCCAGACGTGGTATCCGGTCCGCGCGTCGATCAACTGCACGGTGACGCGCACCCCTTCACCCTCGCGTCGCACGCTGCCCTCGAGCACGTGCCGTACGCCGAGCGACTGGCCGATGCGGCGCACGTCCAGGTTCTTGCCGCGGAACTCGAAGGCGGACGTGCGGGCAGCGACACGCAGACCGGGCACCTGGGCCAGACGCGTCGACAGCTCCTCGCTCAAGCCGTCGCCGAGCCAGGCATTGCCGCCCGAGGGGCTCAGGTCGACGAGCGGCAGCACCGCGACCGACTGCGGGCCCGGCTCGGTGTCGGCTGTGCCGCCAGCCCCCGGGAACTCGACCGGCGTGTCGATCGTGCGCCACCAGGCCAGTCCGGTGACTCCTGCCATGGCCGCCACCCCGAAGACGATGGCGGGCGCCAGCAAGTGGCGCGGCTTTGGCAGGTTCACGAGCCCCGCCCCGCCGCTGCCGGGATCCACCACGACGCCCTGCGGCGTGATCTCGTACGTCCACGCGAGCACGATCACGATCGGCAGGCCGAGGATGGCGAGGATCGTGAGCGCGGTCATCCACCAACCGGGGAAGTGCAGCGGTGCGAACGTGACCTGCGCGACCTGCAGGATGATCCACATCGCCAGCAGGTAGGAGGCTCCCACCTTGATCACGCTGCGCCGCCGCAGTTCGGTCAGCAGCCGGTGCAGTCGAGCGGCGGGCCGGGCGGGGACGGGCTCGGCACGCTGCGGCGCAGGCTCGAAGTGGGCCACCAGCGCATAGCCGTCCTGGCCGACCGAGGCGATGTAGCGCGGGTGTCGCGGGTTCTCGCCGAAGAGCGCACGCAGGCTCGCTATGGTCTCGCGGAGCTTGTCGTCCGAACCAGTGGCGTCGGGCCACAGCGCCTCACGCAGCGTACGCTTGCCGACGGCTTCGCCGTGCCGCAACGCGAGCGTGACGAGCAACTGGGTTTGATTTTGTGTCAGCTCGACGACGCGACCAGACCCGTCCGTGGCACGTGACGCGCGTGGTTCGATGAGCCAATCGCTCACCCGAAAGCCGTCCCTCAGGCTCGAGGCGTCCATGACCCGGCGACCTATCGAGTCCTCCTCGATCGAGGAAAGCATAGCAGAGCCACGCGTGCACGGAGACGGGTCAGCCCGAGCTTGCGTTCAGCGCCGAGGCGAGGTCGGCCAGCAGGTCTTCGGGATCTTCGACCCCGATCGACAGCCGGACCGTGCCCGCCCCGATGTCGCTCCAGCGACGTTGTCGGTTGTCGAGGCCCCGCGGTTGCTGCAGCGCGGGTGGCAACACCAGCGATTCGGTCGAGCCGAGGCTCGCGGCGATCGCGAACAGCTCGAGGGCCTCCGCGAACCGGCTGCCGGCCGGCTCGCCGCCGACGATGTCGAACGTGACGATCGTGCCGAAATCGTGCATCTGCGCCTGTGCGAGCCCGTGGCCGGGATCGCCCGGCAAGCCCGGGTAACGCACGCGTTCGACGCGCGGATGCGCGGCCAGGAACTCGGCCACGAGTTGCGCGGTGCGGCACTGCGCGTCCCAGCGCAGGAAGTACGTCTTCATGCCGCGCAGCATCAGGTACGCGGCGTGCGGATCGAGCGTCGGGCCGAGGATCGCCATGTCGTCGCGCAGCGAGTCAACCAGCGCCGTGGTGCCTATGATCGCGCCGCCCATCACGTCGCCGTGGCCCGACGCGTACTTGGTCAGGCTGTGCGCGTACAGGTCGACGTCGTACTGGCCGTGGTTGTGCAGCCCCGCGAGCGTGTTGTCGAGCAGCGTCAGCGCCCCGTGCCGGCGCGCGAGCGTCGTGATCCGTTCGAGGTCCGCGATCTTGAGCGCGGGATTGGTCGGCGACTCGAAGACGATGACGCGGGTCGGCGTAGCCGCGAGGGTGTGCTCGATCGCCTCGACGTCGGTGATCGACAGCATGGTGCTGGTGACGCCGTAGCGCTTGAGCAGGCGCCCGACCAGCTTCTGCGTCGGCCGGTACTGCTCCGCAAAATACACGACGTGGTCACCCGACCTGCACAGTGCGAGCAGCGGCGCGGCGATCGCGGCGACGCCCGAGCCCGTCAGCAGGCAGCCGTCCCGACCCTGCAATTCGGCGAGCAGCAGCTCGAGCTGACGCAGGGTCGGGTTCGAAACGCGCGAGTAGTAGAACCCCTCGCGCCGGCCCTGGAAGTGCTCGAGCGTCCGCTCGACGTCGTCGAAGGTGAACTTGACCGACTGGTAGATCGGCGCCACGAGCGGCCGGTTGCCCGGCGGCACGTGCACCTCGGGCGGGTGCGTGACGCGGGTCCGCTTGTCCTTCGGCCGCGTCATCCCGGGACGCCCGGCGCCAGGAGCTCGAATTCGTCGGCGTCGAGGTGCGCCGGGAAGCTCTCACGGTATTTCTGCAGCGCCTCGCGGTCGAGCACGACCGTCTCGACGAAGTCGCCGCCGTGGTCGCCGCCGAGCGACTGGCCGAGAAAGTCGAAGGCCGCACTGTCGCCACTGTAGGTGGCGCCGTTGCCGTCCTTGCCGATCCGGTTCACGCCCACGACGTAGCAGAGGTTCTCGATCGCACGCGCCTTGAGCAGCGCCGACCATGCGACGCGCCGTCGGGCCGGCCAGTTCGCCACGTAGAGCAACGCGTCGTAGTCGCCTCGATTGCGACTCCAGACCGGGAAGCGCAGGTCATAGCAGACGAGCGGGCAGATGCGCCACCCCTTCCAGCTGACGATCAGCCGGTGCGTGCCCGCCTTGTAGTGTGCCTGCTCGCTGGCCATGCGGAACAGGTGACGCTTGTCGTAATGCCGGACCTGGCCGTCGGGCGTCACGAACAGCAATCGGTTGTAGTGGCGTGACCCTTCACGCACGATCACGCTGCCCGTGATTGCGCACCCGACTGCGGCGGCCTCCTCGCGCAACCAGCCGACGGTCTCGCCGTCCATCGTCTCGGCAAGCCCCTCAGCGTCCATCGTGAAGCCCGTCGTGAACATCTCCGGCAGCACGATCAGGTCTGTGTGTCCGACCAATCCGCGAAAGTGCTTCGCGAGCATGCGCCGGTTGGTCGCGGGCGCCTGCCAGGCCAGCTCGGCCTGGATCATGGTGACTCGGAGGTTCGCAGTCATAGAGTCCTCAGTTTTGCGGTCGCCGCCGCCAGCGTGGCTTCGTCCTTCGCGAAACAGAAACGGACGATGCGTTCGCCGGGCGGCGGGTCCGTGGAAAAGACGGAGATCGGGATCGCCGCGACGCCGTGCCGCACCGTGAGCTCGCGCGCGAATTCCGTGTCGGGCAGGTCGCTGATCGCCGAGTAGTCGACGAGCTGGAAGTACGTGCTGGCCGCGGGCGTGAAGCCGAAGCGCGTGTCCTGTTGCAGCAACCGCACGAACTGGTCGCGCTTAGCCTGGTAGAAGGCCGGCAAGTCGCGCGCGTGCTCCGGGCATTCACGCAGGAAATCGGCGATGCCCGCCTGCAGCGGCGTCGCCACGGCGAACTGCACGAACTGGTGCACCTTGCGGAACTCGTTCGTCGCCTGCGGCGGCGCGACGCAGTAACCGACCTTCCAGCCGGTCGCGTGAAAGGTCTTGCCGAACGACGAGACGACGAGGCTCCGCGCGGCGAGTTCGTCGTGGGTGAGCAGGCTGTGGTGTGCACGGCCGTCGAACACCATGTGCTCGTAGACTTCGTCCGCGAGGACCCACGCAGGTGTGTCGCGCAGCAGCCCGGCCAACGTCTCGAGGTCCGCGCGCGCGAGCACCGCGCCGCTCGGGTTGTGCGGAAAGTTGACGACGAGCAGCCGGGTGCGCGTTGTGATCGCCCGCCGCAGGCGCTCCCAGTCGATGCTGAAGTCGCCGCGCGGGCTTCGCAGCAGCGGAACGTGCAGCGCGCGACCTCCCGCGAGCGTGACCGAGGGCTCGTACGAGTCGTACGCCGGATCGAGCAGGACGACTTCGTCGCCCGGCCGCACGAGCGCCTGGATCGCGCAGAACAGGGCTTCAGTGCCGCCGGCGGTCACCGTGATCGCGGTCTCCGGATCCACCCTGCGGCCGTAGTACTCGGCGACCTTGTCGGCGATTGCCTCGCGCAGCGACGGCAGTCCGGCCATGGGCGCGTACTGGTTCTGCGCCTTCGGCCCGCGGCGCATGTGCTGTTCGACGAGTTCGACGAGCCGTGGCGGCGGTTCGAAATCAGGGAAGCCCTGCGAGAGATTGATCGCCCCGTGTTCGGCCGCCAGCCGCGACATGACGGTGAAGATCGTCGTGCCGACGGCCGGCAACTTGCTCTCGATCGGCGGGCCCATCGGGACGATTCTAGCAGCGCGGCCGCGGCGGGCATTTCGTTTAGCGCGAGCTTCGTGTAGCGGCCTGTCTCGCTTACTGACGCACCACTTGGCCCTGATCGCGGCGCCACAGGCGCCGGGATTCGAGCCGGGGAGACGCCGTGAAGCCGTCCCTGGCGGCTCGCACTCGCCGTCCATGGCTCGTGACGCTCCCCAGACCGAAGTCCGGCGTCAGCACCCCGCTGCGTCGCGAGCACGTAACCGGGGCTGAGGCGGAACTGCCAGCGACGGACCATCGCCACGTCTGCACCGCCGTGGCTCGCGTTGACGCGACTACCTTGGCC
>DASUMQ010000373.1:0-2130 GCA_036277615.1 Steroidobacteraceae bacterium
CCAGGGTGCCGACGTGATCGAGGCGCCGCTGCTGCGCGACGGATTTCGGCTCGACACGAGCGCGGTGATCGAAGCGGGTCGGCGCGCCAAGCTGGTCTTCCTCTGCTCGCCCAACAACCCGACCGGCAATCTCCTCGATGACGACGCGATGTTGCAGGTGTGCGCCGCGCTTGCCCGCAATGCACTCGTCGTCCTCGACGAGGCGTACCTCGAGTTCGCCGGGCGGCCGAGTCTCGCTGCACGACTCGCCGAGTTCCCGAACCTGGTCATCCTCCGGACACTGTCCAAGGCCTACGCGCTCGCGGGCGCGCGCCTCGGCACGCTGATCGCGAGCGAGGAGATCGTCGGCCTGCTGAAGCGCATCATTCCGCCGTATGCGATCCCCGCCTCGACGGTGGAGGAAGTGCTCCACCTCACCGAGGCGCCGCAACGGGCGTCCGCCGCGGCCCGGATCGGCACGTTGCTCGCGGAGCGTGAGGTCGTGCGGCAACGCCTCGCGCAGTCGCAAAATGTCTTGCGTGTCCACTCGTCCGATGCGAATTTCCTGCTGGTCGAGTGTCGCGACGCGCAAACCTTCCTCGCGGCGGGCAAGTCGGCGGGATTGCTCGTGCGTGACTTCTCCTCCGCACCGGGGCTCGCGCGCTGCCTGCGCATCTCGATCGGCACGCCCGACCAGAACCGGCGGCTGCTCGCCGCCGTGGAGTGAGACATGAGCGCAGCGCTTCGCGTCCTCTTCATCGACCGCGACGGCACGCTCGTCGAGGAACCGCCGGACGAACAGGTCGACAGCCTGCACAAGGTTCGCCTGCTGCCGGGCGTGATCCCGGCGCTGCTCGAGCTGCAGCGCGCCGGCTACCGGCTCGTGCTCGTGAGCAACCAGGACGGGCTCGGGACCGCGACCTTTCCAGAGCCCGTCTTCCGCGAGACGCAGGATTTCATCCGTCGCCTGTTCGCGTCGCAGGGCATCGAGTTCGACGCGGAGTTCTTCTGCCCGCACCGGCCGGAAGACACCTGTGAGTGCCGCAAGCCGAGGACCGGCCTGCTGACCGAATACCTGCGCGAACACCCGATCGACCCGAAACACAGCTACGTCATCGGTGATCGCGACACGGACCTGCAACTCGCCGAGAACCTGGGTCTGCAGGGGCTGCGCGTTCGAGCGGACGGGGCCGACGGGGCCACCTGGGATGCCATCGCCGAGCGCCTGCGTCGTGCCGAGCGTGTCGCCACCGTCGTGCGCGCGACGAAGGAAACCGACATCCGCGTCCGTGTGAACCTCGACCGCACCGCACCGATCGCGATCGCCACCGGTATCGGCTATTACGATCACATGCTCGAACAGGTGGCGCGACACGGTGGCTTTGCGCTCGAGCTCACCTGTGTCGGCGACCTCGACATCGACGAACACCACACGGTCGAGGATTGCGCGCTCGCGCTCGGCCAGGCGCTGCGCGAGGCGCTCGGCGAGAAGATCGGCATCGCGCGTTTCGGCTTCGTCGTGCCGATGGATGAGTCGCTCGCCCAGGTGGCGATCGACCTGTCGGGCCGGGCGTATTCGGTGTTCGAAGGGCGGTTCGGCCGCGAGTCGGTCGGCGGGCTGCCGACGGAACTCGTGCCGCATTTCTTTCGCTCGCTCGCCGACTCACTCGGGGCGGCCGTGCACGTGCAGGTGCGGGGCGAGAACTCGCACCACATGGTCGAGGCGTGCTTCAAGGCGACCGGTCGCGCACTGCGCCAGGCCGTCCGCGTCGAAGGCACCGAGCTGCCCAGCAGCAAGGGCGTGCTGTGAGGCGCCGGCCCGGGCGATGACGGACGTCGCGATCATCGCGAACGGGGGCGCGAACATCGCTTCGCTGCGTTTTGCGCTCGACCGGCTCGGCGCGAGCTCCGAACTCACGAGCGATCCCGAGGCGCTGCGTCGGGCACCGCGCGTGATCCTGCCGGGCGTGGGCGCGGCCGCGGACGCGATGGATCGACTGCGCGCGTTGCACCTCGTCGAGGTGATCCGCACGCTCACGCAGCCCGTGCTCGGCATCTGCCTCGGCATGCAACTGCTGTTCGACTCGAGCGAGGAAGGGGAAACGTCGTGCCTCGGCGTGATTGCCGCGCGGGTCACGAAATTCCCGGCCC
>DASUMQ010000374.1:0-4079 GCA_036277615.1 Steroidobacteraceae bacterium
CGAATTCGAGATAGCTCGAGACGTTTTCGAGCAGCACCTGCCGGCCCAGGAAATCCTGGACCTCGGCGACGCGCGCGACGAGGTGCCGCAACGCCTCGCGCGTGCAGGGAAGCGGCAGCAGGTCGTTGAAGTGCACGCCACCCACCGAGCCCCAGCAGACGTGTTCCGAGACGAGTGCCGGCTCGAAGCGAGCGATCGCACGACGCAGCCGGTGCAGGTGCTCGCGGTCGAGCGGGTCGGTGGTGCCGAGCGAAAGCCCGACGCCGTGCAGGCTGAGCGGATAGTGCTCGCGGATCCGCATCAGCACGTCCACCTGTGCACCGCCGTCGGCAAAGTAGTTCTCGCTGTGCACTTCGAGCCAGCCGACGTCGGGTCGCTGCTCGAGCACCGGCGCGTGGTGCACGGCGCGCAGGCCGATCCCGGCGCGCGCCGGGACCGGCCTGCGGGGGAACGCGGTCGCCTCGTGGGAGGTCGAGGTCACCGTCGTGCCGTCCGTCGGATCACTTCGTCGCCGACTTGTTGCCACCCACGATGCGCTCGCAGGTGCCGGCCGGAACGTAGATCCATTCCTTCGCGTCGCGGTCCGCCTTGGCCTGGCCGGCGCACGCATGGCCGTTGGCGGCGCAGTCGTTCTTGCCGGCCTTGGCGACGCCGTAGCACTTCTCCTTGTCCTTGGCCTTCTCGTCGGCGGCCTGCGCCGTCGAGGCGATCGTGCCCGCCGCGAGCAGCGTCGCGAGCGTGCTGGCGATCAACGTCTGGGTCGTCGTCTTCATGGGTCATTGCTCCGTGAGGTTGGGGGTCGTCGCCAACGATGGAGCAAGGGTCGTGCCAAGCACGCAGGCCGCAGAAACTGCGCGGGTTTTCGATCGAGGGCCCGGGACCGCCACCGTCCGCCGTGGCCGCCGCCACAACCGGTTGCGGCCGCAGCGTTGACGCGCGCGGCCCGGGACGACCGTTCGGCCGCTAATGGAGCTCGTCGACGGCCGCCTGGGCGGCGCGCGAAATCCCGAGTTTCTTCATGCGGTGTCGCAGCGTCGCCGGCTTGAGGCCGAGCCGCCGCGCCGCGCCGCGCTCGCCCTCGATGACCCAGTGCGTCGCCTGCAGCGTCTGCAGGATGTGTTCGCGCTGCACGGCGTTGAGGTCGGCCTCGACGGGCAGCCCGGTGTCGCGCGCGGCGGACCGCGGGACCGAAACCGCGACGGGCGCGCTTGCGACGGGCGCAGGGCGCAGCGGCGGCGCGGTCGACGGCAGCATGGCCGGCGCCACGCAGAACTCGGTCGACGTCGCGAGGATCAGCCCCCGTTCGACCAGGTTTTCGAGCTCGCGGATGTTGCCGGGCCACGCGTAGCGCTGCAGCTGCTCGATCGCGTCGCGCGAGATCGCCTCGATCGTGCGGCCGACGCGCGGCGCGTACTTCTCGACGAAGTGCTGTACCAGCAGCGGGATGTCGTCCGCCCGGTCGCGCAGCGGCGGCAACCCGACCGGAAACACGTTGAGCCGGTAATAGAGGTCCTGGCGGAACTCACCGGCGCCGATCGCGGTCGGGAGGTCACGGTTCGTGGCCGCGATCACGCGCACGTCGGTCTTCAGCGTGTGGCTCGAGCCGACGCGCTCGAACTCCTGCTCCTGCAGCACGCGCAGCAGCTTCGACTGCACGTCGAGCGGCATCTCGCCGATCTCGTCGAGGAAGATCGTCCCGCCGTTCGCGAGCTCGAAGCGGCCGAGGCGCCGCTGCAGCGCGCCGCTGAAGGCGCCCTTCTCGTGGCCGAACAGCTCGCTCTCGATCAGTCCTGAGGGCAGCGCCGCGCAATTGAGCTTGATGAACGGCTTGTCGGCGCGACGACTGCGCGAGTGGATGGCGCGCGCGATCAGTTCCTTGCCCGTGCCGGTCTCGCCGAGGATCAGGACCGTCGCGTCGGTGGGCGCGACGCGGCTCACGTCCTCCAGCACCCGGGCCAGGCCCGTGCTGCGGCCGATGATCTCGTCGAAATTGTGGACCGACTTGATCTCTTCCTGCAGGTAGCGGTTCTGCGCCTGCAACCGCGCCTGCTCGCGCTCCATCAGCACCTTGTCGGTGATGTCGATGAACATCGTGCGCGTGTAGGTGCCGCCCGGCTCGGGGCGCGACCACCACTGGATGAACAGCGGCCGACCGTCGTCGCGCCGGCGCAGTTCGAGCACGACGCCGCTCATGTCGGTGCCGCGGTTGATCGAGTCGAACGCCTCGCGCACGCGACGCTGCGCCTCGGGCGTGTCGGGGATGAACGACATGCCGACCGTGCCGTGCACCTGGTCCGGCGTGATGCCGAGCGTGCGCATGGCCGTGCGGTTGGCGCGGATGAAACGCGACTCGAGGTCCTCGATCACGTAGGCGATCGGCGCCTCGTCGAACAGGTCGCGGAAGCGATCCTCGCTGGCGCGGAGGCTTTCGCCGATGCGCAACCGGTCGAGTTCGGCCGCAGCGCGTGCGACCAGGGCCTGCAGCAGTGCCGTGCGTCGCGGATGCTCCGGCGTGGGTGCGTCGAACACGACGCATGCGACACCCAGGACGAGCCCGTCATGCCCCAGCAACGGCACGCCGAGGTAGCTCGCGGCGCCTGGTGCAATCGTGCCGGCACCCGGGAACCGTTCCGGCAGGACCTCGACGTGACGCGGCCGGCCGGCGTCGATGACGAACCGGCACGGCATATCGTCGAGCGGGTAGCTGGCGGGTGAACCGGCAACGTCCGCGTGCGAGCGGGCGCCCAGCACTTTGGCGTTCGGATCCGGGGGTTCGTGTCTCGCAATCCAGGCGCCGCTCGCGTCCAGTGCGGCAGCAAGTCTTGCCGCGAGCGCAGCGAAGTAGCCTTCCCCGGTCGGCAGCGTTGCCGCCTCGAGCACGGCTTCGACGGCACGCAGCTCCAGGCCTTGCGCGGGCGTCGTCACGGGTGTCTCCCCTCCCTGACCCGGGTACCATCTTAGCAACTGCGCAGCGGGCCGGAACGCCCGGATCGGTGGGCTGTCCAACACGGATGGCGGCAATGAGCCAGGGGTGATCAGTCATGGCCACGGGTTGGGCCGGCGACGGCGCCGTACAACAGCAGATCGACGACAGCATCGAGGACGCGATCAAGCGCGCCCGCGCGCAGTTGCCGTCCGGCCCGAGCCTCACCCATTGCGAGGAGTGCGGCGAGCAGATTCCGGAGCCGCGACGCGAGGCGGTCCCGGGCGTGCGCCTGTGCCTGCCGTGCCAGGACGAGCGCGACCGTACGCAAGGTGCGGTGAGCCTCTACAACCGCCGCGGATCGAAAGACAGCCAGCTGCGATAGCCGGCAGCCAAGGAAGGCGACCATCATCATGCAACAGCAACAGCAACAGCAGCAGCTCCTGGACATCCTCGGGCAAGCCGGGGGTCTCGAATCGATGGCGCGCGAGCTCGGCGTCAACGAGACGCAGGCCCGCACAGGTGCCTCCGCACTGATTCCCGCGATCCTCGGGGGCTTCAAGAAGCAGGCAAAGTCGCGGCCCGCAGGACTCGAAAGCCTGGCCGGCATGCTGGGCGGCCTGGGTGGCGGCGCGCTCATGGACGACGTGCTCGCCCCGCAGCCGACGAACGTCGCGCCCGGCAACGACATCCTCGGCCAGATCTTCGGGTCCAAGGACGTGAGCCGCACCGTGGCGCAGAATGCGTCGGCGCGCACGGGCCTCGACCCGTCACTGCTCAAGAAGATGCTGCCGGTGCTCGCGATGCTGGTCGCGGGCTACATGGCGAAGAACGCTCGCACGTCGGCCGCACCCTCGACAGGGGCGCAGCCATCGCGCGGCGGTGGGCTCGGCGACCTGCTGGGCGGCGTGCTCGGCGGCAATCCGGGCAGCGCGACCGGGCGGGGCGGGGCAGGCGGCCTCGCGTCGATGCTGGACCTCGACGGCGACGGCAACCCGCTCGACGACATCCTCGGCATGGCAGGAAAGTTCCTGCGTTAACGTCAACAACAAGGGGAAACGCAAATGGATTGGATCATCACGTTGATCATCGGCGGCGTCGTCGGCTGGGTCGCCAGCATCGTCATGAAGACCAA
Organism: Steroidobacteraceae bacterium; assembly: GCA_036277615.1. Classification (GTDB taxonomy): domain Bacteria; phylum Pseudomonadota; class Gammaproteobacteria; order Steroidobacterales; family Steroidobacteraceae; genus RPQJ01. The sequence continues at coordinate 4,059 of DASUMQ010000374.1, forward strand.
TGCCCAGATGGGCATCATCGC
>DASUMQ010000375.1:0-5124 GCA_036277615.1 Steroidobacteraceae bacterium
GGTGCGACCGCGAGCACGTACAGCAGCGCGACTACGCGCCGGCCCACCGCCCGCATCACCAGTCCTCCTTGACCGCGCGCACGACGTCGTCCCCCATCGCACCCCGTCCGCTGAATGCCGCGGTGCCGGCCGCGGCCGCGACCAGCACCACGCTCAGCGCCGCGAGCCCGAGCCAGGGCACGTGCAGGTCCATGGTCCAGTGGAAGGATTGCCGGTTCACGACGAAGATCAGGATCAGGCTGATCACGCCGCCGACCACGAGGCCGGCTGCGACGCCGATCGCGCCGAGCGCCGCGCCCTCGAACGCGAGCATGCGCCCGACCTCGGCGCGCGTGACGCCGAGGTGACGCAACATGCCGAACTCGCCGCGCCGTGCGAGCACCTGGGAGCTCGTGCTCGCACTGATCCCGAACAGGCCGATCAGCACCGCGACGGCTTCGAGCATGTAGGTGACCGCGAACGTGCGATCGAACAGTGCGAGCGATCGCTCGCGGATGACGCCCGGCAAGGCGATGTCGTAGTCGCCGCTGCGCTCGAGCGTGTCCCGCAGCGACGCGCCAAGGCGCTCCGGGTCAACGCCGTTGCGCAGCCACAGTGCCGCGGTCGTGGCGTTGCGATCGTGCGTGAGTGCGACGAACGTCGCGCGGTCGAGCACGACGGCGCCGCCGGGCCGTTCGTAGTCACGCCAGATGCCCCGCACGCTCGCGCGCACCGTGCGCCCGCCGAGCGGCAAGTCGAACACGTGCCCGACGTCGAGCCCGCGCAGGTCGAGCGCGGCCTCCGATACCCAGACCGGGACGGTACCGTGCGGCGCGGGTCGATCGTCGACGCGGCGGATCGGCAGCACTCGATCCGCCGTCGCTTCCTCGATCGGTCGCGCGATGATCGTGAGCGGCATGCGCTGCCCCGCCAGCACCGTGTCGACGAAGCGCACGAAGTGCACGCGCGTGACGCCGTCCAGCGCTTCGATCCGCGACTGCGCCTCGGCATCGAGGTAGGCGCCCGGCGCGGCGCTGCCCGCCCGCACGTAGAGGTCGGCGGGCAGGATGCGCGCCATCCACGCCTCGAGCGACATGCGGAACGAGAACACCATGATCGCCATGGCGACCATCAGGCTGAAGGCCACGAGCACCGCGGCGATGCTCACGGTCGCGCGCCGCGCGGTGCCGCGCAATTGCGCGACGGCAATCTGTCGCCACGCAGCGCCGTCGGGTCGCAGCAGGCGCGTGAACACGACCGCCGCGAGGCTTGGCGTCAGAAACACGGCGCCGAGCAGCAAGCACGCGATGGCGACGTAGCCCGGCAGCGCCACGCCGTCGATGGCCGGCAACTGCAGCGCGACCAGCGCCGCGGCGAACAGCCCGAGCGCAATCCAGCCGTGTCGCCGCGCGGCGACCGGCGCCTCGTCGCCAGCCTTGAGCGCGACGGCCGCGGGCACCGATGCCGCCTCGCGTGCCGGCCCGTACGTGGCGACCAGCGCGGCCGCGACCCCCAGCAGGTAGAAAGCGAGGTATTCGCCGGCGCGCACGTCGAGCCGCGGTGCGACGCCGCGGAAGTATCCCGCGCCCAGGTCGGCGCCGAACGCGGCGAGCCCCGCGCGTGCGGTCAGCACCCCGAGCACCACGCCGAGCGCTGCACCGAGCACGCCGACGAGCGCACCGGCGAGCAGCGACGCGCCGAGTTGCTCGCGCACGGTCAAGCCCATCGCGTGCAGGAAGGCAATTTCGCGGCGGCGGCGTGCAACGGCGAGCGACTGGGTCGCGAAGACGAGGAACGCACCCGTGAAGAGCGCGACGAGTGCGAGCGCGGTCAGGTTCGAACGGTAAGCGCGCGTGAGCCGCACGGCATCGTCGGTCGCCTCGCCGGGCGTGACCACCTGCGCACCGGGAGGCAACAGGCGTGCGATGGCGTCGCGCACGGCGGCGCGGTCGGCGCGCGGGGCGAGTCGCACGTCCACACGGTCGAGTCGGCCGAGCCGTCGCAACCGCCATTGCGCCTCCCCGATGTCGAGCAGCCCCACCGCAGGTCGGTACGCACCGGGCGGCAGGATGCCCGCGACTTCGAAGCCGACGCGGTCGAGTGCGACCTGCACGTCGAGCCTGTCACCGGGCTCGAGGTCGAGCGCCTGCGCTGCCGCGGGACTGAGCCAGACCGAGTCCGGCGCGAGCAAACCCTGCCCTTCGCGATCCGCGGGCCGACCCGCCGCTGCCAGCGTCGGTTGCAGGCGCCAGGCGGTGAATGGATCGATGCCGATCAGCTTGAGGTTGCCTTCGCGACCCGGCAGACGCACCTGCAACTCGACCACCGGACTCGCCACGGCCACGCCGGGAAGCCGCGCGATCCGTGGATACAGGGACTCATCGAATCCAGCGCCAGGCGCCTGCACCGCCAGATCGGCGAGCCCGAACAGCGACCGCGATGCTCCCTGCACCTCGTCGGCCGCAACGCGGTTGATCAGGTAGACGGAGAAGCCGAGCGCGACGCCGAGCGCGATGGCGAGCACGGCGAGCAGCGTCCGCGCCGGCGCCTGACGCAACGGGCCGACGACGGCCGCCTGCAGCAACGCGAGTCGCGCCCGCCACGCCATTCGACGAGTCTCGAAAGCCGCGGCCCTCGCGCTCACGCGCGCACCGCGAGTCCGGTCCGCGTCAGCTCGTAGACTTGATCGGTCGAGGCCGCGGCAGTCGCCGAGTGCGTGACGAGAATCCCCGCGGCTTCGTCGCGCTTGATCTGCGCACGGAGCAGGCCGAGGATCGTCGCCGCGTTGTCCGGGTCGAGGTTGCCCGTGGGCTCGTCCGCGAGCACCAGCGCCGGGCGGTGCGCGAGCGCGCGCGCGACGGCGACACGCTGCATTTCCCCTCCCGACAGTTCGCGCGGCAGGCTGCCCGACCGATCCCCGAGCCCGACGGCCTCGAGCAATTCGTGCACGCGACGATCGACGTCCGCGCCTGCCTGGCCGTTCAGCGCGAGCGGCAAGGCGATGTTGCGCGCGACGCTCAGGTGCGGCAGCAGGTGGAACGCCTGGAACACGAAACCCATGCGTGCCCGGCGGACCCGAGTGCGTGCGTCGTCGTCGAGTTGCGCGAGGTCCGTCGAATCGAGCCGCAGCTCGCCGGTGTCCGGCACGTCGAGCCCGGCCACGAGGTTCAGCAGCGTGGACTTGCCGACACCCGACTCGCCGACGATCGCGACGTACTCACCGCGGCGGACCGTGAGCGATACGGCGTCGAGGACCCGGCGGCCGCCGTACGCTTTGGAGACGTTGCGTAGCTCGAGCATGCGTCGCACATCGTAGGCGGAAAAATGGGGACACTCCGAATATTCCACGAACGGAATATTCGGAGTGTCCCCATTTCCCGCGTCGACGAGGCTCGCTCAGAGCAAGCGCGAGGCTGAGGTCTGTTCGAGCAGCGCCGAGTCGGCCGCGGGCCGGCCGAGCACCGTTGCCGCGACCAGCGCGGACACGGCCGGGGCCGTCTGGATGCCGTAGCCGCCGAGGCCCGCGACCCAGTGAAAGCCCGGCGCGCGCGGGTCGGGCCCGAGCACGGGACTGCCGTCCCGGAAGAAGCTGCGCAGCCCGGCCCAGGAACTCGTGACGCGCCGCACCTCCACCGTGGTGGCGGCTTCGAAACGCGCGATGCCTGCCGCGAGCACCTCGTCGTCGACGCTTGCGTCGCACGGCGCGGTGTCGACGGCGTCGGCAGGCGACACGAGCAGCCGTCCCGCCTCGCCCTTGAAATACCACGTCTCCGCGAGGTCGATCGTGAGCGGCCAGCCGCGTGGATCGATCGATTCCGGCAACTGCACGACGGCGATGCTGCGCCGGCGCGGTTGCAGTCCGAGCGGCGACAGCCCTGCGAGCTGCGCGACCTCGTCGGCCCAGGCGCCCGCGGCATTGACGACGACGGGTGCCTCGTAGGTGCGGTCGCCCGCGTGGACGCGCCACGCAGTGCCGGTACGCTCGAGTCGATCGACCTGCGCGTGCCTCGCGAAGTCGGCGCCTTGGCGGCGCACGTGCGCGAGCAACGCATCGTGCAGTCGCGCGACGTCGATGTCGGAGCACGTCGGATCCCAGATGCAGCGGTCGAACAGTCCCTCGCGCAGGATCGGCGCCTTGCTGCGCGCGAAATCGCCGTCGTGCACGCGCGCATCGGGCGCCAGCGTGCGGATCGATTCGTAGTGCTGTTCGAGCTGCCCGCGCTGGTCCGGGCGTGCAACGTAGAGCACCCCGCGGGGCGACAGCAGGGGCCCGTCGAGGCCGAGCGCCGCCGGGTTCAGGAAGAACTCGTGACTCGCCGCCGTGAGCGCGCGGATCGTCGCGTTGCCGTAGGCGCGGTCGAACATCGCTGCCGAACGACCGGTCGAGTGATAGCCCGGACGATGCTCCGCCTCGAGCAGCACGACGCGCCCCGCGGGCACGAGGCGCCAGGCGACGGACGCGCCGGCAATGCCGGCCCCGATCACGATGAAATCCGCGGTGGCCGTGGGCACTGGCGGAGACTCCTGCATCGGCCGGGCGGCCGGGCTTCGGTGAGGCGGGCCACGATAACCGCCGGAGCAAGCGCGGTCATCCGGCAGGAACTACGTATTTGCCGAGGCGTGCGCGGTCGCCTATTTTTTGCGCACCGCCGCTTTACTTTTCCGTGCAGGGGCCTTCGACTTCCGCGCCGCCGTGGTCTGCTTGATTGGCGCGTTCTTGCGGGGCTTCGGCTTCGCCGGCGCCGGCCTTGCCCTGGTGGCCTTGCCGCGGCCCACGACGGTCTTCGCCACTTTCCCCTTCTTTCTCGCGACGACCGGCACGCTCTTGTTGGAGGGGACCGAAGCCTTCGAGGCCGGCCGGGTCCGGGTCGGGCTGCCCGCCTTGCCTTTGAGCCGCTTGAAAATCGCGGCGCCGAGTTCGGCCGGCGAACGCACCGTCGTCACGCGCGCTGCTTCGAGCGCCGCGAACTTGTCGGCCGCCGTGCCCTTGCCCCCCGAGATCACCGCACCCGCGTGACCCATGCGCTTGCCCGGCGGGGCCGTTACGCCGGCGATGTACGCCACGACGGGCTTCGAGACGTGCTTGCGGATGAACTCCGCGCCCGCCTCCTCGTCGCTGCCGCCGATCTCGCCGACCATGATGAT
>DASUMQ010000376.1:0-17860 GCA_036277615.1 Steroidobacteraceae bacterium
CGTCCGGCTGCCGCGTGAGGGCCGCCTCGAAGGCGCTCCTGGCTCCGTCGTAATCACCCATGCGTTGCAACAGGCTGCCGATACTCACGTGGACCTCGCTGCGGTCCGGTTCCTTTTCGCGTGCCGCGCGCAGGTGCTGCAGCGCCTCGGTGTACTCACCGGCTTCCGCCAGCGCAACGCCGAGGCTGTAACGTGCGTCGGGAAAATCAGGTTGCCGCGCCAGGCATTCGCGCAAGGCTGCCACCGCCCCGGCGTACTCGTGCTGCCTGAACAGTTCCAGGCCGCGGGCCATCCACGCGTGCGGCGATTCCTGGAGTTGCTCAGGCGTCGGCAGTGCGACCTCGGCGAGCGTCTCGTCGGGAAGGACGTACGTGGAATTGATCAGCGGGTGATCGGGCATGAGCATCTCGGGATAGCGCGTGCCCGGCAGGATCTGCACGGCGAAGATTTCCTCCACGCCCGCTTCGAAACGCAGGAACCCCAGCACTTGTCCGCTTTCGACGTTGACGACCCAGACGCCGCAGATGCGCTCGGTCAGGTCCTTGACGATCGGTATGCCGCTGAAACTTGCCGACTCCCGGACCTTGGAGAGGCCGATGAACGCCAGTGGCCCGATGAAGTCGATGCCGCGCGTGAAACCCGGCAACGTCGCAACCGTGCGCAGTGACTTGCTGTCCGGATCGAGCACCGACAAGCTGCCTTTACCCGACTCCAGCACCCAGAGCCGGTCCCGATACCAGCGTGGTGAATGCGGCATGGACAGGCCGCGCAAGATGACTTCGCCGGTTTCGACGTCCAGCAGCACGCCGCCGTCCGCCTTGTTCGCGCGCCACCCGCCCATCGTGTCGGTTTCGCCGAGCGCCGTGACGTAGCGTGGTCTGCCATCGCGCATCGCAAGCCCGTTGAGATGGCAGCGATCTTCCGGCGCGTACGCCGTCACGAACTCCGGCCGCCACCGGGGATGAAAACTGTTGTCGTCATCGAGCGTGCACAGGCAGGAGAAGCGCGTATTGACCAGCCAGAGCCGGTCGTCGCCCGACCAGCCCATTTCGTGAATGTCGACGTTGCCGGTGAAGTGGATGCCACGCGGCACGTAGCACGCATCGTGCTTGCCGGGCGGGTCCAGTTTGGTCGCCACGCCGCGCACGTCCCGGTAGTCCCAGACGGTGTTCGCACCGCCGATGGCGAGACGACCTTCCTTCTCGCAGACGCCCATCGGCCGGTCGAACGGGCGGAAATGCGTGTTCAGCGTCCCGGCGGTTCCTGCGCCGTCCGCGCTCTCATCGTGACGGACGAGGATCACCCGACCAGCCTGATACGTCGTGACGACCAGGCTGCAGTTCAGTTGCCTCAGGATGTCGGGCAGGCTGGTCGTGTGAACGCTCGCGAGCGCATCTCGTTGCGTCATTCAGGGGTCACCCGCTGGGTAGGATCGCCCGGCCGCCGCATGAGCCGGGCGCGTGATCGCCAGCGTCGAACCAGCGCGTCGGCACGTCAAGGCACGTTCTTGACCGTCTCGCAGGCGGTGGCGGTGTCTCCTGCGCCGGAATGGATTCCGCCATCACACTGATCCTGCCCAGTGCCACCGTTGAGCGCGTCGTTGCCGCTGTGGCCGAACAACCGGTCGTTGCCACCCTGACCGAGGAGCAGGTCATTCCCCGCGGCACCGAACAGGCTGTCCGCGCCGCCGCCTCCGCAAATGACGTCGTTGCTTTCGAGGCCACCGATGGCGTCGTTGCCGTTCAACCCGGCGATCACGTCGGGACCCGGCGTCCCGGTGAGTTCGTCGTCTCCATCCGTGCCGACCATGGTCGTGACCCGGCCGCCGCAAAGCACGGCCGAGCCCTCGAACGAGCCGACGTCACACGCCGGCCCGCGGGGGCGGGGGTTCTGCCGCTGATCGACCGCCGGACAGTTCTCGTCGTCGGGACTGGCATTGAGGGCCGGACTGCCGATCGCCAGCGCATGCGTGCGCGTGGTGCCACCGTTGTCGGCGAGCGGCAGCAGGATGCCGCCGAGCGGGTCGTTCGGCACGATGTCGGTCGAGCCCGGCGTGAAGCCAGCCACGCCGGCGTCGCCGCCGTGCCCGAACACGTTGAAGTCGTTGGCCTTGACGACGACGTCAGGGTCGACCCAGATTTCACGCACCGTGCTCGCAGTGTTACCCGACACGATCGAGCGTTGCAGCGTGACGGCACCGTCGAAAACTGCCAGCCCACCCCCTCTCTGGTAGTAGCCGACAGAGACGTCTGCAGTGAGCTCGTTGCCGGTCACCGTGCTGCTCGCGATCGTCAATGTGCCGTTGTTGCTGCTGGTGATGCCGCCGCCGTAGCCAGGCGCCACGTTGTTGGAGACCGTGCTGTTGGCGAGGGTCAACTTGCCAAAGTTCCCGATCCCTCCGGCGCCCTGGTAGTTGTACTGGACGTTGATCTCATTACCGGAAATCGTGCTGCGCCGGATCGTGGCGGTTCCCCCATTTGCGATACCCGCGCCGAACTCCGCACGGTTACCCGAGACGGTGGTTCCCATCAGGACCAGCGTGCCGTAATTGAAGATGCCGCCACCGCTGCCTTCGTAGGAGATATTGTTGTCCGCAACCAGGCTGTCGGTCAGCGTCGCCGTGGAGTTCGAGGCGTTGTACAGACCGCCGCCTCTGAACTGCGCCGAGTTTCCCGAGATGACGCTGTTCGACACGATGAGGGTTCCGCCATCGCGGTTCTGGATGCCGCCATAGGGATAGTTCTCGGGGCCCGTTCGCGTGCCGGTGACGCTGCTGTCGTTCAGGACTGCAACACCTCCCGAGTTGTGAAGGCCGCCGGTGCGCGCGAGGCTGCTGTTGGTGAGCGTGAGACGCCCCCTGTTGGAGACGCCATAACCGACCGCGTAGAGACCCTCGCTCGCGGTCACGGTCGTCTCGTTGAGCGTCAGGTTGCCGCCCGCGCTCACGGAAAGAAAGTTCAGCCGCGAATTGGTATTCCTCTTGATCGTGCTGCCGTTACCCTCGATCACGATCGCTGAGGTGATCGGCAACATTCGCTCTGCGCTGAGTACCTGCTGACTGTTCGCGGGCAGGACAATCGTGTCGAGACCCGATCCCGCCACGCAGTCGAGGTGCGGACGAGCGTCGCGGTTCGCGTTGACGATCGCCTCGACCAGCGAGCACTTCCCGTTGGCGCTGATGGACGGTGGTGTGCCCGGCGCGACCTGCATGATCGCCGCGACGGCGGGGGCCTGCCCCAGCGTCAACAGCAACGCGATCGCGCTGAGGCTGCGTTTCCAGCGGCGCTCGACCGCGCGCCGCGCACGGCGGGGCAAGGCGCTCAGACGCTGATAGTGCTCGGCGAACCGCAGCAGGACGTCGTGCGTAGCACGCCCCTTCCACGGGGGCCGTTGCGAGGTCGCGAAGAGGGCACGACACCCTTCTTCAAAAGCAAGCCGCACCTGGGGGCTGACACCGAGGATCGGCGCTGACGGAGGCATCGCGTTCTCCTTTGCGATGCCCCAACCTCCGCCACGGCCCGGCGGGGCCCTATAGGAGGGTCACGGATCGGAGAGTGGGCGGGGCCTGACCGATCTGCCTAGCCGAGCGAGCAATTGGCGGGTCAGCCGGCGTTGCCGGGCTCGCCGAGCACTTCGATGCGGGCGCGGACGACGCCGCGCTTGAGCATGCCGATCTGCGCGGCGGCCGCGCGCGAGAGGTCGGCGATGCGCTTGCCCACGTGCGGGCCGCGGTCGTTGACGCGGACCACGACGGAGCGTCCGTTGCGCAGGTTCGTGACCTTCACCTCGGTGCCGAACGGCAGCGTCGGGTGGGCCATGGTCAGCCCGTTGGAGTCGAAGCGCTCCCCGCTCGCGGTCGGCCGATCGTGAAAAGCCGCCCCGTACCAGGACACGAGGCCTTCCTGGGCGGTGACGATGCCGCGTTCGACGGCCGCGGCAAGGTCGACCACCGTCGTCGTGGTCATTTCCGCGCGGGCGAGACCACCCGGGGCGGCGAACACCAGCACGGCCGTCGCCACGAGCGCCGCCAGGGACGGGCGGCGGTCGGTGTCACGGTCGACGTTGGTAGGGTCCATCGCTGGGGTACCTTCGATGTTGCACGCTGGGGTTCGAAGCCATTCCGCCCCTCCGGGAACGATGGGTCAAAACGACTTCGCCGCGCGGTGACGGGGCTCACGGTCTCGGGCGCCCGCGGGCACGGCCTCTAATGGGGGTTCGGCCCGGCGTCTGGGACGAAGCCGACGGGGCCAGGTTCGCGAAGCATACGCTGGTAGCGCGCACGGGACCACCCCGGAAGACCGTAAACCCTTTGGTATCAATGGGTTATAAACTGAAGGCTTGGTCGCCTTCGGGCGCCGGCGCGCCCGCCGGCATGGACCAAGACCATTTTGTTGCAGTGCATTGACGCGGCTGGCCTCGCATGTCATATGACAGCCGTATCCACGATCGTCGATTGGGTCAGGGGTGCGGCTGCTCGGGTCTTGCGCACCCGGGCCGACCGGCCCCTGCGCGCAGCGGCGCCATCCCACAGGCAGGGCCCACCATGAGCCACGAGCAGCACGAGATCCCCACGCCGACGAACACATCGCCGGGCGGGCTCGCGGACAAGCCGGTGCAGCTGGGCCCGCCGCCGAAACAGGGCCTGTACGACCCGCGCCACGAGCACGACGCCTGCGGCCAGGGGTTCGTGGTCAACATCAAGGGGCAGAAGTCGCACCGGATCATCGAGCAGGCGATCCAGGTGCTCAAGAACCTGGACCACCGCGGCGCCTGCGGCTCCGAGGTCAACACGGGCGACGGCGCCGGCATCCTGGTCCAGATGCCGCACGCCTTCAACGAGGAGGTGTGCAGGAAGGCGCGGATCCAGCTGCCGGGCCCGGGCCAGTACGGCAGCGGCATCATCTTCCTGCCCCGGAACCCGACCGTCCGCCGGCAGGTCGAGCAGCGTTTCGAGCAGGTGGTGCAGGCCGAGGGCCTGCACGTGCTCGGCTGGCGCACGGTGCCGACGAACAGCAGCACGCTCGGTGAGACGGCGCGCTCCTGCGAGCCGTTCATGCGGCAGGTGTTCATTGCGCGGCCCGAGGCGATCGGCGACGACCTCGCGTTCGAGCGCAAGCTCTACGTGATCCGCAAGCGTGCGTACAACGACATCCGCACCTCGACGCTCGCCGGCGCGGAATACTGGTACATCGTCAGCCTGTCGGCCCGCACGTTCGTCTACAAGGGCATGCTGCTCACCACGCAGCTCGACCAGTACTTCTCGGACCTACACCACCCGCTGCTCGAGTCCGCGCTCGCGCTCGTGCACTCACGCTTCAGCACCAACACGTTCCCGAGCTGGGACCGCGCGCACCCTTACCGGTACATCGCCCACAACGGCGAGATCAACACCGTCCGCGGCAACTCGAACTGGATGCACGCGCGCGAGGCCCGCTTCGAGGCAGAGGCCTTCGGCGACGACATCCGCAAGATCCGGCCGATCATCAACCCGAACGGCAGCGACTCGGGCATGTTCGACAACACGCTCGAGCTGCTCTACCTGTCGGGCCGTTCGCTGCCGCACGCGGTCATGATGATGATCCCGGAGCCGTGGTCGAACCACGAGTCGATGGACGACGACAAGCGCGCGTTCTACCAGTACCACTCCAGCCTGATGGAGCCGTGGGACGGACCGGCCTCGATCTCGTTCACCGACGGCACGCTGATCGGGGCGGTGCTCGACCGGAACGGGTTGCGACCGGGCCGCTACTACGTCACGAGCGACGACCTCGTGATCCTCGCGTCCGAGGCGGGCGTGCTCGACGTGCCTCCCGGGAACGTCGTGCGCAAGGGCCGTCTGCAGCCGGGCAGGATGTTCCTGGTCGACACGGCGCAGGGCCGCATCGTCGAGGACGAGGAGATCAAGCGCTCGCTCGCGACCGCCCGTCCGTACCGCGAGTGGCTCGACGAGCACCAGATCCACGTCGACGACCTGCCGCAGCCGCCCGAACTGCCGCAGCCGGACCCGGACTCGCTGCTGCAACGCCAGATCGCGTTCGGGTACACGTTCGAGGACCAGCGGATCCTGCTGACGCCGATGGCACGCGATGGCGTCGAGGCCGTGGGCTCGATGGGCAACGACACGCCGCTCGCGGTGCTCTCGAGCAAGCCCCGGCTGCTCTACGACTATTTCAAGCAGCTGTTCGCGCAGGTCACGAACCCGCCGATCGACTGCATCCGCGAGGAGATCGTGACCTCCGCCGAGACGCGCCTGGGCTCGGAGGGCAACCTGCTCAATCCGCAGCCGTCCGACTGCCGTCGTCTCGAGCTGAAGTGGCCGATCGTCACCAACGAGGAGTTCGCGCGGATCCGGCGCATGGACCTGCCGGGACTGCGCGTCGGCGTGCTGCCGATCCTGTTCCGCGTGAGTCGCGGCGAGAAGGGCCTCGTCAAGTCGATGGAGGAGCTGCGGCTGATGGCGCGGCGCCTGATCGAGGAGGAAGAGGTCAACGTCATCGTGCTGAGCGACCGTGGCGTCAACAAGGACGTCGCGCCGATCCCGGCGCTCATGGCCGTCGCGGGCCTGCACCACTACCTGATCCGTGAAGGCCTCCGCACGCGCGCCAGCCTCGTGCTCGAGACCGGCGAGGCGCGCGAGGTGCACCACTTCTCGCTGCTGATCGGCTACGGGGTCAGCGCAATCAACCCGTACCTGGCCTTCGAGACCATCGACCAGATGATCAAGGAAGGCCTGCTCACCGGCATCGACCACAAGACGGCGTGCAAGAACTTCGTCAAGGCCGCCTCGAAGGGCGTCATCAAGGTGGCGTCGAAGATGGGCATCTCGTCGCTGCAGAGCTATCGCGGCGCGCAGGTGTTCGAGGCGATCGGCCTGCGGCAGGACGTGATCGACGAGTATTTCAGCTGGACGGCTTCGCGCGTCGGCGGCATCGGGACCGACGTGATCGCGCAGGAGGTGCTGCTGCGACACAACGCGGCGTTCCCGGAGCGACGCGGCCTCGCCGCAGTCACGCTGCCGGTCGGCGGGCAGTACCAGTGGCGCGCCGACGGCGAGCAGCACCTGTTCAACCCCGAGAGCATCCACCGGCTGCAGAAGGCCGTGCGCACGGGCAGCTACGAGACGTTCAAGGCGTATTCGTCGCTGGTCAACGACCAGGCGGCGAACCTCTGCACGCTGCGCGGCCTGCTCGAGTTCAAGGGCGCCGAACCGGTCCCGCTCGAGGAGGTCGAGACGGTCGAGAGCCTCATGAAGCGCTTCAAGACCGGCGCGATGAGCTACGGCTCGATCAGCAAGGAAGCGCACGAGACGCTGGCGATCGCGATGAACCGCATCGGCGGCAAGAGCAACACCGGCGAAGGCGGCGAGGATCCTGAGCGGTATCACTGGACCAACGAGCAGGGCGACTCGAAGAATTCCGCGATCAAGCAGGTCGCCTCGGGTCGCTTCGGCGTCACCAGCGAGTACCTTGTCAACGCGCAGGAACTGCAGATCAAGATGGCGCAGGGCGCGAAGCCCGGCGAGGGCGGCCAGCTGCCGGGCACCAAGGTGTACCCGTCGATCGCGAAGACGCGGCACACCACGGCGGGCGTAGGACTGATCTCGCCGCCCCCGCACCACGACATCTATTCGATCGAGGACCTCGCCGAGCTGATCCACGACCTCAAGAACGCGAACCGGCGCGCGCGGATCAGCGTCAAGCTCGTCGCGGAAGTGGGCGTCGGTACGATCGCCGCCGGCGTCGCCAAGGCGCACGCCGACGTCGTGCTGATCAGCGGCTACGACGGCGGCACCGGCGCCTCGCCGCAGACCTCGATCACGCACGCCGGCCTGCCCTGGGAGCTGGGCTTGGCCGAGGCGCACCAGACGCTCGTGCTCAACAACCTGCGCAGCCGCATCGCGGTTGAGACCGACGGCCAGTTGAAGACCGGTCGTGACGTCGCGGTCGCCGCATTGCTGGGCGCCGAGGAGTTCGGGTTCGCCACCGCGCCGCTCGTGGCGACGGGCTGCATCATGATGCGCGTCTGCCACCTGAACACCTGCCCGGCCGGCGTGGCGACGCAGGACCCGCGGCTGCGCGAGAAGTTCAAGGGCAAGCCGGAACACGTCGTCAACTTCATGCGCTTCATCGCGCAGGAATTGCGCGAGATCATGGCCGAGCTCGGCTTCCGCACGCTCGAGGACATGGTCGGGCGCGTCGACAGGCTCGAGGCGCGCAAGGCGGTCGACCACTGGAAGGCGAAGGGCATCGACCTGTCGACGCTGCTGTATTCGCCCGAGGTCGACCCGGACTGGGGACGCTACTGCCAGGACGAGCAGGACCACGGGCTCGAGCGTTCGCTCGACGTCACGCACCTGCTCGATCTCTGCCGGCCTGCGATCGAGCGCGGCGAGGACGTCGTGGCGAACCTCGAGGTGCGCAACGTGCATCGCGTCGTCGGCACGATCGTGGGCTCCGAGATCACGTTGCGGCGCGGCGCGAAGGGCCTCCCCGAAGACACCATCCGCCTGCACTTCCGCGGCTCGGCGGGCCAGAGCTTCGGGGCATTCATCCCGCGCGGGCTGAGCCTGTCGCTCGAGGGGGATGCGAACGACTACGTCGGCAAGGGGCTGTCGGGCGGCAAGCTCGCGGTATTCCCGCCGGACGGCTCACACTTCACGGCCGAGGACAACATCATCGTCGGCAACGTCGCGCTGTACGGCGCCACGAGCGGCGAGGCCTACATCCGTGGCATGGCCGGCGAGCGCTTCTGCGTGCGCAACAGCGGCGCGGACGCGGTGGTCGAAGCCGTGGGCGACCACGGCTGCGAGTACATGACCGGCGGTCGCGTGGTGGTGCTCGGCACCACCGGACGCAACTTCGGCGCCGGCATGTCGGGCGGAATCGCCTACGTGCTCGACGAGTCGGGCGAATTCGGCTCGCGCGTGAACGCGCAGATGGTCAACCTCGAGCGGCTCACCGACGCGAAGGAGATCACCGAGGTGCGCCGCATGATCGAGCGCCACCTCGCCCACACCTCGAGCGACCGTGCGCGGCTCGTGCTCGACGCCTGGGAGGAGACCGTGCCGAAGTTCGTCAAGGTCATCCCGAAGGACTACCAGCGCATGCTCGCGTGCATCGCGCGCGCCGAGGAGCAGGGGCTCGTCGGCGAGGAAGCGATCATGGTGGCGTTCGAACAGAACGCGCGCGACCTCGCGCGCGTCGGCGGCAACTGAGAAGACGACGATGGGAAAGCCAACCGGTTTCATCGAGTACCTGCGGGAAGTGCCGGTCGACCGCGCGCCGCTCGAGCGCATCGGCGACTGGAACGAATTCCACCCGCACCTCGAGGAGAAGCGCCTCCGCAACCAGGGCGCACGCTGCATGGACTGCGGCGTCCCGTTCTGCAACACGGGCAAGCTGATCAGCGGCATGGCCGCCGGCTGCCCGGTCCGCAACGTGATCCCCGAGTGGAACGACCTCGTCTATCGCGGGCTCTGGCGTGAAGCGCTCGAGCGGCTGCACATGACGAACAATTTCCCGGAATTCACGGGCCGCGTCTGCCCGGCGCCCTGCGAGGGGTCCTGCGTGCTCGGCATCGACGAGCCGCCGGTCACGATCAAGAACATCGAGGCCGCGATCATCGAGCGGGGCTGGGAGGAAGGCTGGGTCGTGCCGGAGCCACCCGCGGCCCGCACGGGCAAGAAGGTCGCCGTGATCGGGTCCGGCCCCGCGGGGCTCGCGGCGGCGCAACAGCTCAATCGCGCCGGCCACCTGGTCACGGTGCTCGAGCGTGAGAATCGCCCGGGCGGGCTCCTCACGTACGGCATCCCGAACATGAAGCTCGACAAGCGCGAAGTGGTCGACCGCCGCATCCGGCTGCTCGAGGCCGAGGGGATCAAGTTCCTCTGCAACGCGAACGTGGGCGACAACGTCGAGGCGCAACTGCTGTTGCGCGACTTCGACGCGACCGTGATCTGTACCGGCGCGACGCAACCACGCGATCTGCCCATCGAAGGTCGCGACCTGCGCGGCGTGCACTTCGCGATGGCGTTCCTCACGGCGAGCACCCGTGCGCTGCTGAACGGCGGCGCCGATCACTCGCCGATCCACGCGCGCGGCAAGGACGTCGTCGTGATCGGCGGCGGCGACACCGGCACCGACTGCGTCGGCACCTCGATGCGCCAGGGTTGCCGCAGCCTCGTGCAGATCGAGATCCTGCCCCGGCCCCCGCTCGAGCGTGGCGCCGACAATCCGTGGCCGGAATGGCCCAAGGTCTACAAGCTCGACTACGGCCAGGAGGAAGCCGCCGCTCGCTTCGGCGACGACCCGCGCGTCTACCTGACCACGGTCAAGAAGTTCGTCGGCAACGCGCAGGGCCAGCTCGAGTCGATCGTCACGGTCGAGGTGCAGTGGGAGCGCAACGCGAAGGGCCAGCTGGTGCCGGTCGACGTGCCGGGCACGGAGCAAGTGCGCCCGGCACAGCTCGCGCTGCTCGCGATGGGCTTCCTCGGACCCGAGCAACCGCTGCTCCGGGACCTCGGCTTGGAGTGCGATGCACGCAGCAACGTCCAGGCCGACTACGGCAGGTACGCGACGACCTTGAAGGGCGTGTTTGCCGCGGGCGACTGCCGTCGCGGCCAGAGCCTCGTGGTCTGGGCGATCGACGAGGGGCGCGGCGCCGCGGCGGCGTGTGATCGATTCCTGATGGGCAAGTAGCCCTGCGAGCGGCGTGACCTGCGGCGGTGCAGCGTGCCGTTCGGCGCGGCCTGCCCTACCCTGAGCGTCGACGGCACCAGGCAGTCGCTGCGCAGGAGGTCGCATGGGCAGGCAGTCCGGCATCGACCGACGCGAGGTCCTAAGGAGCGCGCTCGCGCTGCCGCTCGGCCTGCTGGCATCGAAGGTCGCCGCGGCGGCAGGCTGCGGGCTGACGCCTGCGCAGACCAAGGGGCCGTTTTTCCCGGTGGTCGACCAGGCGGACAAGGACATAGACCTGACGCGCGTGACCGGCCATGACACTGCCGCGCGAGGCGAAGTCCTGCGCGTGCGAGGGCGCCTCCTGGATGAGCAGTGTCGACCGATCGCGGGCGTCCTCGTCGACCTGTGGCAGGCGGACACGTTCGGTCGTTACCGACACCCGGCGGATCCCAACCCCGCACGACCGGACCCGGACTTCCAGGGCTGGGGCCAGGCCGTCACCGACGCCGACGGCCGCTACTCGTTCCGGACCATCAAGCCCGCCGCGTATCCGCTCGCGTTCCTCGAGGACGGCCGTGCCGACCGCAGCACGGGTTACCGCACGCCGCACATCCACTTTCGCGCATCTCGCCGCGGCTACGCCGACCTGGCGACGCAGATGTATTTCGCGGGCGAGAGGCTCAACGAATCGGACCTCGTGCTGCGGCGGGTGGCGGTCGCGGACCGCCGCAAGGTCGTGATCGAGCCGGACCGCGACGCCGACGGCCTGCCGCTCTTTGCGTTCGACATGGTGCTCGCGCGAGCCTGAGTATTTCCTTTGCGCGCAATGGAAAACGCCGGGCTAGCACCCGGCGTTTCCGTCATTGCGCAACCCACGCGACGGCCGACCTCTCCCACCGCAGGGGGAGAGGTGGTCCCGCTCAGAAGTCGATCGACGCCGAGACCACGAACGTGCGCGGCGCGCCGAGCACGAGGTAGCCGAACCCCGGGAAGCCGCCCGCGGAGATCCAGTCGTTCTCGTCGGTTACGTTGTCGACGCGTGCGCGCACCGAGAACGGGCGGCCGGCGAGTTCGGTCGCGTAGCGCGCGCCGAGGTCGAAACGCGTCCACGAGTCGAGCTCCAGCGTGTTGCCCGTGTCGGCGAACTGGGACGACGTGTACAGCGCCCGTGCCTCGAACGTGAGGCCCTCCACCGCGGGCAGGTCCCACTCGACATTGACGTTGGCCTGGACCTCTGGCGTGCCGATCGGCTGGTTGCCCTCCTCGAGCCCGACGCCGCCTTCGGTGTACTCGGCGTCGAGCCAGGTCACGCCGCCGATCACGCGGACGTTCTCGACCGGCTGGCCGTAGACGCCGGCCTCGACGCCACGATGACGAACCTCGCCGCTCAGCGAGTACTCGAGGTCCGCCGCGGGCGTGTCGGGATTGTCCGCCAGCGCGCCGACGGCTTTCTCTACGTTGAAGATGCTGAGCGAGCCGCCGAACGAGTCGGACTCGAACTTCACGCCGAGTTCGATCTGCTCGGCCGCGATCGGGTCCTGGATCTCACCGGCGTTCGAGACCGGCAGGAAGCCCGGGGCCGGGCCGGTGAACGGCGCCGTGTCGCCCGCGACGAGGCCCTCGATGTAGTTCGCGAACACGGACAGCGAGTCCGTGGGCCGGTACACGATGCCGCCGACCGGCGTCACCTCGCTTTCGTCGAAACCGGAGAGCTTGGCGCCGGTGTTGTAGTCGAAGTTGTCGTTCTTGAGCGTCTGGTCGCGCGCGCCGAGCGTCAGCATGAACTTGCCGTCGGCGAAGGTCATCATGTCCGCGATCGCGTAGCTCGAGGTTTCCGTCTCGAAGGTCGTGCGCGGATTGTTCAGGTTGCCGCCGGTGAAGAACGTCGCCGCCGGCGGTGCGACGTCCACCGGGTCGTAGAGGTCGGTCACGAACGGGCTGAAGAAGTCCGAGAACGCGTAGGCGTTCTTCGAGTCGATCTTGAAGGTCGAGGCCGAGAGGACGATCCGGTGCTCGATCGGTCCGGTCGCGAAATCCCAGCGCAGGCCGATTTCACCCGAAGTCACGTCGTCCTCGCGCGTGTTGTCGAAGCGATAGGCCGTCATCGAGCCGTCGGCCAGCGCGTTGGGGTTGGCGAGCACGTTCGCTTCTTCGCCCTGGCGCATGCCATAGGCACCCCACACCGAGACCGCTCGCGTGATGTCGTATTCGGCACGCACGACGCCGAACAACTGCTCCTCGTCCGTGTACGTCCACGGCTGCGCGAAATTCGAGTCGGCGTCCGGCGCCTCCGGGATGCCACCGAACGGCGTCACGCTCGGGCGCGGCGCGTCGATGTGGTGGTCCTGGTAGCCCAGGTCGGCCGCGAGGCGCAGCTTCTCGCCCTCGTGATCGATGCCGAACGACAGCACGGTGAGTTCGCGGTCCTGGTCCTCGACGGCGGTCTCGCCGTCGCGCCAGGCGATGTTGCCGCGGATGCCGGTGGCCTTGTCCGGGCCGAAACGGCGCCCGAAGTCACCCGCGAGGTAGTAGGCGGAAGCGGTCTCCCAGCCGGCGGTGAGGCGTGTCAGACCCTCGTCGGGCGCACGCTTGGGCACGAGGTTCACCGTGCCGCCGAGGTTGCTGCCGCCCGGCGCCGCGCCGTTCAGGAACGCGCTCGCGCCGCGGAACAGTTCCACCCGCTCCATGAATTCCGACGCGACGAACTGGCGCGGCAGGATGCCGTAGATGCCGTTGTACGTCATGTCGTCCGAGTACGCGGGGAACCCGCGGATGATGAACAACTCCTGGAAGTTGCCGAAGCCGCGCGCGACGCGCACATTCGGGTCGTTCAGCAGGACGTCCGCGACGCTCTTGGCCTGCTGGTTCCTCATCAGCTCTTCGGTGTAGTTCGTGCTGGAGAACGGCGTCTCGAGCGTCTCGAGGTTGCCGAGGATGCCCGCGCGACCGCCCTGTGCGACCTGGCCGCCGGCAAAGGGATCCGGCAGCCGGATCTGCGATCCGGTGACGATGATCTCCTCGAGTTCCTGGTCGGACCCCGCCTGCTGTGCGGAGCCGACCGTCGTAGCGAGCGCCAGGGCGCACCCGATGGCGAATCGCAGGCTGCCGGTCGTGTGATTGCCGATGGACATGAAACCCTCCGCAGTGACATGACGTCGTCGTGAACGCCGTTCAGTCTCGAAGCCCCACTGACCGACGGTCGTTTTCGCCCTTGTAGGCGCGCGCCGCGTGGCCCGCATTCGCGTTAGGGACTGAATCTATCGTAAAGAGGCCAAGCGACCTTGCCCGGGTCATTCCTCAGCCATGGACGGATAGCGGACGTCGTGCGGCGGCACGAAGTTCTCCTTGATCGTGCGCGGCGAGGCCCAGCGCAGCAGGTTCAGGATCGAGCCCGCCTTGTCGTTGGTTCCGCTCGCGCGTGCGCCGCCGAACGGCTGCTGCCCCACCACTGCACCCGTCGGCTTGTCGTTGACGTAGAAGTTGCCCGCGGTGTTGCGCAGCGCCGCGGCGGCCTCGGCGACCGCCGCGCGGTCGCGCGCGAACACCGCGCCGGTCAGGCCGAACTCGGCGGTGCGGTCGATCAGCGCCAGCACCTCGTGCCACCTCGCGTCGTCGTAGACGTAAAGCGCGAGCACGGGGCCGAACAGTTCCTCGCGCATGAGCTGATGGGTCGGGTCGCTCGTTTCGACGAGCGTCGGCTCGATGAACCAGCCTTCCGACGGATCGCCCGTGCCGCCCGCGAGGACCTTGACGTTCGAGTCCCCGGCCGCGCGCTCGAGATAGCCGTTGATGCGGTCGTAGGCGCGGCGGTCGATGACGGCGCCCATGAACGTGCGGAAATCCTTCGGGTCGCCGATGCGAATCGATGAAATCTCGGACAGCAGGCGATAGCGCAGGTCCGGCCACAACGACGCGGGCACGTACGCGCGGGACGCGGCGCTGCACTTCTGTCCCTGGTACTCGAACGCGCCCCGCACCAGCGCGACGGCGAGCGCCTCGGGGTCCGCGCTCGGGTGCGCGACGACGAAGTTCTTGCCGCCGGTCTCCCCGACGAGCCGCGGATACGTGCGGTAGCGGTCGATGCGGTCGCCGACCTCGCGCCAGATCGACTGGAAGACGGACGTCGACCCCGTGAAATGCACACCTGCCAGGCGCGGGTCGGCCAGGACTTCGCGGGTGATGGTCACGGCGTCGCCGGGCACGAAGTTGATCACGCCGTCGGGCAGCCCCGCCTCGCGCAGGACCTCCATGATCCGCCAGTTCGACAGCGCCGCGCTCGTCGCGGGCTTCCAGACCACGGTGTTGCCGAGGAGCGCCGGCGCCGTGGCGAGGTTGCCGCCGATCGCCGAGAAGTTGAACGGCGAGATCGCGTAGACGAAGCCTTCGAGCGGCCGGTAGTCGACGCGATTCCACATGCCCGGGCTCGAGTCGGGTTGCTCGGCGACGAGTCGCTCGGCGAAGTGGACGTTGAAGCGCAGGAAGTCGGCCAGTTCGCAGGCCACGTCGATTTCGGACTGCACGACCGTCTTGCTCTGTCCCACCATCGTCGCGGCGTTCAGCCGGTCACGCCAGGGCCCGGCTATCAGGTCCGCCGCCTTGAGGAACACGCCGGCGCGCCGTTCCAGGCTCCACGTCGACCAGTCACGCTGCGCCTCGACGGCCGCATCGATGGCGGCGCGCACGTCTTCATCGCCGAGCTGGTGCAGCTTCGCGACCACGCGCGCGTGATGATGCGGCGACGTCACGTCGACCGTCCTGGCGGTGTGAACGTGGCGCGCGCCGACGAGGCCGGGAATCTCGGCGGCGCCCGCCTCGACATCCGCGATGGCCGCCTTCAGGCGTGCGCGTTGCGGGGAGCCCGGGAGGTAATCCTGGACGGGCTCGTTGCGGGGAATCGGCAGGTTGGTGGTGTGCTTCATGTCCGTCCTCTGCGATGTCGGTGGGCGGCGCCCGTCAGTGGGCCGCGGCGGCCTTCAGGATCATGTCCGAGGCCTTCTCCGCCATCATGATCACTGGCGCGTTGGTGTTGCCAGAGGTCAGCACCGGCATCACCGAGGCGTCGACGACGCGCAGGCGCTCCGTGCCGTGCACCCGCAGCTCGTGGTCCACGACGGCCTGCACGTCGGGACCCATGCGACAGGTGCCCGAGGGGTGATAGACGGTCACCGCCTTGCGGCGCAGGAAGTCGACCAGTTCATCGTCCGTCCGGCAATCCGGGCCCGGGTCGCGTTCGACCGCGATCCACTCGGCCAGCGCGGGCGCCGCGGCGAGCGCGCGGACCATGTGCATGCCGCGCAGCATCACGTCCACGTCCGCTTCGTTCTCGAGCAGGCAGGGATCGATTGCCGGCGGCACGCTCGGGTCGGGCGATCGGATCGCCAGCCAGCCGCGCGACAGCGGCCGCAGCTGGCACACCGAAAGCGTGAAGCCGGAAAACGGATGCAGGGTCGGGCTCACACGGTCCGTGCTGAACGCGAAGAAGTGGAACTGAACGTCGGGACGGTCGAGGTCCGACCGGGTGCGCGCGAAGCCTCCGGCAATGCCGGCCGGCCAGCCGAACGGCCCCCGCCGCGCCAGCGCAAATCGCAGCGCCGCGCGCGCCTTGCACCAGAGGTTGCGCACCTCGTCGTTGATCGTCACGGCGCGCGTGCACTGGAACATGAACCGCGCCTGGACGTGGTCGTGCAGGTTGCGACCGACACCCGGCAACGCGTGGACCACCGGAATGCCGTGCTCCTGCAGCGTGTCACCCGGCCCGATGCCGGACAGCTGCAGCAGTTGCGGCGAATGAATGGCGCCCGCCGCGACGATGACCTCGCGCGTCGCGCGCGCGACGTGCCGGTCGCCGTCGGCGCTGTAGGCGACGCCCGTGGCCCGCCGGCCGTCGAACTCGATCCGGCTCGCCCGTGCGTGGGTGACGACGTCGAGGTTCGCGCGCGCACGCGCGGGCCGCAGGTACGCGACCGACGTGCTGCAGCGAAACCCGCGACGCACGGTGCCCTGGAACAGGCCCACGCCTTCCTGGTGCGCGCCGTTGAAATCGTCGTTGCGCGGCAGCCCGCACGCCTGCCCGGCGGCGATGAACGCTTCGGCGAGCGGCAGCGGCTCGCCGACGTCGGAGACCGCGACCGGGCCGCCGACGCCGTGCCACGCGTCCTCGCCGCGGGCCTGGTCCTCGCTCCGGCGGAAGTACGGCAGGCAGTCCTCATAGCCCCAGCCCGGATTGCCGAGGTCCCGCCAGTGGTCGTAATCCTCGCGCTGGCCGCGGATGTAGATCATGCCGTTGATCGCGCTCGTGCCGCCGAGCACGCGGCCGCGCGGCACCTGCAGGCGCCGCCCGGCCAGATGCACCTGCGGCTCGGTCTCGAGCATCCAGTTGAGGTTGCGGTCGAACATCGTCCGCCCGTACCCGATCGGCACGTGGATCCACGGGTTGCGGTCGCGACCGCCGGCTTCGAGCAGCAGCACCCGATGTCGCCCGGACTCGCTGAGGCGCGCTGCCAGCACGCAACCGGCGGAGCCCGCCCCGACCACGACGTAGTCGTAGCTCGTCTCCACGGCGTCAGGCGCGTTGCGTCACGGGCGCAGGGCCGCCGCCGTGCAGTTTCGAATTCTTCAACGCGTAGCCGAAATAGACCAGCGTGCAGGCGCCCGCGTACCCGGCAATGATCAGCACCGGCAGCACCTGGCCGCGCAGCGCCTGGCCCGTGACGTCGATCGCGACCGGCGCCGCCATGCCCAGGCAGAGGATCATGCCGCCCAGCGGCACCCAGCCGATCCAGACGTCGCCGACGTGGAAGCCGCCGAGCGGCACGCGGAACGGTCGCTCGAGTTCAGGGCGGGTGTTCCGCAACCACAGCACCGTGAGGCAGACGGTTGCGAACGCGAGCGCGGTGCCGATGCTCGTCAGGTCGCCGAGCAGCGAGAGCGGCAGCAGCGCCGCACCGACTGCCGAGATGACGCCGAACAGCAAGATGCCCGCGGCCGGGGTCGCCACGCGCGCACCGAGCCGGCTGAACAGCGGCGGCAACAGCCCGTCGCGCGACATCGCGAACGCGACGCGCGACTGGCCGAACGCGTTGACGAGCAGCACCGAGGTGAGCCCCGCCAGCGCACCGACTTTGACCAGGCTCGCGAGCACCGGCATGTCGAGCCGATCGATCGCGAGCGCGATCGGGTCGGGC
>DASUMQ010000377.1:0-23942 GCA_036277615.1 Steroidobacteraceae bacterium
GCTGAAGTGGGCGCCGGGCGGCGACGCGCGTCGGCGTTCCCTCGAACTGCAGGCCGAGTACCTGCGGCGCGAGGAGCACGGCCGGCTCGCGTTCGATCTCGACGGCGCCGCGCTCGACGGCAGCTTCCGCAGCCGCCAGGACGCGTGGTACGCACAGGCGATCTATCGCTTTGCACCGCGCTGGCGCGCCGGCCTGCGCTACGACGCGCTCGACGCGGGCGACTCGCACATCGGGCTCGTGCGCGACGGGGCGCTCACCGCCGCGGACTTCCCGCTGCTCGCACCGGCGACTCCTTCCCGTTACACGCTCATGGCGGACTGGAGCCCGAGCGAGTTCTCGCGCCTGCGGGCGCAGGTCGCGTGGGACGACGCGCGCGACTCGGGCGACACCGACGAGCAGTGGCTGCTGCAGTACATCTACGCGATCGGCGCGCACGGCGCGCACAAGTTCTGAGGAGCCCGCCATGAACCGTTCACTGATCCGTCGTGTCGTGGTCGCCGCGGCATGCGCCGTACTCGCGCTTCCCGCGCACGCGGCCGTCAAGGTGCTCGCGACGACGGCGGACTGGGCCGCCCTCACGACCGAGCTCGGCGGCGACAAGGTCGACGTCTACCGCGCCACGAGCGCACTGCAGGACGTGCACTCGGTCGAGGCCAAGCCGAGCCTCGTCGCGCGGGCCCGGACCGCCGACCTGCTGGTCGCCAACGGCGCCGAGCTGGAAGCGGGCTGGCTCCCCGTGCTGCTGCAGGAATCGGGCAATCGCAGGATCCAGCCGGGCGCCCCCGGCTACTTCGAAGCAGTCTCCGCCGTGAAACTCGTCGACGTGCCCACGAAGGTCGACCGCGCGATGGGCGACATCCACGCACTCGGCAATCCGCACGTGCAGCTCGACCCTCGCAACGTTGCGGCAGTCGCGCGCGCGCTCACGACCCGCCTCGCGTCGATCGACGCGGCAAATGCCGCTTGGTACCAGGCGCGCGGCGAGGACTTCCAGCAACGCTGGGCGACGGCGATGGCCCGATGGAACGCGCAGGCGGCGGCGCTCAAGGGCACGCCCGTCGTCGTGATCCACCGCGACCAGCGCTACCTCGCGCTCTGGCTCGGCCTGGACGAGCTCGCCGCGATCGAGCCGAAGCCCGGCGTGCCGCCGAGCGCCGGCTACCTCGCGGGGCTCGTGTCGAGGCTCGGCGCGACGCCTCCGCGCGCGATCCTGCGCAACGCCTACAACGATCCCAAGGCTGCGGAGTGGCTCGCCGCGCGCATCCACGCGCCGGTGGTCACGCTGCCGTTCTCGGTCGGTGGAACGCCGGGCGCTGAGGACCTGTTCGGGTTGTTCGACGACACGCTCGCGCGGCTGCTCGGCGCCGGGACGAAGAAGTAAGGAGCAGCCGTGAACGAGTCCTTCGCAGAGATCGGGATCCTCGGGCCCGCGCTCGTCGCCGGCCTGATCGTGGTGCTGTCCCACGTACCGCTCGGCCAGCAGGTGCTGCGACGCGGGATCGTGTTCATCGACCTCGCGATCGCGCAGGTCGCGGGGCTCGGCGTGATCGCGGCGCAGTCCGCGGGCCTCGACCTGCACGGCTGGAAGACGCAGGTCGCGGCGGTCGTCGCGGCGTTGCTCGGCGCCGTGCTGCTCACGTGGACCGAACGCAAGCGTCCCGAAGTGCAGGAAGCGTTGATCGGCGTGCTGTTCGTGCTGGCTTCGACCGCGCAGATCCTGCTGCTCGCGAATGACCCTCACGGTGGCGAGGCACTCAAGGACCTGCTGGCCGGGCAGATCCTCTGGGTCTCGACGGAGCAACTCGTGCGGGCCGCGGTGCTGACGGCGCTGTTCCTCGCCGTCTGGTTCCGCTTCCGCGCATCGCTCGGCACGGTCGGGTTCTACGTCGTGTTCTCGGTCATGGTGACCACGTCGGTGCAGCTCGTCGGCGTGTACCTCGTGTTCACGACGCTGATCGTGCCGGCGCTCGCGGTGTACCGGCACGCGCGCGACAGGCAGCTCTGGCTCGGTTATGCCCTCGCGTTCGGCAGTTACGTCGTGGGACTCGGCGTGTCGCTGTTCTCGGACCTGCCGTCGAGCCCGGTGATCGTCTGGGCGATGGCGCTCATCGGCTTCGCGGTGCACCTGACCGCGCGCGCGGGCAACGGTGCGTCGTTGCGTGAGGAGACGGCGTAGAGAGCACCATCGGGCCGGGATGCCTGGCGTCCGATCCGGGATCTCGAGCCCGGCTCCTGGAAAGCCGACAAGTCGCCGGGCCCGAGACACGGATCGAACGCTCGATGCACCGCGCCTGAGCTCCGTCTTCGTGCCCGAAGACTGCGCACGGCGCATGTAGCGTCGACGAACGCCACCCCATGCGGCGGTGCTCTCCAAAGCGCACGCCCGAGACGCGATGGCCGGTGGGCGTTGCATGCGCCGTAGCGCTTTTCGGCCGCAGCCGCCGAAAAAGCGCCCAGGCGCCGTGTCACCAGCGCTCGTTCCGCGTGCCTGGTCGCGGCGACTTGTCGGCTTTTCAGGAGCCGCGAGCAGGCACCGGAACGGGCGCCTGCTGCCGTCCACGAATCCTTTGCGATAGGCCGCCTGCCGCGCGCCGCCGCATCTGCCTTACAGGCGAGCGGCCAGCCGCGACCCCTGGTCGATCGCGCGCTTGGCGTCGAGCTCTGCGGCCACGTCGGCGCCGCCGATCACGTGCACGCGACGACCGGCCGCGCGCAACGGCGCGTCGAGGTCGCGCACCGACTCCTGGCCGGCGCAGAGCACGACCGTGTCGACCTCGAACACGGTCGGCTGCGTGCGCGCCTCGCCGAAGCTCACGTGCAGGCCACGCTCGTCGATGCGCTCGTAACGGACGTCGCCGATCATTTCGACGCGCTTCATCTTGAGCGACGCGCGGTGGATCCAGCCGGTGGTCTTCGCGAGTCCCTTGCCGAGCGGCGTCGACTTGCGCTGCAGCAGATAGACCTTGCGTGCGGCCGGCTCAATTTCCGGCGTAGCGAGTCCGCCGCGCGCGAGTTCCGGATCCGTCACGCCCCATTCGCGCTGCCAGAGCGCGAGGTCCAGCGAGGGCGAGTGTTCGCCCGTGACCAGGTACTCGGCGACGTCGAAGCCGATGCCGCCCGCACCCACGACGGCGACGCGCGCGCCGACCGGCCGGCGGCCGAGCAACGCCTCGGCGTAGTCGAGCACGCGCCCGGAAGCACGATGCTCGTCGGCGCCCGGAATCGCCGGATCGCGCGCCACCACGCCCGTCGCCAGGACGATCTCGTCGTATGTGCCGTCCAGCAGCGATGCGGCCGTCGCGCGCGTGCGCAAGTGCAGGCGCACACCCGTCACCTCGAGCCGGCGCCGGAAATACCGCAGCGATTCGCGGAACTCCTCCTTGCCGGGCACGCGCATGGCGAGGTTGAACTGGCCGCCGATGTCGTCGGCGGCCTCGAACAGGTCGACGTCGTGCCCGCGCCCGGCCAGCACCGTGGCACACGCGAGCCCCGCCGGGCCGGCGCCGACCACGGCGATGCGCTTCCGCGACGTGGCGCGTTCGTATTTCAGCTCGGTCTCGTGACCGGCGCGCGGGTTCACGAGGCACGAGGCAACCTTGCGCTGGAACACGTGGTCGAGGCAGGCCTGGTTGCAGGCGATGCAGGTGTTGATTTCGTCGGCGCGCCCGGCCGCGGCCTTCGCGACGAAGTCCGGGTCGGCGAGCAGCGGCCGCGCCATCGAGACCATGTCGGCCGTGCCGTCGGCGAGCAGCCGTTCGGCCACTTCCGGCGTGTTGATGCGGTTGGTCGTGCAGAGCGGGATTCCGACCTGGCCCTTGAGCTTGCGCGTGACCCAGGCGAAGGCCGCGCGCGGCACCGACGTCGCGATCGTCGGGATGCGCGCCTCGTGCCAGCCGATGCCGGTATTGATGATCGTCGCGCCGGCACGTTCGACCGCCTGCGCGAGCTGGACGACCTCGTGCCAGTCGCTGCCGTCCGGCACGAGGTCGAGCATCGACAGCCGGTACACGAGGATGAAATCGGGCCCGACCGCCTCGCGCGTGCGTGCGACGATTTCGACCGGCAACCGCAAGCGGTTGGCGTAGCTGCCGCCCCACATGTCGTCGCGACGGTTGACGTGCTCGACCAGGAACTGGTTGATGAAGTACCCCTCCGATCCCATGATCTCGACGCCGTCGTAACCGGCCTCGCGTGCCAGCACGGCGCAGCGCACGAACGCGCGGATCTGCCGCTCGATGCCGCGCGCGCTCAAGGCGCGCGGCGTGAACGGCGAGATCGGGGACTTCAGGCGTGACGCCGACACCGCGAACGGGTGATAGCCGTAACGTCCGGTGTGCAGGATCTGCAGCGCGATGTGGCCGCCCTCGGCGTGTACGGCCCGCGTGATCGGGGCGTGTCTGGCGGCGGCCGCGCGCGTCGTGAGACGCCCGGAAAACGGCGCCGCCCAGCCCTCGACGTTCGGCGCGAACCCGCCGGTGACGATCAGCCCGACCTGGCCGCGCGCGCGTTCGGCGAAATAGGCCTCGAGGCGCGGGAAGTGCTTCGCGTCGTCCTCGAGCCCGGTGTGCATCGAGCCCATCAGCACGCGATTGCGCAGCCGGACGAATCCCAGGTCGAGCGGCGCAAGCAGGTGCGGATACGGGGTTTGCATTCGGCGGAACCCTCTTGGGTTTCTTCGGGTTCGCAGGAGACGTGCGGTCGGTTAGAGCAGCAGGCGCCCGACGTAGTAGGCCATCGCCGCCATCACGGCCGCGGCCGGCATCGTGACGATCCAGGCGACGACGATGTTGCCGGCTACGCCCCAGCGGACGGCCCGGGTGCGCTGCGCCGAGCCGACGCCGACGATCGCGCCGGTGATCGTGTGCGTGGTCGAGACCGGAATGCCGAGGGAGGTCGCCAGGAACAGCGTGATCGCACCGCCGGTTTCCGCCGCGAAACCGCCCACCGGGCGCAGCTTGGTGATCTTCTGGCCCATGGTCTTCACGATGCGCCAGCCGCCGAACATCGTGCCGAATGCGATCGCGACGTAACAGCTCACGATCACCCAGCTGGGCGGCATCGTTGCGGTGGGCGAGGTCACTCCGGCCGCGATCAGCAACAGCCAGATGATGCCCATGGTCTTCTGCGCGTCGTTGCTGCCGTGGCCGATGCTGTAGGCCGCCGACGACACGAGCTGCAGGCGCCGGAACCAGCGATCGACGCGTCGCGGGGCCGAGCGCAGGCAGATCCATGACACGGCGATCATGAGCAGCGCGCCGAGCGCCATGCCGAGCAGCGGCGAGACGAAGATGAACGTGGCGGTCTTGACGATGCCCTTGGCGACCAGCGGGTCGGTGCCGGCCTTGGCGATCGTCGCGCCGATCATGCCGCCGATCAGCGCGTGCGAAGAACTCGAGGGGATGCCGTAGTACCAGGTGATCAGGTTCCAGGCGATCGCGCCGATCAGCGCGCCGAAGATCACGTACTGATCGATCGCGACGGGGTCGACGATGCCCTTGCCGACGGTGGCCGCCACCTTGAGGTGGAATATGAAGATCGCGACGAAATTGAAGAACGCCGCCCATGCGACGGCATAGTGCGGGCGCAGCACGCCGGTCGAGACGACGGTGGCGATCGAGTTCGCCGCGTCGTGGAAGCCGTTCATGAAGTCGAAGGCGAGCGCCAGCGCGACGAGCAGCACGAGCGTCGCCAACGGGATGGTCATCTCGACGGGCATCAGACGTTTTCCACGACCACCGATTCGATGACGTTGGCCACGTCCTGGCACTTGTCGATCGCGTCCTCGAGGTACTCGTAGACGTTCTTGTGCTTGATCAGCTGCCGTACGTCCTGCTCCTCGCGGAACAGGCGCGAGATGCCGTCGCGCGACACCGCGTCCGCCTCGCTCTCGAGCTGGTCGATCTCCTCCGTCAGCGCGAGCGCCTTGGACGCGTTGTCCATCGAGCGCAGCAGGCCCACGCCGGCCTGCACGCGAGTGCAGCAGGCCTGCAGCAGTTCCGCCATCTTGAGCGAGGCGGGCGGCAACGTCTGGATGTCGAACAGGTGCATCGATTCGGCCGCGTCCTGCATCAGGTCGAGCACGTCGTCCATGCCCGAAATGAGGCGGTGGATGTCGTTGCGGTCGAACGGCGTGATGAACGTCGCGTGCAGCACCGAGATGGTTTCGTGCGTGATCTTGTCGGCACTGCGCTCGACGTCGCCGATCCGCTGGATCAACTGGGCGCGACGTGCGGTGTCCTCGTAGTCCCGGACCAGTTCGACGATGGCATGGCTGCCTTCGACGATCAGCGCGGCGTGGCGATCGAACAGGTCGAAGAACCGCGTCTCGCGCGGCATCAGGGCGGACAAGAACCGCATCCGGTGCTCCCGGGGGTTGGACCCTTGAATTCGTTTGATGAAGTATCGGCCATTGGCCCCGTTCGTGGTAGCTTGACGTCCTGCCCCGGTCTTCGCGCCGCTGGGCACCCCCAAGACATGTCCGATTCATCGCACGACTGCATCCGCGTTCGCGGGGCCCGGCAGAACAACCTGCGTGGCCTCGACCTCGACATCCCGCTGCGCCAACTGGTCGTGGTGACGGGCGTGTCGGGCTCGGGGAAATCGTCGCTGGTCTTCGACACGGTCTACGCCGAGGGACAGCGCCGCTACGTCGAGACGTTCTCGCCCTATGCGCGCCAGTTCCTGGACCGCATGGACAAGCCGCAGGTGGACCGCATCGACGGCATCCCGCCCGCGATCGCGATCGACCAGACCAACCCGGTCCGCACCTCGCGCTCGACGGTCGGGACCATGACGGAGCTCAACGACCATCTGAAGCTGCTGTTCGCGCGCGCGGCGCAACTGCACTGCCGTGGCTGCGGCGGACCGGTGCGCCGCGACACCCCGGACTCGATCCATGCGGCCATGACGGACCGGGCGGCGCGAGTCGGCGACCCCCGAGTGGTCGTCACGTTCCCGGTCGCCGTGCCGGCGAACTTCACCGAGGCGGAGGTGGTGGCGCTGCTCGAGCAGCAGGGTTATGCGCGCATCCATTCCCAGCGGCCGGGCCAGGTGGAGGTCGTGCAGGACCGCTTCCGACTCGGCGGAGCCGAGCGCGCCCGCGTGATCGACGCACTCGAGTCTGCGCTGCGCGTGGGGCGGGGCCGCGTAAACGTCCGCGTTCTTCCTGCGAAGGAGGCAGAGGTCGCTGGAACGCCGGACGAGGAAACGGTCTGGCGCTTCTCGACGGACTTGCACTGCGCGGACTGCGACATCCACTACCGCGATCCGACCCCGAGCCTGTTCTCGTTCAACTCGCCGCTCGGGGCCTGCGAGACGTGCCGCGGCTTCGGCCGCGTCATCGGCATCGATTACGGCCTCGTGGTGCCCGACACGGGGAAGACGCTGCGGGGCGGCGCCGTGAAACCCTGGCAGACCGAGTCGAACCGCGAATGCCGGGACGACCTGCTGCGGTACGCGAAGAAGCGCGACATCCCCGTCGACACGCCGTGGCGCGAGCTGACGGCCGAACAGCAGCACTGGGTCATCGAGGGCGAAGGGCCGTGGGAGAAGAAGGTCTGGTACGGCGTGCGGCGTTTTTTCCAGTGGCTCGAGTCGAAGAGCTACAAGATGCACGTGCGCGTGCTGCTTGCGAAGTACCGCAGCTACACGCCGTGTCCGGCCTGTCACGGCGCGCGACTCAAGGACGAGGCCTTGCTCTGGCGGCTGTCGGCCCCCGGACGGCCCGGGGTGAGCATCCACGACGTGATGCTGTTGCCGCTCGACCAGTGCCAGGCGTTCTTCGACCGCATCGACCTGCCCGCGCTGCTCGACGAGGCGACGGAGCAGTTGCTCGGCGAGGTGCGCGCCCGGCTCGGGTTCCTGGTGCGCGTGGGGCTCGGCTACCTGACGCTCGACCGCCAGTCGCGCACGCTGTCGGGCGGCGAAGTCCAGCGCATCAACCTGACGACGGCGCTCGGCACGTCGCTGGTCAACACGCTGTTCGTGCTCGACGAGCCCTCGATCGGCCTGCACCCGCGGGACATGAAGCGCGTGATCGAAGTCATGCATCGGCTGCGCGACAACGGCAACTCGCTGCTCGTCGTCGAGCACGACCCGCAGATCATGCTGACCGCCGACCGGATCCTCGACATGGGACCGGGCCCGGGCGAACACGGCGGCCGCGTCGTGTTCGAGGGCACGCCGGGCGAACTCGCCGTGCGCTCCGACACGCTCACGGCACAGTACCTGTCGGGCCGTCGCGATGCGCTGGCCGCGGTGGGTCGGCGGCCGCCCCCGCAACCCGGACACCCGGTGATCCGCGTGCTCGGCGCGACCGAGCACAACCTCAAGGACGTCGATGTCGAGATCCCGCTGCATCGGCTCGTGTGCGTGACCGGCGTGTCCGGTTCCGGCAAGTCGACGCTGGTGCAGGACGTGCTGCACGCGGGCCTGCGGCGCGCGAAGGGCAAACCGACCGAACTGCCCGGCGCGCACCGCGAGATCCTCGGCGCGGACCTCGTCGACGACATCGTGATGATCGACCAGACGCCGATCGGCCGGACGACACGATCGAACCCGGCCAGCTACGTCGGCGCGTTCGATGCGATCCGCAAGCTCTTCACGCGGGCGCCGCTCGCGCTCGAGCGCGGCTACACGGTCGGCACGTTCAGCTTCAATTCGGGCAATGGACGCTGCCCGACCTGTGGCGGCAACGGCTTCGAGCACGTCGAGATGCAGTTCCTTTCGGACGTGTACCTGCGCTGCCCCGACTGCGACGGCAAGCGCTTCCGGCCCGAGGTGCTCGAGGTGCGCCTCGAGCGCGGCGGTCGTGCATACCACGTCGCGCAGGTGCTCGAGTTGACCGTGTCCGAGGCCGTCCTCTTCTTCGCCGACGACGCGGAGGTGCTCGCGCGGCTGGAACCGCTTGCGGCCGTGGGGCTCGATTACCTGCGGCTCGGACAGCCCGTGCCGACGCTGTCGGGCGGCGAGGCGCAGCGGCTGAAACTCGCGGGCTTCCTCGCCGACGTCAAGGACGCGAAGCGCGCCAGCAAGAATAAGGACGCTCCGAATTTCCGCGAAAATGGGGACGCTCCGGATGACCGTGGCAAGGGGGGGCAGTCCCCATTTTCCCAAAGCGGAAAAAGGGGACAGTCCCCTACGCTGTTCCTGTTCGACGAACCCACCACCGGCCTGCACTTCGACGACGTCGCGAAGCTGCTCGGTGCTTTCAAGCGGCTGCTCGACTCGGGTCACTCACTGCTCGTGATCGAGCACAACCTCGACGTGATCCGGGCGGCCGACTGGATCGTCGACCTCGGGCCCGAGGGCGGCGACGCCGGCGGGCGCGTGCTGGTCGCCGGCGCGCCCGCGACCGTGATGGCGTGCGCCGAGTCGCACACCGGACGGGCACTCGTCGAGGACGAACGCGAACGCGCGGCCGTGCTGCGCGCGGGCCAGGCGCAGCTGCCGAGTTTCTCGCTGCCCGCCGCGAGCCGGGACGCGGTGGCCGACCGCGCACGCGACTCGATCGTCGTGCACCGCGCGCGCGAGCACAACCTGCGCGACGTCGAGGTCACGATCCCGCGCGACTGCATGACCGTGCTGACGGGTGTCTCCGGCTCCGGCAAGTCCACACTCGCGTTCGACATCGTGTTCAACGAGGGCCAGCGGCGCTACCTCGAGTCGCTCAACGCGTATGCGCGGCAGTTCGTGCAGCCCGCGGCGCGCCCGGACGTCGACGCGATCTTCGGCATCCCGCCGACGGTGGCGATCGAGCAACGCACGAGCCGCGGCGGCCGCAAGAGCACCGTGGGCACGCTGACCGAGGTGCACCACTTCCTGCGCCTGCTGTACGTGAAGCTGGGGACGCAATACTGTCCAGACTGCCAGGTGCCGATCGAGCCGCAAAGCGCCGATTCGATCGCGGCGCTGCTGCTGCGCGAGGCGCGCGGACGGCGCATCGAACTGCTCGCGCCGCTCGTGATCGCGCGCAAGGGCTTCTACACCGACCTCGCCAAGTGGGCTGCCTCGAAAGGCTTCGCCGAATTGCGCGTGGACGGCGCGATGCTGCCCACCGCGAAATGGCCGCGGCTCGACCGCTTCCGTGAGCACACGATCGAATTGCCGGTCGCCACCGTCAAGGTCGCGCCCGAGACCGAAGCGGCGCTGCGTGAGGCCCTCGATCGGGCGCTCGAGTTCGGCAAGGGCGTCGCGCACGTGGTCGATCGCGGCCGCACGCGCGTGTTCTCGACCAGGCGTGCGTGCCCCTCCTGCGCGCGGAGCTTCGCGGAACCCGACCCGCGCATGTTCTCGTACAACTCCAAGCACGGCTGGTGCGAGGACTGCTTCGGCACCGGCCTGCAGATCAGCGGCTTCGACGAGGAACAGTCGGGCGAGGAAGTCTGGTGGAACGAGTGGTTCGAGGGCGAGGCGGGCGCGTGCGCAAGCTGCGATGGCCGTCGTCTCAACCCGGTCGCCCTCAACGTGCGCTTCAAGGGTCGCTCGATCGCGGACCTGTCGGCATTGCCGGTCGAGCAAGCCCTCGGCTTCTTCGAGACGCTGGAACTCGACGGCCGCGAAAGCGAGATTGCGCGCGACCTCCGTGCCGAGGCGGGATCGCGCCTGGAGTTCCTGCGCGACGTCGGCCTCGGCTACCTCTCGCTCGACCGCTCGGCGCCCACGCTCTCGGGCGGTGAGGCGCAACGCATCCGGCTCGCCGCACAACTCGGTTCGAACCTGCAGGGCGTCTGCTACGTGCTGGACGAACCGACGATCGGCCTGCACCCGCGCGACAATCGCATCCTGCTCGACTCGCTCGCGCGACTCGGCCGGAAGGGCAACACGCTGCTCGTCGTCGAGCACGACGAGGAGACGATCCGCCGCGCCGACCACCTGCTCGACCTCGGGCCCGGCGCCGGCACGCGCGGCGGCACCGTCGTCGGCGAGGGCCGCGTCGCCGACCTGATCGCGTCGCCCGACTCGGTGACCGGCCGGTTTCTCGCGAACCCGCTGCGTCACCCGCTCGTCGCGCGGCGGCCCGTCAGCCGTTCGACGCCGAGCCTCGTCGTGCGCGGCGCGACCCTGCACAACTTGCGCCTGGCGCGGGCGCGCTTCCCGCTCGACCGGCTCACGGTCGTCACCGGCGTGTCGGGGTCGGGCAAGTCGACGCTCGCGCGCGACGTCCTGCACGCGAACATGTACGCACGTACCTCGCAGGCCGGCCGGCGCCGGGCGCCACCGTGGGTCGGCTGCGACGTCATCGAGGGCGCCGAGGCGATCGCGCGTGTGCTGGAGGTCGACCAGACGCCGATCGGCAAGACGCCGCGTTCCTGCCCGGCCACCTACGTGGGTTTCTGGGACGACGTGCGCAAGCTCTTCGCCGGCACCACCGATGCCCGCGTGCGCGGCTACGGACCCGGGCGTTTTTCGTTCAACACGGCCGGTGGCCGCTGCGAGGCGTGCGAAGGCCAGGGCGTCCAGACCATCGAGATGAGCTTCCTGCCCGACGTGAAGGTGCTCTGCGACGTCTGCGGTGGCCGGCGCTTCAACGTCGAAACGCTCGCCGTCACGTATCGCGACCGGAGTGTCGGCGACGTGCTCGCGATGAGCGTCGACGACGCGGCGCCGTTCTTCGAGGCGCACGCGCGGATCCACCACGCGCTCACGTTGCTGCAGGACGTGGGTCTCGGCTACCTCACGCTGGGGCAACCGAGCCCGACCCTGTCGGGCGGCGAGGCGCAACGGATCAAGCTCGTGACGGAACTCGCACGGCTGCGGCCGGGCCGCGAGGCCTCGCTGCGCACGCTGTACGTGCTCGACGAGCCGACCGTCGGCCTGCACATGGCCGACGTCGAAAAGCTGATCCGCGTGCTGCACCGCCTGGTCGAAGCCGGCAACACCGTGGTCGTGATCGAGCACAACCTCGACGTGATCGCCGAGGCCGACTGGGTGAGCGACCTCGGTCCCGAGGGCGGCGCGGGCGGCGGGCGCGTCGTTTGCGAGGGCGCGCCCGAGCAGCTTGCGGCGAAACCGCGGGCCTCGCACACGGCGTCCGTGCTCGCCGAATTCCTGGCTGAGCGCAGCACCGGTCACTGACGCCTCGCTCAGTCCGGCCGCGGTGCAAGCTGTCGGAACGACCGGCACCGATGCGAGATCGTCGCAATCAGTGTTGCATCGGAATCGCCGGATCCGGCATGAAGCCTCCGCGCTTCGTCACGGGCAGGTGCGAGCCATTCGATCGGCCATGCGTGACACCGGCTGGCGATTATTCCGGATTGGCACGGGCATCAATTGGGAATCCACTATCCGCTACCGGTCGACAGCGAGCTGGCTTCGACTTCGCCGGGGCAACCCGCCGGTCGCCGGCCCATCAACATCTCGATCATCAGTCAGGGGGCTACCATGTTCCGCTTTGAGCGTACGGCTACCGTAAAGCACGCGGCCGAAGTTCCGGCGGCTGTGCAGTTCGCCACCGAAGTGACCGCGTACCTGAACAAGCGACACGACCTGAACATGAAGTTCGGCGTCGAGTTGTTCGGCGCTCCGAAAATCCACTGGTACTACGACGTCGAAAGCCTCGACGATTCGGCCAAGCTCGACGCGACCCTGCTCAAGGACCGCGACTACGAGAAGATGCTCAAGGACAGCGAGGACCTGTGGATCGACGAGAGCATGCACGACACGATCGTGCGCCTCTCGTGACGTGATTCTTCCAGCCCGGCCGTGAACCGCGAGCGCGCCGAGGGCGCGCTCGTTCGTCTGCAGCGGACCTCGCTCAGACATCGATCCCGTAAGCCTTGCGCACTTCCTCCGCCAGGATCGCGATGCCGGCGCGGACGCGCTCGACCGGTTGGGCGTAGCTCAGCCGCAGGCACTCGTGCCGGTGCGGCGTGTCGTCCGGCAGCCCCGGAAAGAAATGGTGGCCCGAAAGCACGTACACGCCGCGGCGCTTGAGTCGTCGATACAACTCGGCGCTCGGGATCGGCAGTCCCGGGAAACGGAGCCACAGGAAGAATGCGCCTTCGGGTCGGTGGATCCGCAGCGGCAGCCCCTCGCACGCTTGCTGCAGCCCCGCGACCGCGAGACCGCACAGCTGCCGGTAATGCGGCCG
The DNA here is from genome assembly GCA_036277615.1 of Steroidobacteraceae bacterium. Classification (GTDB taxonomy): domain Bacteria; phylum Pseudomonadota; class Gammaproteobacteria; order Steroidobacterales; family Steroidobacteraceae; genus RPQJ01. Next base: position 13,092 of record DASUMQ010000377.1, read on the forward strand.
GATCACGTCCTCGCAGAGTGCAGCGAGTTCGCCGCTGCGCAACAGCGGCTCGACGAGCGCAGGGCCGGCGGAGCCGGGTGCGAGCGCAGCCGTCGCGTTGAATGCCGTCAGCGCTTCGATGATCGGCTCGTCCGCCACGACGATGCCGGTGCGCAGCGCGGGCAGGCCGAGCTTGGACAGGCTCAGGCAGAGCACCACGTTCGGGTTCCAGAGCGTGCCGGGGTGCGCGTGCTGGATCCCCGGGAACGGCAGCCCGTACGCGGCGTCGATGATCAACGGCACGCCGTGCGCGCGCGCCAGCGCGTCGAGCCTCTCCAACTCGTCCTCGGCCAGCACGTTGCCCGACGGGTTCGTGGGCCGCGAGACGCAGATCGCGCCCACGTCCGCGGGCACGCGCAGGCGCTCGAAGTCGATGCGGTACTTGAAGAAGCCGTCGTCGAGATCCTCGACGAGCGCCGGTTGCGACACGAGCATGTCGTGGCAGAGCCCGAGGTCGACGTAGCCGATGTATTCCGGCGCCAGTGGCAGCAGGATCCTGCTGCGCGTGCCGTCCGCTCGCTCGCCCGCGAAGAGGTTGAACAGGAAAAAGAACGCGGACTGGCTGCCGCTCGCGAGCCCGACGTTGCGGGCCGTGAGCGGCCAGCCGTATTGCCGGGCCAGGGTTTCGGCAACTGCGGCACGGAACCCGAGGTCGCCGCCCGGCGCGGCGTACGAGCCGGCGAAGCGGCCGAACTGAGACGCGTCGTCGGCGATTTCGTGCAGCCGGCGCCGATATACGGCTTCGACGGCCGCGATACGCGCGGGGTTGCCACCGCCGAGCAGGTGCAGGTCGGCCGCATCGACGCGCGCGAGCGCGCTGCCAAGGTCGTCCATGAGTTCGAGCGCGCCGGTGTGCCGGGTCATCCGCTCACCGAACCGTGTCGTCGTGCACCTCATGTAGACTCGCCGCCTCTCGCCCGCTCAGGGACGTCGCATACGGTACCGCGGTGAGCGCGATCCGGGCCATCTTCTTCGACCTCGACGACACGCTGTGGGACTGTCGCCCGGTGATCCTGCGTGCGGAGCACGCGCTGCTCGACTTCCTGCGCGAGCGCTACCCGCGCGTGACCGACCGGCACGACCTCGAGTCCATGCGCGCACTGCGCGTGCAGATCGCACGCGAGCACCCGGCGATGCGTCACGACTTCACGTGGCTGCGGCTGGAAACGTTGCGACGCCACGCGCGCGAGGTCGGCTATCCCGACGCGATGGCCGACGCAGCGTTCGAGGTCTTCTACCGGGTGCGCAACGAGGTCGTCCTCTACGACGACGTGCGCCCCGCGCTCGAACGGCTCCACGGTGAGTACCGCCTGTTCGCGATCAGCAACGGCAATGCGAACCTGCGCGCGATCGGACTCGACCACTATTTCGAGGCCACGCTCGCGGCGCGCGACGCCGGCACGCTCAAGCCGGATCCGCGCATGTTCGAGATCCTGCTGCAGCGTGCGGGCCTGCACGCGCACGACGCCGCGCACGTCGGCGACGATCCGGAAGCCGACGTCGAAGGTGCACGGGCGGCCGGGCTGCTGCCCGTGTGGCTCAACCGGGCCGGCTCGACCTGGACCCGCCGGTCGCCTGCGCCGGGTGTGGAAATCACGAGTCTCGACGAACTGCCCGTGGCCTTGCACCGCGCTCAGCTGGCCTGACGGCCTACCCACGCCGGCGTCGTCGCGCCCGAAGGCGCCGACACGCCGGTGCGGCATGCGCGCCGAGCGAACGCGCCGCACGGATCCGGTGGTCGTGTGAGAAGTAACGCGCAGAACGCGCAAAAGACCCCTTGTAAACGCACACCGGCTCTCGCTAGTTTTCTACGCATCGGCACGCACGCGGTGAGCGCGGTCCTGTCAGCAGACGCGCCCACCGGCTGCCAACGCGGAGGAGAGATCGCGGTATGACGATCGACGTGCGCAACTTGCGTGAGTTCTTCCGGGACTCGGTGCACGCCGCGCTCGAGCGGCAGAACGTAGGGGTCGACGACCACACCGAGCACTACGTGGTCAACATGCTGACCATGTTCGCCCGCTCGGAGGCGCTGTTCGACGCCACGCCCGAGGGCCCGCGGCTCAAGCCGCTCGCGATGATGCTCGCCGACGCCGGCTCGGCCGGGTCGCGCGAGGAACAGCTGCGTACGCTGCAACGCGTCGGCGACGTGTCGCTGTTCGTCGCCGGCTTCTTCGCGCAGAGCTTCGCACGCAGGCTCGTCGACATCGACTACCACATTGCGATGGGCGGCCGTGCGTACGGCACGCTCGCCGACACCTGTCGCACCGGCGCGCGTGGCCGCGCACTGGGTTCCGTCTTCGCCGAGCTGGCGCAGAAGTTCCAGCGGCTCGTCGACGCCCTGAACGACGTGAGCGAAATGGCGCACCGGCACGACCAGCGCGACGTGCTGCGCCAGTACGAGATCTGGCTCAAGACCGGCAGCCCGCGGGCGCATGCGATCCTGACGAGCCTCGGCGTCGATCCGACGATCGTGCCGCTGGGTCGCGACCTGAACTAGGGCGCCATGGCGCTGCTGCGTCAGCTGCAGTCGCTGCTCGCCGGCCTCTACGACGCGCCGGTCGAACACGACGTCCGCGACTTCCTGATCACCGATCCGCAGCACGCCGCAGCGCTGCAGTCGAGCGACGATCCACCCCCGACCGACGAGCAGTTGCTGATCGCGGAGACGCAGGACGGCGTCGCCATGAGTCTGTACCTGCACGCGGAAGTGCTCGAGCGGCTCGGCCGTCATTGTCCGCTCGAAGCGCTCGACGAACGCAACCTGCAGGATTACTGCACGGCGCTGGAGGGCGTCAGCCACTTCCACTACGTGAGCTGGAGCGCGGGTTGCGATCGCGACGTGTCGCTGCTCGAACTCGAGCTGCAGGCCGAGGTCGACAAGTACGCGAGCTCCCTCGCGTTATTGCTCGCGCAGCGCGAAGGCCGCTTTCCCGGCGAGCTGTTCCGGCGCCTGTTCGAGGGCGGGCGACTGCTGCCGCATCTCACGGAGCCCGAGCGGGAGCGCTATACGGAAGCGCATCGGTTCGCCGCGCGGTTCTGCGGGCGGCTCGAGGAACGGTTCCTGCGCCGGCGGCAGGCCCGTCCCGCCGCGATGCTGGCCGAGCTGCGCTCGTTCTATCGGCTCGGCCGGCATGCGAAGCTGCGCTACGCCGCCGGGTAGTGGCCACTGGCCCCCAGCCGCTATTCCTTCTTGTCCGACATCTTCTTCTTCAGCTCGATCCACTCGGAGAGCCGACGCAGGTCCTTTTTCTTTTTCCAGGCCTGCTTCCCCAGCGCACCACTGTTGTAGGGGTTGTAACCGGTCTTGAGCCCTTTCGTGTTGCTCTGGGCCGGGCTCAGCGGGTTTTCCTGCTCTTCCTGCACGTCGAGACCCGGGTCCACGAGCGCGCGGAGGCGCTCGGCGGCCCCCAGCGTGTCGTCGGCATTGAGGTTCTGGTCATCCGACCACTGCCAGGTGACGTTGCCGCGGTCGTCGCGTTCGAGCCGCCCCGGTTCGTCCGGGTCCTGTTCGGCGGAGGCGGGGGGCTTCTTGCCCGTCGGTTTGTCGGCCATGGTGGTCGGTCTCGCTCGAAGACGCACGTACGATCGATCTGTCGGGAGACGATGTTACAAAAATCGACGCGTCGGTAGTGCGGAGTCGATCACATTTTGCCGGCGGCATCGTCTGCTAGGCGCGCGCGCGCCCACGCGAGACCGATCACCGTCTTCGCGTCCCGCAGGGTGCCGTCGCTCGCGAGCCGGAACGCCTCCTCGACCGGCACCCAACTCGCCTCGAACACCTCGTGCTCCTCGGGGGCCGCCGCGCACGCCTCGAGCTCACGGGCCAGGAACACGTGGATCACCTCGGTGAGCACGCCGGGCGAGCTGAAGAACTGGCCGAGGTGGTCCCAGCGTCGCGCCGACATCCCGACTTCCTCGGCCAGTTCGCGCTGCGCGCACTGCAGTGGCGGCTCACGATTGTCGAGCTTCCCGGCCGGCAGTTCGGTGATCCAGCCGCCCGCCGCGTGACGGAACTGGCGCAGCAGGCACACCCGGTCCTGCGCATCGAGGGCGACGATGGTCGCCCCGCCGGGGTGATGGGCGATCTCGAGTTCGGCCACGCGGCCGTTCGGCAGCGTGACCCGCTCGAGGTTCAGCGTCAGGACCTTGCCGGTGTGGACGTTGCGGATCTCGTCGGTCATGGGCGCTCCTCGGCGGTGCCGGCCGATGATATCGAGTCGCGATCGATGTTGCGGCGCACCAGAAGCGGCGGCCTGTGGTAGCGTTATCGGTCTGTCGGCGGGTCGGGCGATCGACGACCGAGCGACGGGACCGATCCGGGGGACCCAGTGATGAGCAGCACAGCAGCAGCGACATTGACGACCACACCCACGGCCGCGGGCGCTGGCGCGACGACCGGGAGATCCGGGATCCCCGACGCGCTGCACCGGTTGCGCGCCACGTTTGCGACGGGCAAGACCCAGCCGATCGAATGGCGCCTGCAGCAACTCAAGGAACTGGCGCGCATGATGCGCGACCACGAGAAGGACTTCGGCGAGGCGCTGCGGGCCGATCTCGGCAAGTGCCACTTCGAAGCGGTGCTCACCGAGATGAGCTTCGTCGAGAGTGAAGCCACGTACGCCGCCCGGCACCTCAGGAAATGGCTCAAGCCGAAGCGCGTGCCGACGCCGCTGATGGCCCTGCCCGGCCGCAGTTACATCCAGCCCGAGCCCAAGGGCGTGGTGCTGATCATCGCGCCGTGGAACTACCCGTTGTCGATGGTCTGTGCGCCGCTGGTGGGCGCGATCGCAGCGGGCAACTGTGCGGTGATGAAACCGTCGGAGATCACGTCGCACACCTCGGAGGCGATCGCGCGGATCCTGCCGCGCTATCTCGACAACGACGCCTTCGCGGTGATCGAGGGCGGCATCCCCGAGACCACGGAGCTGCTCGAGTACCAGTACGACCACATCCTGTACACGGGCAACGAGCGCGTCGCGCGCATCGTGATGGCCGCCGCCGCGAAGCACCTCTCGCCCGTGACGCTCGAGCTCGGCGGCAAGAGCCCGTGCATCATCGACAAGAGCGCCGACCTCGAGGTCGCGGCGTCGCGGATCGCGTGGGGCAAGTTCATCAACGCCGGGCAGACCTGTGTCGCGCCCGACCACGTGCTCGTGCACCGCGACGTCGCCGCGCAGTTCGCCGACACGCTCGCCGCGAAGATCAAGCAGTTCTACGGCGACGACCCGAGCCAGAGCCCGGACTTCTGCCGGATTGCCAGCGAGCGTCACACGGCGCGGTTCGCGAAGCTGCTCGAGGGCCAGAAGGTCCACACGGGCGGACAGGTCGACGTGGCCCGGCGCTACGTGGCGCCGACGATCGTGCTCGACCCGGATCCCGAGTCCGCGCTGATGCGCGAGGAGATCTTCGGGCCGGTGCTGCCGGTGATCACCGTGGACGAGATGCACCATGCGATCAAGTTCGTGGCGGACCGCCCCAAGCCGCTCGCCCTGTACCTGTTCTCGAAGAGCAAGGCGCTCGAGGAGGCGGTGCTGTCGCGGCTCAGCGCGGGCAGCGTCTGCATCAACGACGCGGTCATCTTCATGGTGTCGCCGGAGCTGCCGTTCGGTGGCATCGGCGCGAGCGGCATGGGCCGGTACACGGGATGGTACGGCTTCGAGACGTTCAGCCACATGAAGCCGGTCATGAAGCGCAGCTTCCGGTTCGACGCGCCGCAGCGCTATCCGCCGTACGACGACTTCAAGGCCAAAGTGATGCGCCTCGTGCGCTGAGGCCGCGCCCGTGCAGCTCGATGCCGATCTCATCGACATGGCGGTGCGGATCCTGGTCTCGCTGGCGGCGGGCGCGGTGATCGGTTACGAACGGTCGTACCGTGGTCGTCCGGCCGGCTTTCGCACGCATGCGCTCGTCTGCATGGCCTCCACGGTGTTGATGCTGGTGACCGTCTACGAGTCGCACTGGGTGCAGACGCCGGACACCTTGGTCCGGCTGGATCCCACCCGGATGGCGCAGGGCATCATGACGGGCATCGGCTTCCTCGGCGCCGGCGTGATCATGCGCGAGGGCCTGTCGGTGCGCGGGCTGACCACGGCCGCCTCGATCTGGATCACGGCCGCGATCGGCGTGCTCGCCGGAGCCGGCTTCTACTTTCCGCTCGTACTCGCGGTCGTGCTGACGCTGGGCGTGCTGTCGGTGTTCCGCCTGATCGAAGTGCGCATGCCGACGCAGGCGTACTACCACTTCGAAGTCCGGTTCGCGCCGGACAGCGAGCACGGCGAGCAGACCGTGCGCGAATTCGTCACGAAGCACGGGTTCACCGTGGCGAACTTCAGCTATCGGCTGGACGGGGAGGGCCGGGTGCGCCGCTATACGACCACGATCGCGTCGACCGATCGCTCTGCGGCGGGCCGCCTGGCGACGACGTTGAACGACCACAGCGAAGTGCACGAGTACCGGATCGCCCCGACCAGCGACTGATTCGCGCGCGCCGCCCCGGTCATCAGAACAGCGTGCCGCGTTCGCCCAGCATCGCCTCGCGCACGAGCGGCAATGGCAGCGGGCCGAGGCCGATGAACCGGTCGTGGAAATCCTGCAGCCGGAATGCCGGGCCGAGCTTGCGCTGGTAGTCGGCGCGCAGCTTCAGGATCGCAAGCTTGCCCATCGTGTAATAGCCGTAAAGCGCGTCCGAGGTGCCGCGCTTGGTCTCGGAGACGGCGACGGGACGCGGCTGGTAGCCCTCGTTGACGAAGAAGTCCTCGGCCTGCCGCAGCGTCATCCCCTGCGTGTGCAGCCGGATGCCGACGATGAAGCGCGCATCGCGCAGCAACGCGTCCTGCAGCTGCGCCAGCCGATAGCGCGGATCGTCCGCGTGGAAACCCTCGTCGATCACCATCTGTTCGCAGTAGTGGGCCCAGCCTTCGGCGTTCGCGTTCGAGCCCATGACCTTGCGTACCACAGAGGGATACGTCGGCGCGTACAGGAACTGCAGGTAATGCCCAGGCCAGACCTCGTGCACCGACACGTTCGTGATCAGCGGGTAGAACCACTGCCGCATGAATTCCTCTTTCTGCTCCGCGGGCCACGCGGGGTCGGGCAGCGTCATGCTGTAAAACCCCTGCAGCTTGCCCTGCTCGAACGGTCCCGGCGTGTCCATCGAGGCCGAGGTCGTCGCGCGCATGAACGGCGGCGTTTCCTGTACCTTGGCCGGCGGCGCGTCCTGCGGAATCGTCACGATGTGCCGCTCGGTCATGAAGCGACCGAGCGCGTCGAGCTCGGCCTGCGTCGTGGCCAGCAGCCTGTCCGGCGGCGGATGGTCGAGCTGTATCGCGGCGAGCACTTCGAGCGGCGACTTCGTCGGGTCGACCTGCTTCGCCGCTGCGGCGAACGCGGCCTGGTTGCGCTCCAGGTCCTGCAGCGCGATCCGCTCCAGTTGCGCGAGCGGCGTGTCGATCATCTCGTCAGCCCAGAGTTTGCGTCGGTACAGCTCCGCGCCCCAGGCGAAGCTGCCGGTCGCCTTCGGCAGCAGGGCCTGCTGCAACCACGTCTTGTAATCGCCCAGGGCGCGGATCACGGCGTCGTTCGTGCGCTTGAACTCGGCTTGCAGGGCCGCGTCGCCGACGCCGGCGAAAGCCTCGGTCACCGCCGAGCGGAAGAACTCCTGGTTGCCGTCCAGTTGTTCGATCGCGATCTCGGCGTAAATCCGCGGCACGTCGCGCAGGTTGCGACGGGCTTCGAACAGGGCCGACGGCATCGCCTTCTCGCGCTCGACGAGGCTGCGCAAGCGCTGTTCGGCGGGCGCGTAATCACGCTTGATCAGCGCGTAGGCGGAATTGGTGATGCCGCTGCTGTAGACGTCCGGGTTCCGTTCGAGCGGTCGTACGCGCTCGGCGTCGAGCCGGCGCGACGCGAGCGACAGCCGCAGCAGCTCGCGGTCCTGCCGTTGGACCTGAGTCAACCCCTTCGGGTCGATGCGCTCGAGCTCTGCCTCGAACCTCGCGAGGGCCTGCAGTTCGGCAGCGATCGACGCCGCCGAGTAGTCCTCGAGCCTGCCGTCGAACTCGTGCAGGCCGAGGTCGGTCGCGTAGGTCGGGTTGCGCGCGTAGAGGTCGGCCAGCAGTGCGTCGACGACTTTCTGGAAGGCCGCCCCACCCGCGGCCGAAGCGGCGGGCGTTGCAGCGTGCACTGCGCCGATGGCGCACAGGATGAGCACGAGCCCGGCGAGCCGGGCGACGGATCTGGCCATGGGTGTGTTTCCTCGAACGGGCCGCGGTCCCTGCCCGTGCTTCGATCGTCAGCGGTCCGCCGCGTGGTACTCCGGGTTCGGCACCATGTCCACCGCGGTCGCCATGCGATTGGTCATGTTGAAAAACGAGGCGACCGCAGCGATGTCCCAGACCGCGCGGGCGTCGAACCCGGCCGCGCGCAGGCGCTCGCGGTCCGCCTCGACGATTCCATCCGGCATCACGGTGACCTTGTGCGCGAAGTCGAGCATCGCCCGGTGGCGCGGGCTCAGCTGCGCCGCGCGGTAATTCATGACCAGCAGCTCGCCGAGTGCGGGATCGCCCGACAGCTGGCGGACGGCCTGTCCGTGCGCGACCTGGCAGTAGTAGCAGCGGTTCGCGGACGACACGACGACGGCAATCATTTCGCGCTCGAGCTTGCTGAGCGGGGACTCCTCGAGCATCAGGTCGTTGTAGAACCCGATGAAGGCCCGCAGCTTGGCCTCGTCGAACGTGTACGCGGCGAGGACGTTCGGCAGGAAACCGATCTTCTCGTCGCAGACCGCGAAATACTTCTGCAGGTCCGGTGGCAGCGACGTGCGCGGCGGCACCGGCAGGTCGAGCGCGGTCAGGTGCTTCGGCTGGGACGGGTAGCGATCCGCAACGTTTCGGGCGTCGGCCATGTCGTCGAACTCCGCGGCAGGAAATGTGACGGGTCGGTTCAGTCGTCGACGCGATCGACGGAGGCCTGGCCGGAAATACGAGCCCGGATGTGCGACCACGACATGCCGATCCCGAGCAGCAGGCCCAGGCACGTCAGCACCACCCACGCCATCGCCGAGGGGTTCTCCACCGACAGCCAGCCCTGCGAGACCATCCACCAGACGATCGAGGCGAACAGCGCCAGCAGCAGCACGACGCCGATGATGCCCATGGACGCGAACGTCGCACGAACGAAGAACAGCCAGGCGCCGACCAGCACGATGCCGGCGACCACGACCAGCGGTTCGATCGGCGAAAGGCTGGCCGACAACCAGTGGAAATACGAACGCCCGGATGGATTGAAGGTCAGGAACACCAGCGCGAGCGAGAACGCGATGCGCAGCAGCACGCCCGTGAAGCGGAAATCGTTGCTGCTCGCGATCGCCACACCGTCCCCGTTGTCGTCGCGGGCCGCCCGCGGCCGAATCATAGAGGAAAGGCCCGCGGCATCCCCTATACTGTGATTCCATACAGTCCACCCTGCCGATGACGTGATGGCCGCTGTTTTCAGCACGCTGAATCCCGCCCAGACCGCCGCCGTGATACACGGGGAGCGACGGCCGCGCGGCGGCCTCGACGCGGGGCCCCTGCTGGTCATCGCGGGGGCCGGCACGGGCAAGACCAGTACGCTCGCGCACCGCGTCGCCCACCTGTTGCTGCAGGGAGTGGCGCCGGAACGCATGCTGCTGCTCACGTTCAGCCGGCGCGCGGCGCTCGAGATGACGCGACGCGCGCAGCGCGTGATGGCGGACGCGCTCGCGTCGCAGGCGCAGGGACGTGCCGGCGTGCCCGGGAACCTGCGACTGCCGTGGTCGGGCACGTTTCACGCGATCGGCAACCGGCTCGTCCGCGAGTACGCCCCCCGGCTCGGCCTCGATCCGGGGTTCAGCGTGCTCGACCGTGGCGATGCGGCCGACCTCGTCGACGTCGTGCGCCACCGGCTCGGCTACTCGCGCACCGAAAAGCGCTTTCCGCGCAAGGACACGTGTCTCGCGATCTACTCGCACCGCGTCAACACGCAACGGCCGCTGCGACACACGCTCGAGACGGTTTACCCGTGGTGCCTCGAGTGGGAGACGCAACTCACCGCGCTGTGCCGGGCCTATGTCGAAGCCAAGCTCGAGCAGCAGGTGCTCGACTACGACGACCTGCTGCTTTACTGGCACGTGATGGTGCAGGAGCCGGCCCTCGCGGCCGCGATCGGGTCACGCTTCGACCACGTGCTCGTGGACGAATACCAGGACACCAACGTGCTGCAGGCGGAAATCCTGTTGCGGCTCAAGCCCGACGGCGCGGGGCTCACGGTCGTCGGCGACGACGCGCAGGCGATCTATTCGTTCCGGGCGGCCTCCGTCGACAACATCCTCGATTTTCCGGGGAAGTTCACACCCGCGGCGCGCGTCGTGACGCTGGAGCAGAATTACCGGTCGACGCAGGCCGTACTGGACGCGGCCAACGCGCTCATGGCCGAGGGCGGTCGCCAGTACTTGAAGCGCCTGCAGAGTTCGCGCGGCTCGGGCGCCCGGCCGCAGTACGTCACGGTCCTCGACGAGCAGGCGCAGGCGACGTTCGTGGTCGACCGCGTGCTCGAGGCGCGTGAGCGCGGCGTCGACCTGCGTCGCCAGGCCGTGCTGTTCCGCAACTCCGACCACAGCGACGTGCTCGAACTCGAGCTCATGCGCCGCAACGTGCCGTTCGTTAAATACGGCGGCCTCAAGTTCCTCGAGGCGGCGCACGTCAAGGACCTGCTCGCGGTGCTGCGCTGGGCGGACAACCCGCGCAACCGGATCGCGGCGTTTCGCGTGCTGCAGCTGCTGCCGGGGATGGG